>NZ_CP026604.1:1573067-1887681 GCF_003063625.1 Saccharobesus litoralis | reverse complement strand
TTGCAGCGTTGATCATTTTAACTTCACCTTATCTATGGGATCTGACAACAGGTTATTTATGGGTTGATGAGGCTTTAAAACTGTTGTGGGGCAATAAGCACCAAGGCGCGATGTTCCCATTGCTACCCTGGCTAGCCTATCCTATTCTCGGCATGGTTTTAGGTACACAGCTTAAGTCTTGTAACAATATTAATGCCCTATTTGCTAAAACCAGTGCGGTCGGTTTAGTTGTGCTAATGAGCGGTATTTTGGTGACAGCCTTGGATGTTAAATTTCACATGGCAACCTATATGCGCGCAGGGCCTGGAGCAACTATTATGATCTGTGGCTTCGTGCTTATTTGGCTTAGCCTTTGTCATAAGTTAGTCAACCTTACGCCCCCTAATCGCCTTTATCAGTTACTCTATTTTTGGAGTCAAAACGTCACTCTGTTTTACGTGATCCACTGGTTATATTTAGGTTGGGGATTAATGTTATTCGGTGTACAGCAGCTCAATTTAATCAGTAGCATTACCATGATGGTTGCCGTCACGCTAGCGTCAGATTTATCAACGAGAGCTTGGCTGAAGTTTAAAGCGCGCGGCTCTATTAGCTTCCGCCAGTCGTAGAGTTGATTTTACATCAACAAACCTTGGGTTAGCCGAAGTAAATTCGGCCCTTGGATCTACAACCATTCGCCAATCTTGAGGTTGATTTTACATCGACAAATATAGGGTTAGACGAAATAAATTCGGCCCTACAACGGATCTACAACCATTCGCCAATCGTAGAGTTGATTTTACATCGGCAAATATTGGGTTAGCCGAAATAAATTCGGCTCTACAATGGAAGAATAGAAGGAAACAGGCCTAAGACAAGCGGCCTTTAAAATCTTCATAACCGAACTGTTTAACAACCCGCACTTCATCTGTTTTCGAGTTCCAAATTGCAATAGCAGGTAAGCCGATGCCGTTAAAGGTTGAGGTTTTAACCATAGTATAATGTGCCATATCATCAAACATTAAACGCTGGCCAATTTGTAGCGGCTCGCTAAATGAATAATCGCTGATCACATCACCTGCCAAACAGGTTTGCCCTCCTAAACGATAGGTATAAGCATGTTGCTGGGCTGCTCCTGCGCCAAACACATCAGGACGATACGGCATTTCTAAGGTATCTGGCATATGACAAGTCGCCGAGGTATCCAGTATGGCTAAATCTAAGGTGTTGTAAGTCAAATCCAATACTTCGCTCACCAACACCCCAGTATGTATTGCAATCGCTTCACCCGGTTCTAAGTAAACTTGTACATTGTATTTGGCTTGAAACGCTTTGATGCGGGCAATTAAACCTGCAACGTTATAATCAGGCTTGGTTATGTGATGACCACCGCCAAAATTTACCCATTTAAGTTGCGGCAGTAGATCAGCAAATTGCTGTTCTATCACATCTAATGTGCGTTCCAATGGCTCAAATGCCTGCTCACATAAGGTGTGAAAATGAATACCGCTAATACCGTCAAGCGAGTTCGACTTAAATTCAGGATATGGAATACCTAAGCGCGAGCCAGGAGCACAAGGGTCATAAATAGGCTCGGCTCCTTCGGAATGCATAGGGTTAACCCTAAGACCAAATTCCAGTTCAGGCCGTTGCTGTTTCGCCGCTTGGATTAAGGGTTGAAAACGTTGCCACTGACCAAACGAATTAAACACTACATGATCCGAAATCTGTAAAATCTCGGTCAAATCGGCCTCGGTATAAGCCGCACTAAAGGTATGAACTTCGCGATATTGCTCTTGTGTAGAAAACTCTTCACGGCCTAACCTTGCTTCATGCAAACCACTGGCGCAGGTGCCGTGCAAATAACGGCTAATTAGCGGCGCTAGGCTAAACATGGAAAAAGCTTTTAGTGCTAATAATATTTTAGCGCCCGACTCTTGTTGCACGCGATCCAATATTTTTAGGTTGTTTTCAACGGCGACTTCGTCGACCACAAAGCATGGCGACGGAACACGACTAGGATCGAATGTATGGAATGTTTTGCTATTCATCATAGGAAAGATAACTGAAACGGTTTAACAACATTTGTAGGCGCGCTTCTTAGCATAGTGAATGCTATATCAGCAGTAACAGGCTGCGTTAAGTGAAACTCGCCTACAATCAGTTTAATTTAACAAATCAAAATCTGGGTTTTCAATCACCTTCCAAGGTAATCCATAGGCATTCATATCTTGCATAAATGCATCAGGGTCGAGTTGTTCCATATTCCAAACACCAGGCTTTTGCCAACGACCTTCTAAGATCATCTTAGCGCCAATCATACAAGGGACACCCGTGGTGTAGGAAATGGCTTGAGATTGCACTTCTTGATAACAATCTTGGTGGTCTTTGACATTATATACATAAACCGTTTTTTCTTTACCATCTTTTATACCTGTCACCACGCACCCTATACAGGTTTTGCCTTGGGTACGCGGACCTAACGTTGATGGGTCGGGTAGCAACGCTTTTAAAAACTGAATCGGTACTATTTGCTGACCTTGAAATTCAATCGGTTCAATGCCTGTCATACCGACATTACCCAATACCTCTAAGTGTTTAAGGTAACTGTCACCAAAGCTCATCCAAAATTGAGCTTTTTTCAAACTCGGATAATGTTTGGTTAACGATTCCAGCTCTTCGTGGTACATACGGTAAATATTATATGTACCGACTTCATCAGGACAGGTAAAACTTTGCTGAGTCGACATGGCTGGCGTGCTAACAAACTCACCATTTTGCCAATGGCGACATTCGGCAGTCACTTCGCGAATATTGATTTCAGGGTTAAAGTTAGTAGCAAACGGATAACCATGATCACCGCCATTAACATCAATAATATCTAGCGTATGAATTTCATCAAAATAGTGTTTGGCAATGTACGCGGTAAACATATTGGTCGCGCCCGGATCAAAACCTGACCCTAGCAATGCGGTTAACCCCGCTTTGCTAAATTTTTCCTGATAAGCCCACTGCCACTTGTATTCAAATTTTGCGGTATCAAGCGGCTCATAATTTGCGGTATCCATGTAATGAACACCGGCTTCTAAGCAAGCATCCATAATGGTTAAATCTTGGTATGGCAAAGCGACATTAATCACTAGCGCAGGCTTGATCTCGTTAAGTAATGCGACTAATTCAGGTACATTGTCAGCATCGACTTGCGCTGTCGCGATCTCACGACCTTGGCTTTGTTTAATTTGTTCGGCAATCGCCTGACATTTAGATTCAGTGCGGCTGGCTAATGTAATATCGGTAAAAATATCCGGTAACTGGGCACATTTATGTGCAACTACTTGACCGACGCCACCGGCGCCGATAATAACAACTTTGCTCATGATATTGCTCTTACGTTTTGTGAATTCTGTTGGGTTTCGGCTTCTTCTTTTTCGTAGTAGGTATAGCCTTGCATACTGGCATTAAAGGTTTTGATCATATGCTGACGCTCACGCGCGCTAATTTTACCTTCACGCACTGCCGCTTCTACCTTGTTACGAAAACGGGTTTTAATTTCGTGTGGTTGGTATTCCACGTAACTTAATACGTCTTCTATTGTGTCGCCATGCACTTCTTTAACAAACTCAAAACTTGAGTCGGCATTTAAGCGCACGCTGACGACATTGGTGTCACCAAATAGATTATGTAAATCGCCTAGAGTTTCTTGATACGCGCCAACTAAAAATACGCCTAAATAGTATTCTTGGTCTTGCTCTACACTGTGCAGAGGCAAGGTTTTTTCTACCTTTTGGTCGACTACGAACTTTTCTATTTTGCCATCGCAATCACAGGTAATATCAGCCAACATAGCGCGGCGGGTTGGCTCTTCATTTAAACGATGGATCGGCACAATCGGGAACAATTGATCGATAGCCCAACTATCTGGCAAAGATTGAAATAAACTAAAGTTACCGTAGTAAATATCCGCTAACGAATCGGCTAACCCTGCTAACTCCTGCGGCATGCGCTCCATTGTTGCTAGGGTATTTTTAATCTCATGTAAAATGCTAAAATACAAAGTTTCGGCTACCGAGCGCATACGTAAGTCTATTTGCCCACGCTTAAATAACTCTCGTACTTCATCGCGATAGTACTGAGCATCGTTGTAACATTCCTGTACACGTTGTGGTTTCATATACGTAAATATCTCACGCATATTTTTCAGCAATTGATGTTCGTTATCACTAGCTTGCGGCAAACTTTCTGGTTCAAAATCGACCACATCCAATACATTAAATAGCAAAACCGAGGTATAAGCCACGGTTGCTCGACCCGATTCAGTCACAATAACAGGGTGCGGTAATCCTTGTTGATCGAGTGTAGCTTTAATGGTGTCAACAATATCTTCACAGTATTCAGTTAACGAGTAATTGCGACTTTGGCCTGAGGCTGATTGACGACCAGTGTAGTCCACTGCTAAGCCACCGCCTAAATCAATATAGGCTAAGGCCGCGCCTTCATTACACAAATCGGCATAATATCGACAGGCTTCTACCACACCGCCACGTATATCGCGAATATTAGGAATTTGCGAACCTAAATGACAATGCAATAGTTCAAGACAATCCAACATGGCGTGCTGTTTAAGGTAATCAACGGCTTTAATTAACTGATTTGAATTTAAACCAAATACACTGCGCTCGCCGCTAGTTGCTCCCCAATGCCCACTAATTTGTGAGGTCATTTTTGCTCTAACCCCTAAATGCGGGCGTATATTTAATGCTTGGCTACGCTCAACAATAATCGGCAATTCAGTTAAGGTTTCAATCACAAAAAAGCATTTATAGCCAAGCTTTATTGCTTCTAATCCTAACTCGATAAACTCTTGGTCTTTGTAGCCATTGCAAATAATTAAACTGTCAGTGGCTTCAATGGTAGACAATGCGGCAATCATTTCGGCTTTACTGCCAACCTCAAAACCATGATTGTAACGTGCGCCAAACTGGGCAATCTCTTCAACAATTTGCGCTTGTTGATTGACTTTTATCGGATAAACACCTTGGTATTTATTTTGATAACCCACTTTATTTATCACTTGCTGAAAAGTTTCATTAAGCTTGCTAATGCTTTGATCAAGAATATTTTCAAAACGCAATAATACTGGCATTTGTAGCTCGCGATCTTGCATACCTTCGATGATTTTCATGATCGAAATGGGATGTACATCGCCGTCATGCGGGTTATTAATCACCACGTCACCGCATGAATTAATTGAAAAGTAATCACCTCCCCAATGATTGACGCCATACAAGTTATCAGCTTGTTCAATTGTCCATTGAGAAGATTTGAAGCTGGGTATATTAATTACGCTAGACAATTTTAACGACTCCAGACCTGTTAAAACGATGCTGTAAACCTAACTAGCAACGTTTTAATCGGTTATGTAAATGATAATTATTTTTAATTAGGTCTATTGTTAGGATTGGCTGATAAAAAGATATTAAATTTACAACTGTTACTCTTTAGCCATATTTATTGATATATAATCGCGTTTATTCGGCTAACTACCTGCAATGTTTACATGAACAAAATCGTCCCATTAAAATCAAACGACCCACTCGTCGGTGACTGGGTTCCCGCAGATATGTACTCAGATATTGTCATTTCAATTACCAAAGAAGAAGAGGACTATAAGGTATCTGTGGTTGATTCTGATGATGGCGAGCAAGCCGAAATCTATGAAGTGAAGTACAATGGCGAAGCCCTGTCTTTCAATGTACATTGGGCTTCAAATGGCCGGTTTATCAAATACACCTTATTATTAACCACAGATAAAACAGTAAGACTTATTTATACCTACAGCGGTCAAGAAACTTGGGTAAAAAAATAATTTAAGTAATAAAAGGAACCTAGACCAGACGCCCGTTATGAAAATATTATTTACAGAATGTAATTTATAAACAAATTTGATAGGTTGCTGCTGATAACATATAATTAAATCAAGTTTTATCAGTGGGGTAAATCATGAGTTTTTATGTTAGAAAGATAATGAATTGCAACAAGCCTAGTACCCATAAGGCATCTAGGAATTTGCATAGAAAATCATTACCTATATCTAGTGAGACACGTCAAAGACTTATCTCTTCTCGTTTAGTTAGAAACACCTTGGCATCTAATAAATTAGGTTTGGTAGAGGCTTAATACTTTTGCTATACCAAGGGAAGGTAATACTAACAACAGAGATAGATAACGAACGTAAAAAAGACGCCCTTTTGAAATCTTATATAGATGATTTCAAAGATTATTGGTTTAACGGCTACAACCCTAGAATTGGGAAAGATATTGCAACGGCGAGGCCAAATCCACCTATAGGGCATAGACACACCCATTTAAAACCTAGTATTTTTCCCTTATCAACAAAGCCCGCTGTTCATAAAAAATCAACTAAAGCCTACTGGAATAGGTGGTTAACAAACAGGTTAATTTCACCACCCACATCAGATCGCTGTTTATTTTACATGGTATCAAACAGCAGAATAGCTTATGTATTTCATTATCAATCTGAAAAATCCCATCAATTTATGGAAAGTATTAAATTTAAAGAGATCGTGTATAAAATGGAAACCTTAGCTTTTCAATACAATATAGATCTAATGGGCTTTGATGACCAACAAAACCTATTTTCTAATCAATGGTTAATAACAACTTAAATATAAAAGTCATTTACACGTGATAAATAGAACCTAGGTTTCGCATATAGGTGAATTCCATGTCAGTTGCATTTCAGGTTGCTTGATAAATCGGGCAAAATGCCGTGCCACGCATTGGGCTATTTCTTCAAGTTCTGCTTGCGAATTGGCCCAACAAGTTAAGGTCAAATGCTCAGGTTTTGCTTGTAGATCACAAAACCCCATTGCAAACTGAATATAGCCTTGGTTTTGGTTCCAGCCAGCGTCGACTTTATGCGAATAGTGTTTACATAAACGCTTTATCATTCTGCTGCTATCCAAGTTATTGATTGCGGCAATAACCTTAAATTTCGCAGTTTGTTGTGATTGAACTTGGTTTATAATACTCATTGCTAACCCTACTAAACTGTAAAAAAGCAAAATACGCGGCGTTAACCATTCATCCGTTATTTGCCTGTTTTAAAAGCTGATGACAATTTATCAGCGCCATTGTTAGGACTAATCGCAAAAAAGATAATATTTTTACAACTGTTACTTTTAACAGCCTCGTTTTGCAGTGATCCCAGCGGGCTCTATGCAAATCGGTAACCTTTGCCATGAACCGTGGCTAAGCGATCGGCCGCCATACCCATTTCAACCAACTTTTTACGAATACGACTTAAATGCATATCTAAACTGCGATCATAGCGGCTGAACGCGCGATCGAGCACAGCTTGGTACAAGTAAGGCTTACTCATGACTTGATAACGATTTTCGACAAGTACCCACAACAAGCGAAATTGAATAGGGGTAAATTCAAGATGATCACCGTTAAACATCACCTGTTGTTGAGCTCTCACTAAGGTGAGTTGATCAACATCTAATACACTGCTATTTTTATTTTCTTGCTCAAAAGTTCGTCTAAGAACGGCCTTCACTCGTAATAAAATTTCAATCATATTGGCCGGTTTAGCGATGAAGTCATCAGCGCCTTGTTGATAATATTCAATTCGGCTTTGCTCCAAATTTTCAGCCGATAACACCATAATAGGAATTGGAATACTAATACGTATACGCTGTAGCAACGATAAACCTTCAATTGTCGGTAGCGAGGCATCAAGTAAAATAAGGTCAATATTTTTACTTAAAGCAGCAGTCAATCCTTGTTGACTATCAAAACACTGAGTCACTTCATATCCTTGTCCGCGTAATACACCCGACATCCGATCACTGAACACTTTATCTTGCTCAATGACCAATAGGCGTGTAACGGTCAAAATATCCCCCTATCTAACACTCTATAATCACGCACATACGATAATGATAATGAATATCATTTGCAAGTTATAATTTACAAATTATACTAGCGCCTTTTCACAAGCTTAGTTGCGCTAATGACCGCTGCCAGCAACAACAAAAATTAGAGAATTTACCATGTCGACTCACAATCCCGCCTTAACAGGGCGAATTGTCTCCACTTTTTTTTACTATGTTTTACCGTCAGTTATTGGGCTAATTGCCATTACTAGCGCAAATTTAATTGATGGATTTTTTGTTGGCAACGCGGTAGGGGCAAACGCACTGGCTGCAATCACATTAATGGTTCCTTTGTTCACATTGCTTATTGCCATTGCAATAATGCTCGCGATAGGGGGGGCGGTATCCGCTGGAAAAGCTATAGGTGAAGACGATACACATACCGCCAGTGATATTTTCAGCCAATCACTGATTGCGGCTGCCACCATTAACCTTTTGTTCGCGTTAATTAGTTTGGTTTTTGAATCACAACTTTTTGCTTTATTAAATATTCCTGAATCAATCCAACCTTTAGCTAAAGAGTATTTCGGCATTATTCGTTGGGTTTTTATTTTGCAACTCACAACCATGGTACTGTATTACTTTGTGCGTGCCGATGGCCATCCAATACTCGCAACCAGTGCCCTAGTCACAGGAGCCGCACTGAATATTGCATTAGATGCTTGGTTTATTTTATACCTTGATATGGGTTTAGCTGGTGCAGCTTGGGCAACTGCTATCGCGCAAACGGTACAGTTTTTAGTATTGAGTCGCTATTTTTTAAGTCGACAACGCACCTTAAAATTTAATCTTGTACAAGGTCGTTGGCATTTGTTGCGACAATCGGCCTACAACGGCTTATCCGAATTTATTGGTGAGATTTCTGTAGGTATCATTTTCTTTATTCTCAATGCTTTACTCATTGCCCGTTTAGGCGTCGACGGTGTCGCTGCATTCACCTTAGTCAATTACTTTATATTTTTAAGCATCATGATGAGTTATGGTTTAGCCGATGCATTGCACTTGGTTATTAGTCAAAACTACGGCGCTCAATATTTAAAGCGCGTTCACCAATTTTTATCCACGGCAATTGCCAGCTCTATCAGCTTAGGCTTGTTCATTGTTACTGTTTTAACGTTTTGGCCTTCAACAATTTTAGCTTGGTTTGTCAGCGAGCAAGAGCAACAAATTGCCCAAGTCAGTAGTCAGCTTATTCCCCTGTTGCTACCACTATTTTTGATAAACGGTACTAACATTGTCCTGACCTGCTATTTAACTGCGATCCACCAGCCCAAACCTTCAGCTCTCATTGCTATATCACGCGGACTCATTTTACCTGCAGGACTCTTAGTACTTTTGTATTATTGGATGCCGATTTGGTTACCTGTACCCAACCCAATTAACGACTTTTCATTTATCATCGCCTTTCCTTTAGCTGAATGGTGTGCATTCATACTGGCTGGCTATTTCTGTTATCAGTATCGGCCTAATAATTTACGACAGCCATCAAGGTGTAAATCGTAGTCACTAAATATTTAATGGGCAACAAAATGTTGCCCCTCCAAGCAACTACACCCCCTTAAATTGAAAACTAAACAAAACAAAATATTTCACCTTAAAAAGGCATTAGTAACAATTGTAAACAAATTTGATAATGATAATTGATATCATTAAGATTCGGTAAAAATTACCCGTGCCTAACGTTTTAGGAGTGCATTATCATGCCCCATACGGCAAACCGACTAGCAGAAAACGCGTCTTTCCAAGCCTTTGCTAATTGCTACATAAGAGAAGTTGATCCGGGAGTTTGGCATATCGCTGACAACTGGCAACGACAAACGGGGATCTCACTGGAACATGATGAACCTTATGTATTAGAACTACAGCTAATCGAATTGGGTATCACCTTAGGAATAGGTGTTAGTTATCGGTCTATTGTCGGCCGGCACTTAGTTACCAATGTTTATCGAAAACAGCAAAATCCTTGGGATTGGCAACGCGTTGATTCTGTATCTGTCATTGTAATGATGATCGACAATATTTATGCCAAAAGCCAAGGTAACCGAAAAGCTGCTAGCCAAAAGTTAGAGCTATTAAACAGAACGTTGGAAAGCCATCAAATTATGCAAGAATATTTGGTGCAACGGCAAAACGACAGTGCTCTTGACCATTTGGGCTTTATCGAATCAGAACAATCGTTACTGTTTGGCCATTGGCTGCACCCGACGCCCAAGTCGCGTCAAGGCATTCATTCATGGCAACATAAAAATTACACGCCTGAGTTAAAAGCGAGTTTTGCGCTACATTTTTTTGCCGTATCTCGCCAACTACTGCAACAAAACTCACTGATTGAGCAAAGCGTAGAACAAATTATTAATCAAATCGCAGAAGTAGACTGCGACGCAATTGATGTTGATAAACAACTCGTCCCTGTGCATCCACTGCAAGCCCATTGGTTACAGCATCAAGACTATATACAGCAATTACTCCGAGAAGGTTTAATCGAAGATTTAGGCGTTATGGGGAAAAAATTTACCCCTACATCGTCGGTTCGCACACTATATTGTGCTGAACTCAACTATATGATTAAGCTGTCTATACCGGTAAAAATCACTAATTCACTACGTAAAAATAAAGCGCATGAATTAGAGCCAGGGCTCAATGTTGGCAAGCTATTAGCGCAAAGCGATTTTTCGGAAAAATACCCGCAATTTGCCATGATAGAAGATCCTGCCTATATCACGGTTAAATTACCGGGAATGCAAGAAAGTGGTTTTGAAACCATTATTAGACAAAACCCTTTTACCGAAAATGCTATTAATCAACGCGCTACCTTATCCATTGCCGCTTTAGTTCAAGAACCTATACTCGCGGGGTGCAAAACAAAGCTCACTCAACAAGTCGAGGCATTGGCTCAAGAGCAAAAAAAGAGCTTAAACACGGCAGCTCAACTCTGGTTTGACTGCTACTGGCATTGTGCAATTGACCCGGCAATCAGACTTTACGACAGTCATGGTGTTGCACTAGAGGCTCACCAGCAAAACTCGCTGATAACCATCAGCAATAACCGACCCAGTCAATATTATTATCGTGACAACCAAGGGTTTTATCTTTCTCAAAGTATGCGCGAACAGTTACTGCAACGCGAACCAAGCTTAAATCAAAATTTAGACCTTTTCTACGACGATGATGCCATCGCCGATCGGGTAGGTTACTACTTGTTTATCAATCAACTGTTCTCAGTGATCAGCCGTTTAGGACAGGATGGGCTAGTCTCAGAATTAGCATTACTCGAGCGGTGTTACCGCAAATTAACTCAGCTTAAAACCGAGCTAAATGGTGTGGGTGTGCACTTTATCGAACAACTTTTTAATAAAGCAACGATTCCATGCAAAGCTAACCTACTGACGCGAGTGGAAGATGTCGATGAATTAGAAGCCGAACAAGAGCTGGCGGTATACACAGATATACGCAACCCAATTTTTGATTTTCATCAAAAGGCCATGTCTCGCCTAAAAGCTGGTGATGATGTCGGTGAAGAAACTGAAGAAGGTAAAAACAAAGAAAACGAGGTGACACTTGAATCAGCATAATCAAACGCTCACCGATGACAGTGCAAGTAATTTACCACACCAAATTATTACTAATCGTGTTATTCGTCAGTTATTGGAAGCCTTGTTGTTCGAAAAAATTTGTGAATATAGCTTCCAACAAGGCTTGTTCACGTTCAGTTTAGGCCAACATCAATACTGCTTAGCAGGGAAAATATCAGGCTTTAGTCGCGTAAGGCTTAATGCTCAACAAATGCTATTTGCGCCTTTATCGCAAAACCATGATCCGCAATGGCAAGCCGTTGGCTTACTTGAACTAGTAGAAGATTTGCCGACAACAACCGATGTAAAACAAAGACTGCTAGGTGAACTACAGCAAACCATAAAACTGTGTTTGTACAATGACCAATATTTGCCTCGCGTTAACGACCGCCGCCAACTTAATTACCATCAGTTGGAAAGTGCAATTGATGAAGGTCACCCATACCACCCTTGCTTTAAAGCAAGAACTGGGTTTACTGAGCAAGATCACAAAATTTACGGCCCTGAATTTGGCAATACCTTTCGATTAGATTGGTTGGCTATTCGTCGTTGTTATTTAAAACGTCGTTTTGACCTTGGTTCGGAGCAAGCATTTTGGATCAAAGAGCTTGGTACAGAAACATACGACTTTCTCCTTCAAGAAGTCGCCAAACAAACAAATGATGGCGCAGCCTTCTCTTTGATGCCAATCCATCCATGGCAGTGGCATAATTTAAAAGACAAGCTGCAACAAGCGATTGTTGAAAAACAAGTTATTTATTTAGGTTCGGCGGGAGATCTGTATCAAGCAGGGATCTCAGTGCGTACTTTATTCAATATTAGTCACCCTAAAAAAGCCAACATTAAATTACCGTTAAACATGGTTAATACCTCGTCGTTGCGTTCGATTGAAAGTCATTCATTTTGCACCGCTCCAGTACTTTCAAAATGGCTTGTTGCACTAACTGAACAAGATAGTTACTTACAACAAAAGATGGTGCTATTACCTGAATATGCAGGCATTCGACCGGAAAATGACACTGAGCAAACGCAACAATGGATAAGCGAATTAGATGGTCATTTAGGTGCAATATATCGTGAGAGCCTGGCTAACTATTGCCCTGAAAACAAGGTTATTCCTTTTGTCGCCCTGACATTAATTGAACAAGACAATGCCCCATTTATTGAACCTTGGATAAGACAACATGGTTGTGAGAAGTGGCTTAAACAATTAGTCGAAACCGCGATATTACCTATCTGGCACCTATTGGTTCATCATGGCATTGGTATAGAAGCCCATGGACAAAACATGTTATTGCAACATGAGCAAGGCTGGCCTTGTAAAGTGATTGTGCGCGATTTTCATGAAAGCCTTGAGTACGTGCACGACTATTTAGCGCAACCGGAAATCGCGCCGATTTTTAGCGAATTCGAAGCCGAGTACGCCACCGCCAAACCCGATCAATATTATTGGATGTCAGACGTTGAAGCCTTGCGTGAATTAATTATCGACACCCTATTTGTCTTTAACTTAGCTGATTTAGAGGTTTTACTAGAAGATTATTATCAATTTGCTGAGGCCGACTTTTGGCGAATTATTGATCAGTGTTTTGCAGACTACCAAGCATCAGGATTAACCTCAGAACAACGCTTAAACCAGATGGATATTTATCAAGCTGAGATAAAAACAGAATCTTTGCTGAAGAAAAAATTCGATGGTAGACGTGCAGCTGAATATCATCACCTAGTTCATAACCCAATTGGCACCACACCCCACAGGCTTTCCAAGCAATTAGACAAAACACCGCAACAAGAAACAAAACAAGTCATACACGACGGAGAAGCGCATGCTTAACATAAACGACGATTTTTATACCAAAGCTGATTTTAACCAACAGCAAGCATCGTACTCGTCATACTCATTAATTAACGAACAAGAAGCCATTGCGGTTTGTGTTGAAGATAACTTTATTTGGTTAACCTTGTGTTATTACCTAAAGTCACAACGCATATCCGCCATGCCTATCCATCCTAGTATTCCATTGGACACTGCGCAACGTATGGCTGAAAAAGCCGGCTGTGGCTTACTCATTTACGGTGGCATTGAACAACAAATAGAATTGCACAACCGAGTAGATAACGACCAACTGACACGAGCGAATGCCGGTATTATTCAAATGAGCTCTGGCACCACAGGTGAGCCTAAGTGTATTTTACGCAGCTGGGCGGATATCGACATTGAAATAGCTAGCTATCGTCAAGCCTTTACTGATGCTAACAATATGACACCCGTTATCGCTTGTCCTGTCACGCATTCTTATGGCCTTATCTGTGGAGTGATGGTAGCGCTGGCCCGCGGTGTCGAGCCTAGAATAGTTAACAGCATTAACCCCAAGTACCTAATTAAAGTTTTACAGAGCTGTGAACGCCCTTTGCTTTACTCATCTCCCGTTATGCTGCAAGGCTTATTACGCTTGTGGCCAAAACAAGAAAAATTACATGCGGCAATGACATCGGGGTCAACCATGTCGAACCAAGTATTTGAGCAAATCGCCCCGCGAGTTGAGAAGCTATACCAGCAATACGGCTGTTCCGAAGCGGGCTGTATTAGCATTAGCCAGAATTTACAAAGTGCTACCGATATCGGCAAGCCGTTCCCACATGTGCAATTGGATTGCAGTCATGATGAACAATCACCGAGTGAAATTATTGCTCGGGTTGAAACTTCAACCGGTGTTAAAACGGTCCATACCCAAGATTTAGGTTATATCGATGCTAACAACCATTTGTATTTTCTGGCCCGACTGGACGACACCATCATTGTATCTGGCTTAAATGTTTACCCGAGTGAAGTCGAAGACATCATATTAACCCATCCACAAGTAACCGATGCCGTGATTTTCAAAATAGACGATCCCATCGCCGGAAACCGTGTTTGCCTACATTTTGTCGCTGAACCAGCCATTGAGCCCAGTGAATTGCGTTTATGGTGTAGCCAGCAATTAGCGCCGTTTCAAATACCGCAAATACTTAAAGCCGTCGACACCATCCCACGTATGGCCAATAGCAAAATCAATCGTAAACAGATAGCCAAGGATCACCAAGCAAGCTTGGCTAAATAG
This sequence comes from Saccharobesus litoralis, assembly GCF_003063625.1. Classification (NCBI taxonomy): domain Bacteria; kingdom Pseudomonadati; phylum Pseudomonadota; class Gammaproteobacteria; order Alteromonadales; family Alteromonadaceae; genus Saccharobesus; species Saccharobesus litoralis. Next base: position 1,873,068 of record NZ_CP026604.1, on the reverse strand, counting down.
CCATACCGCTATGTTAACGATTTTCGTAGGTTTACCCTGCTTTGGCTTTGCTCCAGAGTAGGGTAAGCAAACCAAAGCTTACGCTTCGCTAGTCTAGTGCTAGGGATTTATATTCCAGGTCAATCCCAGTATTGATAACCCTTTAAACCAGCGCCAACCTTCTTTGGTTCAAGTTAACCCTTTTGGCCAATAAACGAGCTCTGATCAACAGAGTAGTAAAGAAACTAAGAAAACTTTAATCATGCAAGATTCAGAAATTATACAAGCGATCCACGATGTACTCGCTTACGAATTAAACATAGCAAATATTGATGCATTCAGTGCAACTGCTCGCCTCAATGAAGACCTCTATTTAGACTCAGTTTTAGTCTTACAACTATTAATTGGCCTTGAGTTAAAGCTAGATTTTAATGTCCCTGACGATGCATTAGATGCCAAGGATTTTGCCACTGTCGCAACCTTAACTGACTTTTTGAAAGGCAAAATACAAGGGGATGCTCCCCTTGCAGAGTCAACTCAACAGAACCAAGAAACAGAAGAGTTTGAAGATATCAAAGTTCATTGCTTCGTTAGCTGTTTGTGTGAATGTATTAAAGCCCATGATTTAGTGGATCATAGACCCTTCTATTTTGGTGTCTGGGATGCCGATGTCGTTGTCGATAGCCAATACCAAATTAACTATCACGCAGAAGGCCTAAACCACGATTTCTTCCGCCTGTGGTTTCAAAAACTCTACGGCGTCGAAGTTAAGCCTTGGTACAAAGCACATAGTTCGAAAAGCGACAATATAGCAACACTAACATCCCTACTTGACAACAAAACAGCAAGCCAAAACATTATGGTTATGCTGGATATGTTCCGCTTGCCAGAACGGGAAAATAAATTCAATCAAAATCCATTTCCACATTATGTCATGCTAGAAAACACGCAAGACCCAAGTAAATTGTTCATGTGGGATCCAGATTTCCGTTGGGAAGGCGAACAAGATAAACAGCAAGTGCTACACGCAATTGAATCCGATGCGGTGGCAGGCGGCTACCTATTTGATAGTCAACACATTAAACCTAGCGAAAAAGCCTCAATAAGCGAATACTTTATTGCCTGTTTTAAGCCAGATTCAAACCCCATGACAGACGCTGTGCGCAAGATTATCCATGCCCACACAAAGCCAGCAACAGGATTAAATGCCTCGGCATTAACTCAAGCCTTAACTCAATTACCCGTACTCGCCATACGCAAATATGCCTACGAACACGGACTGGCATTTTTTATGTTAGAGCTAGGATTAGATTTTGCTGAATTTGAAGACTGGTGTGACGTAATAGAAGAACTCGTTTCCAGTTACAAGCATATCCAATTCCGCGCCATGAAAATAGCCAGCAATGTCACCGAAGGTATGTCGATAGAAAACGCAGAAAACAAGGTATTGCTATCTGAAATTGAAGAAATACTCAACCAACAAGACAAGCGCGAATTCAGCATTAAACAGCGCTTAACGTCATTATATCAACAGTGGCTTCAACATAACGGATTAACTAAAAAGCAAACAATGGCAGAGACTAGTTTATGATATTATCAATATGCACTATTTCATTTCGGCACCAATTGATCTCCATTGAACAACTCGCACATTGGGCACAAGCCAATCATTTTCAGGGTATCGAATTATGGGGAACACACGCTAAAAACTTATCAAGCGAGCCAGACTACAACCAAGCTTGGCTGGCTACATATGGTTTAAAAACCACCATGCTTAGCGACTACCTACCGTTACATGCCAGTGAACCCGAGTTACGTCAACAAGTGGAACTCATGTGTCGCCTGGCTAACCACTGGGGGGCAAAAAAAATTAGAACCTTCGCCGGTAAACTCGCTAGCGAACAGACTACAACCGAGCAATTCAATAGCCTTGTCAGTGCCCTACAACAATCTTGTGATTGGTTAGCACAATACGGTTTGAATTTAATTATTGAAACCCATCCCAACACATTTGCTGATACTGTGGCGGCAACGCAACAGCTATTTGCCGCGGTAGCACGTGACAATCTGCAATTAAATTTTGATGTACTGCATGTGTGGGAATCAAAAGCGGACGTGATCCCAGCGTTAGAAATACTAAAACCCTACATCAATCACTTTCACCTAAAAAATGTTAGCTCAGCGGATTTATTGGACGTATTCGCTCCAGCGACCGTTTACTCTGCTTCGGGTTCGCGAGAAGGCATAGTGCCTTTATTTGAAGGTGCAGTAAATTATCAATCCTTTTTGCGTTACGTTAATCAACATGCCGACTCACAAATCCGCAATATGGAAGCATCTTTAGAATGGTTTGGCGATCACAGTAAAGCCATTTTGACGCGAGACAGGTATCTGATCCAACAGTTGCAACAGAGCTCTCAATCCTATTCATCACAAGCGGGCTAATCAGCTATCGTATGCACCTTATCGTTATGTTGATTGAATTGAAGATATACTAGCAAGGGGATCCAGCGACTATTGTTGGATGAACATTGAGCACTCTTACTGACTATGCATTTGCAGGAGTAAATCCTGCCCTACAACTGTAACCCTGCGAACATTTATGTTTGCAGGGCTTGCAAACTATAGTCTTCTCGCTCAGGTCTTATGGTTCATTGTCGGCGCTTACTCTCGACTTTGGCTCCTGCGTCGTTCTATTACCTAAATCCATTTAGGCAGCCCCAATCACATAATAGAGCATATGCTCATGGGGTCTCGACGCTTGCCTGCATGGATGTAGGTAAGGGGCGAGAGCAGGACGCGGTAGCTTTGACGGCTTTGCCTACATGGATGTAGGTACTTAGGTTTCGTCTGGAACTAGAAACCTGCCCCTAAAACCTGATCGCTTTGACTATATAACGAGCCAGATTACCGCATTAACAGGTTTCTTGTTGCAGACAAAGGACACGTAATACTAATTACGCTGAATACATTGTTTATTTAGGAAAGAGGTAATCCATTAATGTGAGGTTTAGGTTTAATAACCAAGCAAGATTTACCTTCAATCATTGCTTTACTGATAGGCCCCATTTCCGCTGTGGTAACACTATATTCATTTTCACCAACCAGCCAATAAAAGCCATTGTGATCTTTATAGACTATGGATTTAATAATGATGCCATATTTTGGGTGATTCACTTTAACCAAATCCCCTACCTTTAACCACTTCTTAACGTAAAAGCGCTTAAATAGGACATAAGTACCCGCAGGGATTAAAGGCGACATACTGTCGCCTTCAACGCGGTTTAAAGTAAACCCTAGCATGTTATGCTTACGCCTTGAGATCCGGATAAACCACTGGCTGAGCTGGTGGATACGGACAAGTCGCCGTAAACGTGGCAACACCTTTAGATTCCCAAAAGATTTCAGCAAATCGATTCACTTTCGCTAGTAGCTCTAATGTTGCATCTTTATCAATGTGTTGTTTAGCTTTTGAAGCGGCCAACATGATGCTGTGAGCCAATTCGTGTAATTCTGGAAATTTTTCTAATTGCGGTGCCTTGATATAATCACCCCAGATTACACGAACTTCTTCCTTAACTTTATGGCCATGCTCTTCTTTTTGCGCAACCAAACGCGAGAACTGCGCTTGGTCATTGGCATTAAGCGTTTCTTTTGCATTTAACTCCTCCAATAAGTCCACCATGCGTATCATAGTTAATACAGCAATTTGCGCCGATGACGGATCATAGATTTTGCATGGAATATCGCAATGTGCAGAAACCGGCTTGAAACCCACCAACTTATCTAACTTTTTAATCAAATTATGCATCATGACAGTACCCTATTTATCCGTTGAGTTATTACGACGCTTGATGAAAATGACCGCACCGGCAATAACCAGTGGCGCTAACCAAGCCAAGTGAATTAAACCTGATTCAGGCGCACTGTGATCGTGACCCGAGTGAGCTGAAGCTAAAGTGGGTAACGTAACTAGAGTGAATGCCACCACACGCATCATTGTCGTTTTCATATACTTATCTCTTTCTCTTAGTAATTAATGAAAGGTTCGGTTGTCTTGATACGCGGCTCTGTATTGATCCATCAACATATCAACGCACCCTTCACATGTTGGGTATGTTTGAGCAAACTCCAATAAGGGAGTCAGTGTCAGTTTTGTCGCTTGTATCGCGATTAATTGTTGATCATCATCAATGTCTTCACGCTGTGCCATATGCATCATAGATTGATGCGGGATCAACAAGCACTTTTGAGCGCGAGCAATTTCACCTGTTTTTTGAAATAGAGTCGACAAGTTATGGTAACCACAAATCCAACCTTGGATAGCTTCAATGCTTTTCGGGTTTTGATGTAACATACCATCAAGAATATCAATGGCTTGATCGTAATAATATTCAGCATCTGACCACAATTTAGCACTAAAGCATTCATTGCCTTTTACCATTAAACCTTGCCAAGTTCCCATTCCAATAACCTTATTGATAATCATTACCATTTAGATTATCTTTTTAGTAATAACATGTAAAGAGTGAATGACACTTTTGTTGAATTTAAGAGGAAAATGTAGATAAAAGGAGATGATTTCTAGTACTGTTCCCAGAAAGAAATGATCAGTTGAATCACTCGCATAATTTACTATCACTAGTGATGTTTTTAGCCATATTTAGATTAAATAAACAACTTCAGGCTGAGCTTGTCGAAGTCTTATTACTTTCTAATTTACCGACACTTCGACTGCTTCGCGCTCAGTGTGAAAGTGATCACCAATGTTTTCAACTAATCAAAATTAAATTGAAAAGGTACTAGTACCGCAAGCAATCAACACGCAATGAGTCGAAATATCACTTAAAAAACCAAGATCTATTAACAAACCTTAAACATATGATGTATACTATTATTAAACATCATATGTTTAAGGTTTGATATATGTTCAAAGTCATTGCTCTTATCAGTTTAGTACTGTTTTCTGCTCAATCTCATGCAACAGAATTGCAAACGCCTGCGGATTTACAAAGCGCCATTAAACTCTATAAATCAAACCCGTTAACCAAAGGCAGTGCGGTTGGCTTTGATCTTATGCAGTATGGTATTACCCAAAACCTTGTATCAAGTCAGCTTAAAACGCATTTATTACCTTGGATGTATGATAAAAAACTGCCAGACGATCTCGCACAAAGTATGGCTATCGCTTATATGGTTGGCGTGGTCGAAGCGTCAATCAATAACAACTCGTTTAAACAATCGCTTTGCAGTGGTATTAACCAAGTATCTCGTTTAGTGTTCTCTATTGAAAAACAAGCAGCCACTAAGCTGGCGTTGGCTCGTTTCAATATCATGAAATCAAGCCGTTTTAGTAAATGCGCTAACCGCTTGTATTAGCTGGTTTTAGGAGGTTATTTAAGTCTTTACCTTTGTCTAACAAAGGCTTGTTATTATTCAATGTTACTTTATTATAGTCAAAGCGATCAGGTTTTAGGGGAAGCCGTCAAAGCTACCGCATCCTTGCTCACGCTCCTTACCTACATCCATGTAGGCAAGCTTCGAATCCCCATGAGCATATGCTCTATTATGTGATTGGGGTTGCCTCAAGGGACTTAGGTAGTAGGACGACGCAGGAGCCAAAGTCGAGAGTAAGCGCTGACAATGAACCATAAAGCCTGAGCGAGAAGACTATATTCGCGCTTTAGTCTTAGCCCATTAATGATTAGCCGAATAATGATATGCAACTAAAATCCATTAATAAACAACGTTACCGTGAACACTTAAACAAAGTGATTGTCGGTACTATCGCGATATTTGCTACCCTCTCCCTAGGGTTATCCACCTTAATTATTCAACTATTTACTGATGGTGAAGGCACTCACTTTTGGATAAATTTAGGTGGCGTTGTGCTGGCGATGATCATTGTTTGGCAAATATTAAAAGCCTATCAAAACCATGATTATTTAACTGAAATAAAATACGTATGGGATTTAAAACAAACCCTCAACTTGATCACTCGAGCGCATAAAAAAATCCAAGCTGGGGTCGATAACAACAACCCAAGCGCCATGCGCATTTTATTGTTTAGTTATAAAGGCTCACAACAGGTCTATCAATTAGACGATAACACCATCACCATGAGTGAACTCAATCAAAAAATAGCGGCATTGGAAGAAAAAATGACAGCGCTCAATTTACCGATTGAAGGCGATGTTTTTCAACACGAATGGTTAGAAAACCTTACAAGCTAGGCGAGGCTTTAGTCTTGCTCTTTTGGTTAGAAAATTATGCAGGCTCTGCAAGCATAAATGCTCATCTACAAAGAAAGTTTTGCAGGCTCTGCAAGCATAAATGCTCACCTACAAAGAAAATTTTGCAGGCTCTGCAAACATAAATGCTCACCTACAAAAGAAAATTCTGCAGGGTCTGCAAACATAAATGTTCGCCTTGTATCTCTCTAATAGGCATCCCGCCTATTAGAGATAAAACGCGGTGCTAGCTTAGTTTGGCATAACCTCAAGCAGCAACACATCTTCTGATTGAATGGCAAATGACGACGGCATTGCGTTACTGGTCATCATATCGGTTATCGTAAAGCCTTGACCATTTTGCAATGACAATTGCAGTTTGGCAGTGTCATGCCCTAAGTTAAACAAAATAGCTGTATAACCGCCTTTACCATTATCCACCACACGCCAGCTCGTGGTTTTATAAGGTTTGCCATTTTCCTCTTTTACAACAACCGCAGGTAAACTAGCGGGTTTAATTGCACCTAAGGCAGCCTGTTTAATTTTATCAATATCATGCGTATTCAATACCAGTAGTTTGCCCTTACCCGCGGTTAATTGTTGCGCACGTGGTTTACCGTATTCATTAAGCGATAGCGACTTTTTAGAATCAACAATCACAGTACCACCGTTTGTTAGGTAAGACTGCAAAGTTGCAAACTCATGGTCTGTCACATATGGGGTATTGTGTACAACCACCACATCCCAATTCTTGTTATCCTGCTTTTGAATAATATTGTTTGTCACATACCCCAGTGGGAACCCTTCAAAATGCAAAGCTTCATACAGTTTATAGCCTTGCGTCATATAATCTTTGGTATTGATAGCTGTTGTTTCTGTATAGAACAATCGCACCGGTCGGCGCTGCTCACGTAACGCAATAATTTCTTCAGAAAAGCTGTTCATATCGAACATAACTTGAGTGTACTCATTGCTCACATGCGGTTGCATATTGTTAGAGCCAGCGTAAGCTCCCGCTAAACCTGGGTCAAAAAAGTTTAGTTCGCCTTCTAATCTATCTTCTGGTGAACCATCAGGATCACGCGCCCAGAACCAAGCCATGTTGGCGTCCATTCCACCTAGTGTTGCTAACCAGTAAACACTACGTACATAACTGGTGCGTGTGTCTAAATCGCGCCATTGACCCGAAGATAAAAAGTGTGACTCGGAGTTGACGTTAATTTTGTCTGGCGCTACCGACTCCATAAAGTCGTGGAACATGCTGACACCACTCCAATAATAAGCGTAGCGTTCTAACCATTTTGATGACTTACTCGGACGGATATTTTTACTGCCCAATGATTTAGCATCATGACCAACCATAGTAGTTAATTCAGCTAAAGCTTCGGTATCAATGCCACCCGATCGCGAGTTTTCCATAAACATGCGCGGCATAATTTTGATATGCGTATCGGCATCTGGATTGACCGCATGCAATTCATCTTGCATAAACTTGAACCACTCGGTACCACGGTCCATATTGTAACGCATCCAGTCGTACCATTGCGCTGTGCCCAGTAACGCTTTATCCATAGGTATTGCAACTTGAACATGGGTAAAGCTAGCAAATGCACTGCCCCAATTACGGTTTAGCTCGGTAATATCACCACTGTATTTAGCGTTTAACCAGTTTTGAAATTTTTTCACTGTGTAAGACGACAACTCGGTCATTTCGTGAAATCTGGCTGTCCAATGGTCTTTTTCTGAAAACCAATGCGGTTCGTTCGCCAATACAAAACCTAATTCAGTCACTTTTTTGCCCTTGGTTAAGCGGCCGGTTTCACGAATAATTTTCCCCCAAACTTCACGTGCCAATGGATTGTCGACATCAAAACCCGTAAATAGCGAGCGACCTTTACGCACCTCTGGTTCTCTTTGCTCAACCCACTCAGGAATGCCCATAATCCAATAAACTAAAAAGCCAATATTGGTGTCAGGAATGCGGGTTAATTCTTCCATCAGTTGCTGATCAAATGTGCCATCTTCTTTGAGCAAAAATGAGTTGATCGCTCGGTCATGATCAACTGGGTATAAATCTTCACCGCCATGGTACAATGCCCCGAGATGATCGTTATAAATATCAGTATTCGTTAACGGTTGGCCAACCGTTTTAGAAAAGTAATCGTACGGAAAAATCGGCTTGCCATTGCTAACAAACATATTGTCACCGGCTTTGGTATTTTGCCAATCCACTTTACGAACTGGACGACGCTTGATTTCGCCGCGCAACTCTTGCCCTAAAACACCGATCCCTTTATCGACAATTTCAATCACTTTTTGCCGTTCAAATGTCGGTAAATCGGCAGCCAATTGTTTTTTATTGGCCGCGTAATAACGCTCATAACCGAATGCGGCTTCAATTGCTTCGGGGTTGGCTTCATCCCAATTAGCAAACTTTAAAAACTGCTTGGCAAACCACACAATGGTTTCTTCACGGGTAACGTCTATGTTTTTAGCCTTGGCTGTTTCCATCATGCTTAATAGCTGCTCAATTTTCCCGCGAGCTTCTCGCTCTAATGGGCTAATTGGCGCACTGTTAGCGTTCTGGGTTTGGCCTGATTCCATTGATGCCTCAGCCGACTTAGGCTCGATGTTTTTAGTGCTACTCGAACCGCTACCATTGCACGCACTTAATAGCAGCAAAGCTGAAGCGACAGAGGCTCCAAGTAAATGACGTTTCATGTGTTATCCCATTGTTGTGATTGCCATCGAAATGGCGAGTTATGCTTGTGTATTTTAGTTGTTATGTGAGTGCAGAATGGCTAAACACTACAACCACCAAATAATACATATATAAACATCATATGTATATAAAGTACATTTAGGTTAACACTTCTTTAACTTTACCTATATATGAACGACATCCGAGATCATAATAAAAACAGGGTTAAGGGTAATCTTCTCGGTTTATTTTAAAGGGTTGATCGCAGGGCTTGTTTTCAGTAGCCTACGAGGTAAGTAAAATTTAAGCTTTGTTAATGCGGACGGGGGAAATAGGGTTCGTCCGGTTGATTGGCTGTCATATACCTACGGAGAACTCATGGAATTACTTCAAATAAAAAAAATATTGGAAGAATACAGGCAACAGTTCGAGGAAGCTTTCAAATTAGTCGATGGAGCCAACAAAAATCTGAAACTGTGTTCAGAAAAATACTCACAATTAAAAACAAATATTGGTGAACACTTAAAGGAATTGGAAAAAAGAGAACGCAAAGGACAGTTAAATGTACATGAACAAAGCTTTTTACTGCCAGCTATCAGTGAAGTCTCAATGCATTGCGAAGCGCGAGTAGGTTCAACAAACATTTTCGACTTAAGTTCTTCACTTTATGATGGTCAAGACTATTTAAATCATTATCTTAGCCAGCTAGGCGTATAATGATATTAAATTAGTCATCCGTTAAAAAGTGATGCTTAAAACGGAAACTTTTAACGGTGCGACTCGCTTCGCTCGGGGCTCTCGACATCCATTTAACGTTTCAATATAGACCCTTGGGGGGGCCGAAGTCGGACGACTCCCGCCGCTTCCAACCATCACCAACCTGCCAATCATCACCAACCAGAACAAAAATCAATTCACAGCGAAGCGAAAGCTCGGGCAAATTCTGGTTGGCGCAGATACCGTAAAAAATAAGATTGAGCGCCTAAGTCAATTTGGCAAATACTTTTGGTGTGGGACAAGTCGCGCGACATTAGCACGCTTTCACTTTCAAGACCTTTAGTTTGCACTAAATGAAAATGTTCTAAAATAAACTCGGCAGTTGTTTTACTTGTGTGCTTCAAAAATTGCGTAAATTGATGGTGCCGATAATTAAACGTGACCTCGGGTGCGACAGAAGACGATGTCAGCATAAAGGGTAAGTCAGATGCATGCTGTTGCAAGACTGGCTTTTGTTGTGGGTTACGGTGGCTAAGTTGCCACAATTCCTGACCATCGGTAAACATTAAATCAAATGCCGGGTACCCACTAAAATCGTTTGTCTCTATTTGTTGTATCACATGCGGTAAACTGGCGCATTTAAGCAAATGCGGAATAATGTCACCTCGGCTACGTTTGACTGCTTCGGGTATCGATTGGTTTTCAGCGTCTTGATAGCGGTTAAGCAAGGCTAAGCATAAGCCAGCGGTGTTATAGCCAAACCAAGTTCCGCCTGCTTGTTTATCGATAGGATAATAGACTTGCAAAGAACCTTGCTGATAACTGAGCGTCGTGATCTTATCTCCTTCGGGACGCTCTCGCCTTTCATCACGATTCATAGTGACAATAGCGCCCGAAGATTGCGGTAACCAAGTATAGGTACACATAGCTTGTCTCAACTATTCACTTAACTGGCGTTGGTAAGTCAGCGTACTGGGTGCAACCCCAATATTCTCAGGAAAATAAATACCCTTTTGCTTGGCTAATAACGCCATGTAGGCTGCGTGATGAATAGTATGATTAATTAAATACAAGAGTTCACGCTCTATGCTTGAGCTAAACGCGTAAGTTTGCATGTCACTGCAATCAATTTCAGACATCACAGTGACCTTGGTTTTAACACTAATCTGTATACTGGCTAATTTGCGCTGTAAGGCTCGGATATGTTCACGTGCCAAATGAATATCGGTTTCAATCGGGCTATCACGATGACGGGTGTTGTAATCAATACAAGGTTCAGATGTAAAAACAGTACCGCCACAAGCGCTTAAAAACGCCAGATAATGATCGCTAATATGCCGAACATGGCGCCCTAATGACAACTCAGCATAGTATTTGCGTTGCTCGGCAGGTAAATCAGCCATGACTTGCAAGCAGCTTTCGATTTGATCCAATACATTGACGGCATGGCTAAGCAGCATCTTGCAATCCCCATTTTATTTTAAATTGCTCAGCGCCCTGTTTGCCTAAATAACGTTTTACATATTTGTCTGGCGCGCAACGTAAATCAACCGTAATAAGGCCATCAAGCGAATTATTAAAACTGGAATTAACCGTAAACGAAATAAATTTGCCGTTTAGCGCTAAATAGTGGCGAATAAGCACAGGTACAGTTTTGCCAGCGTCTAGCCGACCAATTAATTTATTAATAATGGGGATCTCGGCCATGGATTGCAGTAAGGCATCACTCCAAGGTTTATAATTGTTTTTCAAAGGCTTGCGCGGCTTAACCAGTTTAGTTACCGCTTTATCTGTCGCGTAATGATAGGCAAACGTGTCGGCGAGTAAACTACGCGCCATTTGCGAATATTGCGACGAAATGCTGACACAACCAAAAATGGTATGGTATTGCGGGTTTTTAACCATATAAGCACCAATGCCTTTCCATAACATGTCTAGCGCGCGTGGGTGTTTTTGATATTCAGGCACAATAAAAGAGCGGCCAACCTCAACCGAGTTTTGCAACTTGGCAATAAAGCTAGGATCATAGTTATACAAGGAATTGCTGTATAACCGTTTAACACCATGTTGATTGATCAACTCATCGACCTTAGCCATGCGATAGCCACCAACGACAGTGTGAGCTTGCTTGTCCCATACCCATAAATGCCAGTAATAAGGGTCAAAGCCATCGCTATCTAATTCTTTGCCTGTTCCTTCATCGACAGCGCGAAAGGTTAATTCTCGGCTAATGCTAATTTGCTGCATCACGCAGCCCATTTTTGCATGCGGCGCACAGTAAACCGCAAAATCGCCTTGCTCGACCAATAAATACTCATCTAATTGCTGATGATGGGCGATAAGTTTTTCACGATTGGCATTGCCTTTAATACTGCTAACTTGCCGAGTTTTCGGTTTATGCGGCTTGCTTTGTAATGATTCACAACATAAACGCAAAAAGTCTGTATGAGCGCGACCATCACGCAAACTTGCCACTTCTTGCGCTGTAATGGTGTTACCGATACGAATAGGCATGCGTATGCCTTTATTAGCCAACATGGCTCGTAACAAAAACACGGTTCGTAAACGCTTATGGATCAGCCCTGAGACATAAAACGGAATGTTGTTTTTCGCTTCAACAAAAATAGGCGTGCAATCTACTTGATGTTTACGTTGCAACTTAGCCACCAATTCATGCCAAGGTGCGTCGCTAATTTTCATTTGCGACAGCTTTAATTCTGATACCGTACCCGCAGGAAATATCAATACCGCGCCGCCCGCTTTTAAATGCTGATTAATCGCGCGGATCCCTTTGGCATTCTCGCGCTGCTTGTTGGGGTTTAATACATCAACCCCAACAAATAAGTGCTTAAACTCAGGAAACGCTAATAACAACTCGTTGGTTAATACTTTTAGATCTGGCCGGAGCTTTAACAAATATTGGGTTAATAACATACCGTCTAATCCACCTAACGGATGATTGGCCACAAATAATTGCGCACCTGTCGGTTTAATTGCACAAGGTGCTTCGTTAAGAACCACAGTGCCAGCATTGAGCCGCCCCAAGGTATAATCCAAAAATTCACTGCCAATTTGTGGGTTATCAAGGCTGCGTTGCGGTAGGTCATTTTCAAGCCAATCTTGATACCATTGTTTAACCACGTGTAAGCGAGTTGCCCGTTCAACTAGCCACTTGAGCCATGAGGAGCGAAAAGCGAAATCCAGCGGGTTATTTAAAGATTGGCTCATACCAACGTCCTTGCTTTTTTATGGTTAGTCTGTGGTTGGGTAATAACGGGCTAAGCGTTTTTCAATCGCTAAATGCTTAAACAATTTGCCAATACCTGGGGTTTTAAAACCACGGCGGCGCTGATAAGCCCCTATTTTGTATAGCGTGCGGTATTGCCACATTAAGGTTTTAACCGCCTCTAAAAACGACGTGTTTTTGTCCCAAATATGAATAGACTCTGCACTTGCGCCATTTATCTCGACAATTTGCAGGTTTTCACCTCGTTTTAAACTGTCTAAGTCAGGGTATTTAACATCAAGGCGGCCATAATAAAATTCGGGTAACCCCGTCATTATCAACTCAATGCGTTGTTCAAGCTCTGGGGTGATATGCGCTCTAGCATCGGTAAACACCGCGCCACGGCAATGACTAGCAGAAAAGACTAAGCGCACAACCTCGCCTAACGGGATCACTTGTTGCCAGCGCTTTGGATGACGCTCTTGATACAAATGGGTTAGCTTGCTAGCACGCGGATCTAACAAGACTAATTCTTCTAATGTTAACTCGCCGTTACCCATTACAGTTGGGCTGTCTTTAAAGGTCAAGGAAACCACTTTACCTTGGGTTTGATTAGGCATTTTGACATAAAACACGCCCACTTCAGGTTCATAATCCGCCAATTTTTGCAGTAATAACGATGTGCCACGCGGGTAACTGGCAATAACCTCTGCCAGTTGTTGGCTATTTTTAACCAGTTTAACCCCAGATCCGCGACAACCAATATCTGGCTTACATACCAAGGGAAAATCTAAAGCTTGCTGTTTAACCAAAGGCATAATATCAGCCACTTGTTCTGCAGCGGGTTGGTTAGTGACAAGAAACTGATACCAATCCAAAATCGCCTGTTGGCATTCATTTTGTGCTTGCATCATCAATTCACTTTTCGCCACCCCAACCATACCGGAAATAGTTAATTTAGGGTTGGCCAGTAAAGGCAATGACAATGATCGATAGCGCACCGCCAATATCATAGTTTGGATAATCACTGGCAGATACATAACCCAAGTAGGCCAAAACTCAAAAAAGGAGGTGACCTTTTCTGATGACAAGTTTGCTGGCAAATCGGCTGAAGAATTTGCTGAGGATTTCGTGCTCACATTGGCCGTTGGTTGTTCATTCATAAAAGTGATCTTATTGATCTTAGTTATTGATCTTAGTATTGAGTTTGCAGTTGATTCGTTGCCACTTTCTAACTTCTCAAGATAGACCCAGTCACCAGTAACGTCGAATAACTTTTTGAACCATAGTCATAATAAGACCGAATATTTATAGAATTATTTCAATCACTTGCTCACATGGCCTGATTTGATCAATTTCGCCCAGAATGCTGACGTAAGGTAGGGTTATAAACTATATAGTCAAAGCGATCAGGTTTTAGGGGCAGCTTCCGCATCCTGCTCACGCTAAGTACTTACATCCATGTAAGCAAAGCCGTCAAGCTTCGAGACCCCATGAGCATATGCTCTACTATGTGATTGGGGCTGCCTAAAGGGATTTAGGTAGTAGGACGACGCAGGAGCCAAAGTCGAGAGTAAGCGCCGACAATGAACCATAAGACCTGAGCGAGAAGACTATAGAACGCGATCTAACCCCTGTTGCGCTTTTTGCAACATATAGTCGCCTATTTTCCAACTTTTGGGGTTCCAACCTAACAAAAATCGATAAAAATCAGCCCAAGCAACGGGGTACAACAACTCGGTTTCTGCTTGTAACGCACTAAAATCTATAGTTTTGCCATAAGTGTTTAGGGCTTGTTGTAAATACTTAAGATACTCGGGCACAATTAAGCGATCATATTCCATTAACTTGTCTTGCTTTAAACAACTGCCCACCAAGTAAGCCAGATCACGTACCCCAGACCCCAATCCTACGTATTGAAAATCAATCGCCGCCACTAGCTCTCCATCAGTATGAAAACACAAGTTGGCAAACTTAGCATCGCCATGCAGCAAAGTTGGAAATTTGACTTGTTGCAATAGCGTATCTAGCGCACCCGCATAAGTTTTGAAAACATTATCTGGCATGGCCGCTAATTCATCTTGCCGCGTGGCTAAATGCCAATACGTCCCCATTGGCCATAAATCAAAGCTGGGCCCATCGTTTACTTCTTTCATAAACCTTGCGTGAAAATAAGCTAACCACTTAATGGCTCGCGATAAGTCATGCCATGTCGCAAAGTCTTTGCGCTCGCTATAACCCAGCGCATCTAAGTCTTCCATCACTAATAAGGTAAAGTCGTCAGTCGCTTTACAGGCGAGTAATTGTGGTACTTTGCAGTCAAAACTAACCCATTTCGCATAGTGCAAATAAAAATTAGCCTCAACTTGATACGACTTAAGTTTGCGCTGATGACTGGCTGATGTATTCCAGCCTCGCGGGTGACGAGTCGCGTTAGCCGGTGCTATCGCTTTAACAATATAACTTGCTTGCTGCTGTGCTGAATAGCAACGAACAATTTGTCCATAACCACTCCAAAGCGATTGCACTTGTTCGCCTAGCGTGACACTGTCATCGTTAAGCAAGGCTTTTATTTCAGCTAAAATTTCCATTTCGGTTTCGGTTTCGGTTTCGGTTTCGGTTTCGGTTTCGGTTTCGGTTTCGGACGATAATTTATCGATTAACTATAGTCAAAGCGATCAGGTTTTAGGGGCAGCTTTCGCAGGAAAGACGGTACTTTTTTAACCATTAAATACTACCTACTAATCCGCAATTTTATTCGCCTTTTGGTTAGCTTGAGATAATTAATATTTGTGTAGAGTAAGCGCTGACATTGAACCATAAAGCCTGAGCGAGAAGACTATATCGAGTCATTGTGAGAAAATACCGAGATATTAATGCACTATAAAGACAAAATAGCTTTTCGTTGCTGCGGGTCTAACTTCTCAATGGCGTAACGTATTGTCGAGCGTGGCATGTTGGCAATATTACTTTCTAAATAATTGATGACTTTTTGTGGGTGATGCTGGGCAGTGACTTTTAATAGCCAACCAACGCCTTTTTGCACAAATTCATCATCGTCATTTAACAGCACATCACAGTTATTAAACACCAATGCCGTATCTAAACAGTAAACCGCTTTACCTATTTTACGTTGAATAAATTTAACCCAAACCACGCAGCTCGCGCGCCGGCACCAAGGGCTTGGCGATAATGTCCAATGTTGAGTGCGGGGTATTAAATGAGGCCGAGCTAAAAAGAATTGGTAAATGGTTTTAATACATAAATCATCAACATGGGCCCAATTAGACGCATAGTTTTCTAGCCAAAACTGAAAACGTTCTAACAAGCTGTCGTCAAACGACTTTTTGACAAACTTATTAATTAAGCCAAATGCAACCAACACCTCTTCGCTGTATTCGGCTTGAGCTAAAACCCCTTCGCAGATCGCCAACCAATCTTGCGCGCTAAGATTTGGGTGTTCAACTTGCAAAATGCTGATAATCGTTTTGATATCAGCTGCATTCGCCCCTATACAATGAATACCCGCGGGAAAATAACGCTGACTGGCAATGGCCTTTTCAACTGTCGCCAGCTTGTTTAAATCAGCTTTGACTCTTGCAATGTAATACGAATTAGGCTGCGTCATACCATTACATACCGTTAAGGCTTTTTGACCTTTTTACAACCTTGAGCATTACAGCGAAAATCCGGCTGTTTATTTGATTTAGTACTATGTACCCTAACCAAAAGACGTTGGCCTACGTAAGGTTTAATATTTTTAGGCGAATACTTCCACTTGGTAAAAGCTTTAATGGAGTTTTCCGTTAATTGGCTTGAGTTGGGATGACTGGAATCAACAAACTTAACCTCTGTTATCTTGGCTGATTGAGCATTGTCAAACTCAAAAGCCAGATCAACCCAAACCGCTTGCTGATAGTTAATGCCCGATACTAAGCGAGGCTGCACTTTTATTACAGGGTTAACTGGTAACTTAACTAAAATGCTTGTGTCTGGTTCAACTTGGGTCGATTGGCAAGCCATTAACACTAAGCTAAACAACAGGGCAACAATGGTTTTCATAAATGTTCTCAATTTTTAATTATCCTTAAATATGTCGATTTTAGCCGAATAAATTTTAATGTACTTCTGACCAAACCTGTTCTTTAAACGAATAAACTAGCTTGCGTTCACCTCCTGTCGCTTGGGCATTGGCGTCGCCTTTAACATAGACTGGAAATGTCCAAGCAATACCTTGGTCCGTTACTTGATAAGCATCTCTACCACGATAGCCTTGCATTAAATGTTTAGGCCTTGGAATGTCGATTTTCTGCCATTTTCTTACGACCACAGTTTTGCTCGCCTCGACCCGTTCTGACATAAATATCGTAAGGATTAACCTGATGATGGATCAACTGCGGATAAGTCGTTTTACAATAGCTAGAAAGCGAGGTAAACAACAAGCAGCTAGCGGCAATTGCCAGTTTGAACTTCATAAAACTACTATTAAAAAATCAATATCCAACAGTAACTTAACGTAAAACAATCAAACTAGCGACAGTTTTTATACAAACAATGCCAATCAAAAACTGATTGACATTGTTACTCAAATATCAGGCAAATAAATTTAGTGCTTCGCTTTGTTTTTGCTATTTTTCCAATTTTTGGTTCGCTCAATCATTTGTTGATCAAGCTCAGGGGAATCTTTGTATTGGATCCTTAAGTCGCGCAGTTGTTGTTTAAGTTTTGCTAATTGATCGCGATAGCTAGCATCATGATAAACATTATTTACTTCCTTTGGATCACGCTGTAAGTCATATAACTCCCATTCATCAACGTCATGATAAAAGTGGATCAACTTGTAACGTTTAGTCATGATGGCATAGTGGCGTTTAACCGCATGCGCGCCCGGAAATTCGTAATAGTGATAGTAAACCCCTTCACGCTGCCATTTATGCGTTTGGCCAGTTAACAAAGGTAAAAAGCTTTGCCCCTGCATATCTTCTGGCTGTTTTAGTCCCGCCGCATCAAGAAACGTTTGAGCGTAATCTAAATTTTGCACTAACTCATCTGACACTTGCCCCGGTTTTATCTTTTGCGGCCAACGAATAACCAAAGGTGTTTTCATGGATTCTTGGTAAGCAAAGCGTTTGTCGTACCAACCATGCTCACCTAAATAAAACCCTTGATCAGAGGTATAGACAACTATGGTGTTGTCGGCTAAACCCGCCTCGTCTAAATAATCGAGCACCCGACCAATATTGTCATCGACTGACGAAATCGTCGCTAAGTAATCTTGCATATAGCGCTGGTATTTCCAGATGGTTTTTTCTCGTTCAGTCATATTTGGCCAATTTTCATTGTAGTCTTTGGCTATTTGGCTTAGAACTTTTTCATATTGCGCTTTTTGAGCTGGCGTTGCGCGGTTAGTGTACTGACGTTCAAATACTTTAATGTTATCCCACGGGTTTACATAAGGCTCGTAACGCGGATCGTATCTGTCTGGCGATACTTTCGTGTCTTTAACGGGTAATAAATGTTTGCGCAATGTCATTTCTGCACTTTTTGCCGCAGCTCCTCGTGTTGCATAGTCATCAAATAACGTGTCTGGAATGGGATATTGCTTACCATAAAATTCGGCAAATTTATCTGCGCGTGGCCACCAAGAGCGATGTGGGGCTTTGTGCAAATAAGCCAACATAAAAGGTTTTGACTCATCTCTATTGTGCTTCAACCAGTTTAAGGTTTCATCTGTGATGATATCTGTCACATACCCTTGCTTGCGCACCGTGCCCTGTTTGGTAATAAAGTCAGGGTTAATATAATCGCCTTGCCCCGGCAAAATCATAAAATCATCAACCCCTTTGGGATTATTACCAAAGTGCAACTTACCAAACATAGCGGTTTGATAACCATTACGTTGTAACAATTGCGGAAAGGTGATCTGCGTACTATCAAACGGCATACGGTTATCTATTTTGCCGTTTATATGAGTATGTTTACCCGTCAGTATGGTGGCGCGTGATGGCGCACAAATCGAATTGGTTACGCTAGCATTAGTAAAGCGAATACCTTGCTTAGCAATGCGGTCGATATTAGGTGTTTGGATCAAGTTAGAACCATAAGCACTTATCGCTTGATAAGCATGGTCGTCTGACATGATAAACAATATATTAGGCCGTTGCTGTGTGTTGACTTTTGCAGGGCTAGATTGACCTGCATTAGACGCTAAAACACTAGATGGAGAAGATACCCCTTGGTTTCCGCCCTCCTTGATTGCATGTTGGGTACCGATATTGGATTGGTTAGATTGATTAGATTGGCAAGCGCCAAGCAGGCTAATCAAGCCTAAGCATAAACTCAAATAACCCAACATTGATAACAATGAGCGCAACATAATCTTTTCCTTTATAAAATGACAACTATTAAATGAAAGAACTACCAAGCCGTTTTCAAGTAGGCAATACGTGCAGCGACCGAGCCATTTTGGTATTTTTTCGGGCTGTAATACGGGTCTGATTTATCGGGTAAACTCGACCATTCCTCTTTAGGTGTTATATTAAATTGGTAGCCCAGCGTATCATGCAGTACTGCTGCAATATTCATGATCTCTAGCGCTTCAAGTTGATGCTCCGATTGCGCAATCAGCTTTTCAAAAGCTGCAACTGGATCCGAATTATTAACTCGTGCTAAAAACTCAATTGCCCGCGCTTGAACTAACTTAAAATGATTGTTTGTCGTTAAGGTTTGCACTTGACGCGTGAAGGCTTTAGCTTGCTGGCCAAAATAATTTAACGCCACTAACGCCCAGTATTTTTCATCTTGATTGCCCAGTTGTAATATTCGCTTGAGCTGAGGGCGCGCTTGATTAAAAGGCAGTAACATGAGATCGGCCGCGCTGACTAATTTAGCGATATGCGCTTTCTGGCTTGCGGCAAATTTGACGCTGTCATGGTTTTGCAATTGATCAAGCTTAGCCTCTGAAATAAAGCCTAAGTCACCGCTGTTTTTTACCTGATTTTGCACTTGTTTGCGCATCAAAGTAAGTTGCTTAATGTGTTCAGCCTGTGTTGCTAAGTTATTCAGCTCTTGCGGATCAACAGATAAGTCATACAAGGCCTCAACAGGTTTAGCTTTAAAAAACTGCGCCTGAGTCGCATTTAACTTGTCGGCTTTATACAGCTCTCGCCACTGTTGGTAAGCTAGGTTTTTAAAGCGGTAATTTTGCTGCAATCCATCTGGATTCATAGGTAAGTAATTACGTACATACTTATATTTACCTATTCTTAACGTACGCACCAAATCATAACGCTCACCAAAACGATCGGCATAAGCAAACACCTTGTCGCGATTTTGCTCGCTTTGTTTACCCAAAAACGACTGTCCGTCTTGGTAGTTAGCACTTGGTAGCCCAGCTAAATCCAGCACTGTCGGCGCCATATCAACAAAGCTCACCATGTTGTTAACCCGACTACCTGAGGTCAAATCATCATGCAATAGGTGGCGAAAATTATCAGGTATGCGTACAACTAATGGAATGCGTAAGCCTTGCTCATTAGCAAAGCTTTTAGAACCCGGTAAAACACCGCCATGATCACCAAAATAAAACACAAATGTATTGTCGAGTTCGCCTGCTTGCTGCAATTCCGCTATCACTTTACCTATTTGAACATCAAGCTTAAGGTGCTGATCAAGATAACGTGCATAAGTATATCGAAATAAGGCGGTATCTGGATGTTTCGCGGCTAAAGCGACTTTAGCCGGATCATGCTGAGTCGGTTTATTGTTCACATCACCCGCTTTGAACATTAAATTAAATTCGTGCGTGGTCGTGAAAGTTTGAATATGGAAAAACGCTTGACCGGCGCGACGATTTTGCCAATGGGCTTTTTTGCCATTCTCGTTGAATTCAATTAACGGATCATGGGTAAAATTGAAATCAGTCTTGGCATTATTAGTCACAAAATAACCCGACTCTTTCATCAACCGATAAATCGATTTAATACTATTTTGATATTGTGCGCGGGCAAAAGCTCGGTGATGCATAGTACCCACTTTTGGCGCATAAGCGCCTAAAGCTAAAGTACTACGCGCCGTTGAGCAAACAGGCGCATTGGCATAAGCGTTATCAAACGTTAACCCTTGTGCCGCCAGTCGCTCTACATTTGGCATGGCTGCGCCGTGCTCTAAATTATATAAACGTAAATATTCGGCTGAATTATCCTCTGAAATAATCCAAACGAAGTTCGGTTTTTTTGCTGTGTTACTGGAGACGGTATTATCTGAGTTATTCGTTGTATTAACGGTATTTGCGTTAACCTGTACACTGAAAAAATTCGTAACGAGTCCAGCGGCTAATATTAACGTTTTTGTAATTTGGGCAATTTGCATTTTGTTAATCTTTAGTTAGAAACCTTAACTTGACTATGTCAGCAGGTTTATAAATGACACAAATGATAGGCTAAAACTAACAATTTTGTTGCTATATTAGAACCAACTTACCATTTATTTACAAAATATTGCTAGAAGAAGGTTTATGCTTGCACTGTTTGTAAATAATGCTAGGGAGTGAGTCGATTCATAGCGCATTATCTATTGATTTGATATTCTTATCTTTACTTATATGAAAACTGTTATCTGATATGAAGTCGTTCCAATTTACTCAAGTGCAGAAAAGCCATAGTCTGACTCATGAACTCGCTGAGCTATTAAGGCAAGGTATTCTCTCCGGTAAATTTAAAGTAGGTGAAAAATTACCCCCTTCCAAGGAAATAGAAGAACAAACGGGTGTGAGCCGCAGTGTAGTGCGCGAAGCCATTGCTCAATTACGCGCAGAAGGCTTAGTCGACAGCCGCCAAGGCGTAGGCGTTTTTGTTTCCTCTAAACCAAAAAAAGCCGGATTCGAAATAGATCAAGCCGAATTTGAAACTGTGCACAACGCAGTGCAAATTTTAGAATTACGCATGTCGGTAGAAGTGGAAATGAGTGCCATGGCAGCGCAAAAACGCACCGAGCAACAAATGCAAAACATACTTGATCGCATGCTAGAAATGGAACAAAAGATTGCCCAAGGTGAAGACGCAATTAAAGAAGATTTCGAGTTCCACAAAGCCATTGCGGACGCGTCTGGCAACCCCTACTTTAGGCGTTTTATTGAGTATATTGGTTCAGGCGTGATCCCAGCTCGCGAAATTATTACCAAATATGAGCAGGAGCCCGCAGCTCAAGGATTGCTCGATTTAATCCAAGATGAACATAGACAGATTGCTCGTGCTATTCAAGCTCAAGATCCTGAGTTAGCCAAAGCCTCAGTCAAAGCTCACCTTGGCAATAGCATTAAACGCCACAGCCAAGTGGAAGCTAATCTGGTAGCAGAGCCAAACTTATAGTAAGTTGCAGCGTGCTTAGCACACGCTGCAAGCAAATTACTTGTGATTGTTCAGGTAGTTTTGCCATTGACTAAATGTTTCAATCGCCTTGGCTTTTTGCCAGCCATAACCCGCTTTATAGCTAATTTCACCCTGACTATTGGTATTGAGTAAAATTAACGCATGACCTGCATCCTTAACTCCATTGCTGTCGATCGTCTTAAATTCCACAACACTTTCAGGGTTAACGACAACCGCAGTACCTAGCCCGTAACCATCTAGGTTTTCCCAAGTGGCTATCCAACCTTTATCTTTGTTGGTTTTAACCTGAGCTTTGCCATCATGCGTGGTAACACCAACAGTAACGGCTAACGAAGGAGCAGGTTGACCATCAACCAAAAAACGCGAAGACACTGAATATAAACGCTGACCTAATTCGATTGTGATCAACTTTTCTTCTTGATAGGTTTTACCCGCAATGTCACGTTCATAAAACAGTTTAAATTTTGTCTTTTCTTTTGTCTGTTCAAGGATCTGCCATTTTGTCCAAGTTTCCAAAGGCTCTCGTTGGCCATTTAGCCACAACGAGGTACCACCACAACCAGCAGATGAGCCAACATGATAGTTATCTAACCCTTCACCATGGTCTTCGTGATAGCTTTTACCTTGCTCAAAATGCAACTTGTACCATTTATTGATAATGGGATAGTCAACACGCTTTAACCAACAATCAACGCCAGCGTTCTCTGCGCCAGCTCGCGCAGCAGGACCATAAGCACGAAACGCCACCAAATCGTTCTCCCAAGCAAAGTCATCTTTGCGTTCTGGTACGTAGCGAGCGTAAGTCGACTTAGTGGCGGATGCCACTTCAACCTGTTGGTCTTGAGAGGATAAAGGGGTTGTCGCATTGCATCCAATAATGACGCTCGCAACCAGAAGGTGAAGAAAGCTAAATTTATACATAATTTTGCCCTATAAAATAAATAACAAAAAGGGGCAATACAGCCCCTGTTTTTAACAATTTACACGTCGTAAGTAGTAGAGGCGGTATCGCCCCCTCGCCCTGTCCAGTTAGTATGGAAGAATTCACCACGTGGTTTGTCTGTACGCTCATAAGTGTGAGCACCAAAGTAATCACGTTGCGCTTGTAACAAGTTAGCGGGTAAACGCGCTGTACGGTAACCATCAAAGTAGTTAAGTGCCGCAGTTAAGCAAGGCGCTGGCACACCATTAGCAATTGCTGTCGCTGCGACATTACGCCAGCTTGATTGAGCGTTGACGACAGTCTCTTTAAAGTAGTCATCCAGTAGTAAGTTATTAAGCTCTGGGTTCTTCTCAAACGCTTTTTTGATGTCACCTAAGAAAGCCGAGCGAATAATACAACCTCCACGCCACATTAACGCGATACCGCCGTAGTTAAGGTTCCAGTTGAACTCTTTCGCCGCTTCACGCATTAGGGTATAACCTTGTGCGTAACTAACAATTTTCGACGCTAGTACTGCTTGACGTAAGTCTTCGATAAACGCAGCTTTGTCGCCAGTGAATGACTTTTCTGGGCCTGCTAAAATCTTAGATGCTGCAACACGCTCGTCTTTTAATGCCGAAATACAACGAGCGAAGACTGATTCGGCGATAAGGGTAAGCGGAACACCTAAATCTAGGGCGACAACCCCTGTCCATTTACCTGTACCTTTTTGACCAGCCGTATCAAGAATTTTCTCAACTAATGGCTCACCGTCTTCATCTTTAAACGCCATGATATCGCGTGAGATTTCAACTAGGTAAGAATCTAATTCAGTGGTATTCCATTGTTTGAATACTTGATGAATTTCGTCGGCTGACAAACCAACCACTTCTTTCATGATTTGATACGCTTCACACAACAATTGCATGTCGCCGTATTCAATACCGTTGTGTACCATTTTAACGAAGTGGCCAGCGCCATTTTCACCAACATAGTCACAACAAGGCTCACCACCTTCAACTTTAGCTGAAATACCTTGGAAGATAGGCTTAACCTGTTGCCATGCTTCTAACGAGCCACCCGGCATAATTGAAGGCCCTTTCAAAGCGCCTTCTTCACCACCTGACACACCCGCACCGACAAAGTGAATACCTTTTTCTTTAAGGTAAGCTTCACGACGGATAGTGTCTGGGTAATGTGTGTTACCGCCATCAATAATGATGTCGCCTTCATCTAAATGCGGTACGAGTAACTCAATAAAATCGTCGACGGGCTGGCCAGCTTTAACCATTAACATGACTTTACGTGGCGTTGCTAATGAGTCGACCAACTCTGCAATACTTGCAGCACCACGAATATTTTTACCTTCTGCTCGGCCGTGTAAAAACTTCTCAACTTTAGCGTAACTACGATTAAACGCCGTTACCGTAAAGCCTTTTGACTCCATGTTTAAGATTAGGTTTTCACCCATTACAGCTAATCCCACTAAGCCAATATCTGATTTTTGTTTCATGTTTCACAGTTCCAGTTTAGAGACGTTAAATTGGCTCTTATACCCAAAAGCCGACATATACGCATTGTACACCTAGAAATATGATTGTAAAGTGGCCTTACCAATAAAGATACATTTAAACTTTGATCTTCTTGAATGACGTAGAGTCAAAAAAGGTCGCTGCGTCTTCTGTCGCTTGCTCTATATGCTTACGCATGGCTTGCCTTGATTTTTCGCTATCGCCTTGCGATAAGGCTTGATAAATTTCTTTGTGATCGTGGATCGATGGATGCACACCACGTTTTAACAAGCGTGATGAAAAAGAGCGGCTTAGATCAGATTGTTTACGTAGCTCCCAAAGCCAATTGATCACTGAGCTAATGGCGCTGTTGTTTGACGCATCCGCTATAATGGAATGAAATAAATGATCAAAAGCTTCAGCACATTCTTTCGAGTTTACTGCGCCTTCCATACCTGAAATGGCCTGTTGCAATGCCAATAATTGAGCTTGACTAATATATTGCGCGGCCAATGCACAAGCTTCGGTTTCAACAACTAACCTAAGTTGCAAAATTTCAAATGGCCCAGCCCCTTTATCCAATACCGGTAACTTAGTTTGCACCTCATTGATAAAAATGCCTGACCCAGTGCGGATCTCAATAATACCCGACAATTCAAGCGCAATCATGGCTTCGCGAATAATTGGACGACTGACATTAAGTTGTTCCGCCAGCGTTCGTTCAGAGGGTAAGCGACTGCCAGGCTTTAACACTTGCTGCTCAACCAAAGTGGTAATTTGATCAGCAACCTTTACGTACAGCCTGTCTGTTTTAATAGCGGTTAGTTCCATCATTTCACCGTTTTTTTATTATGTTCGCGTTTATCAAGAAAAATGGCTTGTGCGCTAAAAGCGCCTTTTATTCTGCCTCGTTCAAGGTTAAGAAACTAAAGTCATGTCGCCGCTAGAAATCAAGCCCGTAGCAGCTATGCTGCTATTGTCGAAATAAATTTCGACCTACATGGATGTAGGGAATGCCGTTAAGCGTCTGGAACAGCGCACGGCGACCTACATGGATGTAGGGAATGCCGTTAAGCGTCTGGAACAGCGTACGGCGACCTACATGGATGTCAATGCCATTAAGTTAACGATTTCTAGCTTCTGTCAACTAATCAAAATTAAATTGAAAAGGGACTAATAATAACAACGATATGCTGATTTACTGCCAGTTGGGTCGATATGTTTCAGCACATCTAGTGTTATAAAATCAGGTTTTGGTTGTATCAATAAACATTGCGCCAGTTCAGCCCTGTCTTCGGTTGCAACAATGGCCAACAAATCTTGCATGCCATTAAAATATTTAGGGTGTTGATACTTATCAAATGCAAGCTGTAAGAAATAGTAAAGGCGACCTAAACGCATTTTTTTATCTTTCACATTTTGCCAATAACCTTGCTGTTTAATAGCCGGCAAAATAAAGTCGATCATTTGCTGTAAACCTATGCCTTGTTCTGTTTGATAACGCCACATATCTAAACCAAGTTGGTCAGCAACACGAGCAGCAATAAAGTAGGCCTCTAAATTAAACAGCGAATAATGAATAGGCCGAGTACGCGCTAATTCATCCGGTTGTGCGCCACGCTCATCAACTTGTTGAGCCAAACGCTGTTTAAACACTTTATCAACAAATGTTTTAGCTAATGACTTCTGCCCTGTATACAAAGCATAAAAAGCAACCTGAGCCTCACAATAAGTACCGTGATTATTATGGGCCTGACAAGCTTGCTGCCCAATGGGGTTTGTCGTTAGCCATTGTAAATAATCAGCAAACCATGTTTTTAATTGGGTTTGTTGGCGGGTTGATAAAGCACCCGAAGGTGCAAGTAACGCAACATCGTCTAACATACGCATGTACCAACGTGTTTCGATTACACCATAGGGACGACCGTCACTTTTACCGGGTACAGCTTGCCCATAGTTTAAAGACGGATTCATCGCAGTTTGTGGGTTTAAAAACCAAGTATCAATGAGTAAAGCCGCGTGCTGAGCATACTGCTCACGCTTGGTATAATGATAGGCTAAAGACAAACTGCTAATTTGCATCAACATGTCATTCATTGCAGGTTTGTCTGATCCAGAACCCTTACTCGCGGGGTTCACTTGGCCATCTTTTTTAATCCAAGGCAAACCATCTGGCTTATCGGGATCAGGCCACCAATAAGGTCCGACACTAATATAATCGGCTTTGTTACCGCTGGGCGGGATTAAATTTTTATCCTGCACAGAAACCGGCTTCGCCTCTAGTGCTGAGTCGGCCGCACTAATTAAACTATCAACCACTCGGCGGGTGACCGGTTCGTTGTCGCTATACCTTTGTAAGCCTTGATTTAACCACTCAGCATTAATAATGATTGGATTAACAGATGTTAATTTATTGGCAGATGGTGTTTGGTCGTTTAAAGCACAAGCTGTCAAACAGCCCACTGCCGCTAGCAGTGCCGTAGCGCGTTTTATCATTATGGTTACCTTATTAACATTAGCTCTAGCAAGCTATTTAACAATAGCTATAGCCTTATCGCTTTTACTGTAATCTCTAAGCGTTATTGTAAATATTGGCTGAAATCAACCCAAAGTTTTGCTTCATCCAATGGCGTTTCTTTAGGCAAAATGGGATTATTAATCGGGATCACTTTCCATTTGTGCTGACTAATAATTTTCAGCGTATCCTTGTATAAGGTGGTCGATTCAAAGTATTGATCAAACTCGCCTGAATCAATAGACTTCAACATGCCTTGCTCGATGATTGTGGCAAGTTCAGGCTTGGCTTTGGTGACAAATGGATAAACCGCCGTTGGTAAACGTAACAGGATAGTGGTTTCTAGCTTAAGCGGTAAATGATTGTATTTTTCAAGCTCTGGCGCTATTTCCATGACACCGCGCGGAATATAATCAAAACGGCCACCTTCAAGCATAGGGTATAAATTTCTCGATTTTGTGGTGAGTACTGTATTAATCCCTTCGGCATTAAACACCTTGGTGGTTGTCCAAAAACGTCCAACCCCAGAGCGGATCGCTTTAAGTTGTTCAAACGTTTCAACATCTTTAAATACCGCTTCTTGCCCTTCACGGATCATCAAGGTGCGATAACTCATTAGGCCTTTTAAAATGGGCACACGAACAGGAATAAAGCGGTCTTCTATTTCTTGATTGGTGTTAAGCCACATAACGTCAATTAAACCGGCATCCATCTGGCTAAATGCTTGAGCTCGTGACAACTGTTTATTAATAACATTAATTTTAATGTGTTGCGCATTAGCGTGGCGTAATGCCATTGTTAACAAATGTTGGTTGTATTCCTTAAGAGATAATTCTTCAATATATATATTGATCGTTTGAGCAAACCCATTACCAATGAAAGCGCCAAATAAACACAATAGGCTTATGTAACGTTTAACCCTATTTGTTGAAACAATATCGGCTATTTTCATCTTTAAACTCCGCTCAATATAAAAGTACTTAAACTAACCAAGGATTAGCCAGTAACCACCCAAACCTATTGATAAAGAGCCAAGACCCAAAGTAAACCCTTGAGATGCCTTGGCGTGCAAGTTAAGTTTGGCTTGTATTTGCGAAAACCCCAAACCAAAACAAAACATACCTACCAAACAACCCACTGAAAAAAGGCCAATATGTTGTAAAAATTGCGTATCTAACATACTTGGCAGCAAAGCCAGCATAGGCGCACTGCCGGCAACACCATGCAACATACCAATGAATAAAGGCACATGGTCAGCTTTTTTTGTCTGTTTATCAGCGGATGAGTCTTGATAACCCACTAAGCGCTTACGCTTAAATAAAATAAATAACCGCGCGCCTAAATAGATTAATAATAGTCCGACCGCTAATTCAGCAGAATGCACAAACCAGTTAGGTAATTGATAACCAACTAAAACCAATGTTAATGCCAGCAGTAATAAAATACCGCCATGACCTAATCCCCATTTGCTGGCATATTTTAAAACCATTAATCGCTTTTGCGTTTGATTGGCGTAGGATGACATAGCCATAACATGATCAGCATCGAACGCGTGAAATACCCCAACGAATAAGCCTAACGCTAGCGCACTAAGTGTTTGCATATCCATCATTACTGATCCTCTAATTGCTTAAATTGACGCAAGGTTTTCACCACGCAAGCGGCTGCACCAAAGCCATTATTGATATTGACCGTCATAATACCCGGAGAACAGGATGCAAGGGCACTCGACAACGCAGCTTGGCCATGAGCAGAAACCCCATAACCCACCGCGCTTGGTACGGCCACAATGGGCGCAGTCACAAGGCCGGCCAGTACACTAAACAGCGCGCCTTCCATACCCGCAACCGCGATTATCATTTTGTACTGGCGGATAAGCTCTATCTTATCCATTAAGCGCCAAAGGCCTGCAACACCGACATCTGCAATAAGTGGCGCAGTAACGCCGTTAAACAACAAACTGCGCTGAGCTTCTTTTGCTACACTAAGGTCAGATGTGCCTGCACAAACAATACAAACCGACTTGGTATCGACACTATTGGCTTTAACATTGGCCATGGCTGTTTGTGAATGCGGGTCATAATCTAAAATTGACTGCTGCTGTTCAAGCAACGCACACCACTGCTCTTGTGATAAACGTGTCATGAATAAAGGCCGTTGCTGACTTAAATTGTGCTCAATAATCGCAATTAAATCGCCATTGGCTTTGCCTTGACAAAAAACCGCTTCAGCTACACCTGTGCGACTGGCTCGCTCCGCATCCCAAATAAATGCATCATTCATGCTCTAACCTCTTTAATCGCGATAACCTGAGCCGGCATTGAGTGCGGATTATTTGTTAAAAAAGCCGCGCCTTTTTTATACGGTCGAACCCCAAGTAACTTGTAGCCTTTTTTGCGACAAGTTGGCGTTATGTAGGTTGTAAATTGGTTTAATATTTTTTGTTCCGGCAAATGATCTAATTCAATCATCACGCCTTGGTGAGTAATACGGCAGCGAATATGTTGCAAGTTAGGAAAATACGCTCGGGTTTGATTTTCAATATTGTCTATAAAACGCATATCCTGCTTGCTAACTTGGATCCCCGTTTCAATGCGGCTAGCGAGACAGGGTTGAGCAGGTAAGGATTGTAACTCGGTTAATTTAAATGCAGTAGCTAACTGATAAATATCCGATTTACTAATACCTGCTTCAACATAAGGGTGCTGGACTTTACGCTCTTTGGCTGCAGTTAACCCTGGACGATAGTCATCGAGATCATCAACATTAGTGCCAGAAAAAATAACCGACTTTGTCGTGCTAAAAATTCGCTCATACAAATTGCTTTTACAAAAATAACAACGATTTACCGGATTACGTCGATAATTTTCGTCATCTAACTCATTAGCATCAATCACTTTTAATGGCCAATGATATTCTTCAGCATAAAACTGTACGCGGGCAAAAGCAGCCGCAGGTACAGCCGGTGAGTAAGCATGTACAGGGGTAATTTGACTATTAGAGAAACGATGCAGTAAATAGGTTAGCAACATACTGTCGATACCACCGCTAACAGCAACAGATATTTGCGAGTAACGATCAGCAAACGCCACTAACTTATTAAATTTTTCACTAAGCTGTGGATCAAGCAACATTCGAATATCAACTAGCATAATACTTACCCCACAAAATTAAACTGACTCTTTACTGTATTTTACCGCTCGACGCGCAGCGAGTGTCGGTAAGCTAACTAGCTCATCATGTTCCACTTTTACCGTGCGTTGCCCTTCGGGTCTGTCTACCCATTTAACCGCTAAATTTTCAATATGACCTGCGGTACGCGCTAAACATTGTCGCGCTTGCTGGTGATAACGCAGGCCAATCGTTGAGGTTTGCTGAAAACAAGCCTGAACGACTTCATCTAACTGTTGTGGTTTAACCAATAAACGGAAAGATTCTGTCGCTCGGTTTTTTTTCCCTTTGCTAGCATAAGTGACTAAATCGACAACTCCGGTAAAAGAACGTAATTTATCTGCTGCTAACGCCAACTCTTCACCTGTCATGTCGTCAATATCAAACTCGACCACGGTAATGGATTCAGAGCTGGGTTCTTCACTTAACGAAGTGTTTTGGGTAAAGGCGGTGGCCCGTAAAATATTCGGCATGCCTTTAAATTGCTTAGTACCTAGCCCGTAACCTATGGCTTGTAATACGCCGCAACTACGCGTAACCAAGCATTTTTGTTGCTTTAAATACCTAAGAATAGCCGCGCCTGTTGGGGTTATTCGTTCACCTGCTACGCCATCATCAATAAAACGAAAACCCGTTAATATCTCGGCCGTGGCCGGTGCCGGCACGGGGATCAAACCATGAGCCGTTTTCACTAAACCACTTCCCAAAGGCAGATCAGAAATACTCCATTTAACCTTGGTTAATTGCGCCAGAATAACGGCTATCGCGACCACATCCATCACAGAATCCCAATCGGCTAATTCGTGAAAATGCACATCGTCTAAGGTTTTGTTGTGCACCTTGGCTTCGGCTTTACCTATGATGGTTAATAAATCAATCGCAATCAATTTAACTGACTCAGCTAACTGACTTTGATTGATTAGTTGGCAAATAAATCGGTAAGTTGTGCGTTCAGAATGGCTATGCTCATGCTCATGATGAGTATGGTCATGTGTGTGCTTATGTCCATGCTCGTGCTTATGTTCGTGTTCGTGTTCGTGTTCGTGTGTATGATGATGGCCATTTTCTTCAGCGTTATTGTTAAGTGCTAACTTAAATTTTAAACCACTGATCCCTGAGTTAATCCCAGCATAAAGCTCCGCCTGCCCAATATTGTCAGGGATCACCTGAGCTACAGCCTCTAACACAGGCTTTTTTAAGCTAGGCTGACAATCGAGCATAGCGGCAATAAACATATCGCCGGCAATCCCGCCAACAATATCGAGATGAATGTGTGTGGAACTCATAATTAACCTCTTAAAACTTTAAAATAGGCTGATAATTACTGATTTTCAAAGTTTTCTTTGGTTGTCCATAACCCTAGCGCCGGATTACTCACATAGAAAATCTCTTCGCCGTCAGGCAGGGTATTCCAGCCATTTTTTAAAGACTCAATTGGGTAACGTTGAACCATCTCATCGTAATGGCAATATTGATAGTTAACTTGCTCAATTTCTTGCTGACTCACTTCATCTTTTGGACAATAAGTCACAGTAAAACGATTATCACTCGTGCCGTGGATCAAATGAGCCGCCGCAGACAAGTTGTCTTTTAAATCAGGATTATTGTCAATTGCCGCTAAGGTTTCGTCCGTCGTGCGGTAACCAAATTTACGGATCAAGCCGTCAATAGATATGTCTTCACCAAAGCGTTTTAAGCCAGGTGCCAACACAATTAATTCACCACCATCGGCAATCGCCATGCGAGTACGATAAATCGACTTATTGCCTAACCAAGTGGTTTTAAATTCTGTCGGATCAAGATACACCACGGCTTTTTTAATTGGCTTATCTAATAAATTTAGGTTTTGCTGCTGGCTTAATAAACTGGCTTGCTCGTAGGTCGCATAACTATTGCCACAAAATACACCTTTAAGCGCTAACTCATCCTGATGTTTACCCAATACTGTAAAAATAAAATCAATAGGTAAGTGAGCTAGATATTGATCAAACCCTTCATTCAATGCCTGACGCACTGGGGTTAAAATACGCCCCATAATACGCTCCATACCATACGCAGCCCCCAAAAAGTGAGACTTATGTATAGTATCTTCACCGCCAACACCAATGAGAATATTCTTAGTATAGTTAGCCATGCCAATCACTTCGTGCGGCACAATTTGCCCTATTGAAACAATGGCATCCCAATCTTCATCTAATAGCAACTTATTCACCCCAACATCCATGGTGTAATTAAGTTTACCTTCAGATAAAGCCAACATACGCTCTGAGCTGATTTGCCCAACTTTTTTTACATCTTTGCGCCAAAAATGCGGTTTAAAACAAGACTTTGGAATATCTGTGCCAAACATCATATCCAATTCCTTGTCGGTCATCGGATCATGAGTGCCAAGCGCTGGCATAATTTGGATCTCACATTGGTCTTTAAGTTGTTGATATAAGTGCTGAGTGATGAATCCTGCTTTAGAATGAAAACGGGTTAAGTCTGGCGGTAATAGCAACACACGTTTTGCTGTCGATAAACGCGTAGCAATATATTGGTCAATTAACGCGCATAATTGAGTGTCGTTAATCTGGGCGTTTTCAGCCGTTTGATGAAGAGAAAAAGTCATAAAATTATAAAGCCTTTAAAATATCGGAGACAAGCTCATCTACGGGTTGATCAATCGAAACGGTAATAGCGGATGCTGGTTCTTCCAACGTATCTAACTGAGATTGCAAAAGGTCAGCTTGCATAAAATGACCTTTACGCCCTTTTAAGCGAGCAAGCAAAGTCGCAAACGAACCTTGTAAATAGATAAATTGCACAACTTGGCTATCAACTGACGCCAATAAATCACGATAGCTCTGCTTTAACGCTGAGCAAGCTAATACCGCACCGCCATCACGTTGCCACTGCGCCATATTGTCAGCCAAACTTTGCAACCAAGGCCATCTATCTTCATCGTTTAACGGCATGCCTGCCGTCATCTTGGCGACATTGGCCTTAGGGTGAAAATCATCAGCATCATAAAAAGCGACATTGAGCTGTTCAGCTAGCATTTGCCCTACGGTTGATTTTCCGCAACCACTTACTCCCATTACGACATAGATCATCTAACTTATCCTTAACCTAAACCGAATAATGCCGGTAAAAACTCACTAATCGCTGGCACGTAAGTTACCAACATGAGTACACAAAACATGGCAAAATACAGAGGTAATAACGGCTTAATGATTTTCTCTATTGAGGTTTTTGCCACGGCACAGCCAACAAATAATACGGAACCAACTGGTGGCGAACATAAACCAATCGACAAGTTAAGTACTATCATGATACCGAAATGTAACGGCGACATACCAAGCTGCTCAGCAACCGGTAAAAAGATCGGTGTGAAAATTAATACCGCAGGCGTCATATCCATAAAGGCGCCAATTAAAATCAAACACAAATTAATCAAAAGTAGAATTAAAATCGGGTTTTCACTTAGGGTTAATAAGAACTCGCTGATAGCTTGTGGAATATTGACATAGGACATAATCCAAGACATAGCCGACGACGCGCCAATCAGCAACATAACAATGGCTGTGGTTTCAGCGGCTTTAAGTAAAATGCTAGAAAGCTCACTAATCTTAACTTCTTTGTAAATACCAACGGATAAAATTAAAGAATACAGTACAGCAATGGCGCCCGCTTCAGTCGCGGTAAACACACCACCTATAATGCCGCCGATGACAATAAAAATAAGCAATAAGCTGGGTAGGGCCGCAACCACTTTTTCAATAACAATACTGAAAGGTAAACGATCACCCGTTGGGTAACCATGCAGTTTTGAATAACCAGCACAAACAATCATCAGTGCTAATGCCACCAAAATACCCGGTAAATAACCCGCCACAAATAACGCCGCAATTGACACCCCGCCACTAGCGATGGCGTAAATAATTAAAATATTGCTCGGTGGTATCAACATACCGGTTGTTGCCGCTGCACTGGTCACCGCAGTAGCAAAGTTTTTGTCGTAACCTTTTTGTTCCATTTGCGGGATCATAAAGCTACCAATCGCACTCGTGGCCGCCACGGCTGAACCGGAAATAGCACCAAACATAGTACAAGACAGCACGTTAACTAGCGCTAAACCACCAGGTAACATACCAATCAATGCCATGGCACATTCGATTAACCGCTTGGCTATTCCGCCGCGTCCCATGATCAAACCTGAAAGCACAAAAAATGGGATAGCCAATAATACAAAGCTGTTGACCCCACCAGCCAAACGCTGAGAAACGGTAGTCACGGCTGGCGCAAAATCGATACTGAACAGCATGGTAACCGCAGTGGCAATACCTATGCTAAAGGAGATCGGCACGTTCAATAGCAATAACGCAAAGAAAGTGACAACTAATACAATGCCTGAATATTCCATGATGAACCTACAAGGATTTAATTTGAGTAATGAGGTGGCGAACTTTATTAATACCAAATAAAGCAATAATGGCACCGGCGATAGGGACAGCAAAATAAACGTAACCCATTTTCAAGCCAAGCGCTGCCGAGGTTTGTACTGGTGTCATGGTTAAATCGACCAAAGATATTCCGCCGTACACCATTACAAAAATAGCAAAGCCAACAACCAAGCTATGAGACAAGGTTGCCGCCAACAACTTACCGCGCTCAGACAGTTTGTTTACCACAACATCCAAACCTAAATGAGATCCCAATTGATAAGCATAAGCCGCACCAAACAAGCTGATCCAAATAAGAACAAAACGCGCTGCTTCTTCGGTTGTTGAGCTAGGCGACTGCAATACATAACGACTAAACACTTGCCAAGTTACCCCAACAACAATAATCGCCATAAGCGCAACCAGTAACTTTTTCAGTAAAGCCTCGATATGAAATACCACTGAGTCTAAATTACCCATTATCCCCCCTATACATAGCTGCAATACGCTCTAAGTAATTGCCAATACGCGTCCCTTTAAAGGATGCATGAAAATCTTTTACCGCATTAACAAAAGGGGCTTTATCAGGATAAATCACCTCAACCCCAGCTTTTTTCACTTCGGCCAGGGCTTCTAGCTCGCCTGCTCGCCATAGCTCTTTTTGTAATTCAACGGAGTCAGCCATGGCTAATTCAAGCCATTGTTTTTGCTGGGCAGTTAAATTGTCATAAATATGCTTACTGCCCATGACAACATCGGGAACAGAGGTATGTTCGTTTAAAATATAATATTGACTGATTTCGTAGTGGCGCGACAAATAAAACGAAGGGGGATTGTTTTCGGCACCGTCTACCACGCCTTGCTGCAACGCTGCATATAACTCACCAAATGAAATTGGCGTTGCTGCACCGCCAAAGGCTTCAACCATACGCACCGCTGTTTGGCTTTCCATCACGCGGATTTTTTTACTAATTAAATCTTTAGGCGTCTCAACTTTAGTGTCAGTCATATAAAAACTACGACTGCCTGCATCATAAAAACCGAGTCCTACCAAATGCGCTTTTTGCGCCTCATACAACAGGCTTTTGCCGATATCGCTATTTAATACCGACCAACGATGATCACGACTTTGAAAAATATACGGCAGACTAAATACCTTCATCTCAGGTACGAAGCCCTCAATCGTCGCAGCCGACACTTTAGCCATGGCTAAACTACCAATTTGCAGTAATTCGACCATTTCGCGTTCGTTACCTAACTGAGCACTCGGATAGATTATAATTTCCATTGTGCCATTAGAGTAATGAGCCAAGCGCTGCGCCATGTGCACCATAGCTTTATGTACACTATGCTCTGTATCTAAGGTGTGTCCCATGCGTAACACAACCTTATCGCCACCATCCATACAGCCAACGATTAACCATGTTAAACCGATGAGAAAACTCGTTTTAATCCACCGCATTTTTAATGCCTCGTTTTAAAAAGAAGGCAGAGAGATAAATCCATCCTCCACTGCCTTCGCACACACAAACTGTTATCGTAAATCGCTTGCTTGATGAACATCCATATCATCATAGGCCAAGTTTTCACCTGCCATACCCCATACAAATGAGTAGTTAGACGTACCACACCCCGAATGGATAGACCAAGGCGGTGATACGACAGCTTGCTCATTGGCAACCCAAATATGACGCGTTTCCTGTGGTTCGCCCATAAAATGACAAACGGCTTGATTCTCAGGTAAATCAAAATAAAAATAAGCTTCCATTCGGCGATCATGTTGATGCGCAGGCATCGTATTCCAAACGCTACCCGGTTGTAGGCAAGTGATCCCCATTTGTAACTGACAGGTATCAACCACACCATTGACAATAAGCTGGTGAATACGGCGCTGATTAGACGTTTCTAAACTACCCAGTTCTAAAATATTAGCATCCTGCAAACCAACCTTTTTAATCGGAAATGCTTTATGAGCGGGTGACGAGTTTATATAAAAGTGAGCAGGGTTAGCCTTGTCAACACTGCTAAACACAACCTCTTTATTACCTTGACCAACATATAAGGCCTCTTTAGCTGCCAACTGATATTCAGTACCGTCAATAGTAACAGTGCCTAAACCACCCACATTAACTACGCCTAACTCACGACGGTCTAAAAAGTGTTCAGACTTTGTTTCATCGATAGCGGTTAAGCTTAACGCCTCATCAACCGGCACCACACCACCGACAATGTATCTGTCATAGTGAGTATAGATTAAAGTGATCTGATCTTGCGTCATAAAGTCTTGGCACAAAAACTCGTCACGTAACTGTTCGGTTACAAAGGTTTTAACTTCATTGCGGCCAATGGCGTAGCGCGTAGTACAATTAACTGTCATTTTTCTTTCCTCAATATTTAGCGAGCTAACCAACCGCCATCAACAGCCAATATGTGGCCATTGACATAGTCACTTGCAGCAGACGATAAAAATACCGCAGCCCCAACCAATTGCTCTGGCTCACCCCATTGACCAGCGGGTATACGATTTTGAATGTCGCGATTACGCTCAGGATTGTCTTGTAATGCTTGTGTGTTATCCGTTCTAAAATAACCTGGCGCAATAGCATTAACTTGAATATTGTTAGCGGCCCACTCGTTGGCTAATGCTTTGGTTACACCGGCAATACCGTGTTTACTGGCTGTGTAAGCAGGTACAGTAATACCGCCTGAGTAAGACAACATAGAGGCGATATTGACGATTTTACCACTGCCTTGCTCAATCATTTTTTTGCCAATTAAGCGGCTTAACAAAAATGCATTGTTTAAATTGATATTAATGACTTTTAGCCATTCGTCTTCAGGAAAGTCTACAGCCGGATAGCGAGCAATAGTGCCGCCGTTATTAATTAACACATCAATACTGCCTTGCCATTCAAGAGCAGATTGGGCAAGTGCGCTAACCGACTCACTGTCGTTTAAATCAGCTGCAATCTGGATCGCTTCGCCACCCATTTCAGTAATTTTTTGCACCGTATCATCACAGCCGCCCATGCGAGAGCTGCTACAAACTACCTTGGCACCGGCGTTAGCCAAACCTAAAGCCAGTGCTTGACCTAAGCCTCGACTACTACCAGTGACTAAGGCTGTTTTACCTTGTAAAGAGAACATCTTATTTGCATCAAGCATGATAAACCTTTTATTTTTTCTATTACGTATTGGCTGTTGCTTTAACGTTACTCTGCGACAGCATCTAGTTTTTTAAATGTGCTTTCATTAAATAAAAGCCCAGCGACAAATCCATTTAGCGAGCCGCTAATCTAGCTAATAAATCATCCAACCTGTGATAAGCAGACACAACTGAATCAATGAAAATTGAGTTTTCCAGTAATGACTGACACACCACACCGTCAATGGATAAAAACGCTTTAATATCTTGAGCGACATCACCATTAAAACGATTAACTGCCAAAACTAAAGCCTGTGCTTTAGGATCTGCTATTTCATCACCCTGTTTTGTGCGAGCAACGACAAAGCGGATCCAAGCAGCAACCACCATACTTAACTGCTCGATAGAACGTCCCGCTTTAATGTTTTCTTCAATTGGGGCTAAGGTGCGTACAGGAATTTTCAACGAACCGTCTGCCGCAATTTGCAGCAATAAATGACGAATAGCAGGGTTTTGGTAGCGACTTAATATATCGTCAGCATAGCTTGCTAAATCAAGTCCAGTTGGCGCATCTATACTCGGGATAATTTCGTAAGTTAATAGGCTAGCGATAAAGCTGCGAACTTTATCATTGCTTATCGCGTCGTATACTGTTTCATAGCCCAGCAAGGTGCCAATATACGCCAGCGCTGAATGGGTACCATTTAAGATGCGTAACTTAGCGCGTTCAAAACCGGCTACATCATTGGTAAACAATACACCGGCTTGTTCCCACGCAGGGCGCTCAAAGCCGTCTAAATCTTCTATTACCCATTGCGCAAAAGGTTCTCTTTGCACGGGCACTAAATCACTAAACCCTAAGTTAGCTTCCACAGCATTTAATGTTTCGCTTTCTGTTTTAGGGGTAATGCAGTCCACCATGGTATTAGGGAATAATGCCTGACTTTCAATCCAACTCGCTAAAGCAGGATTGATATGATTGGCCATAGCAATCACAGCTGACTTTAATTTATCGCCGTTATCAGGCAAATTATCACAGGCCAATACATTAAAAGCCGGTTGTTGATTATCAAAGCGTTGTTTAAAACCGGCCACTAAAATACCGACCGCGGTTTTTGGCTGCTCAATGTGGGCAATGTCGTGCTGGACATCGGCAATTTCTTGATTCAATTGGCCTAATTCGTTCAGGCAATAGCCTTTTTCAGTAACCGTCAGTGAAACCATTTTTACGCTAGGTAAAGCAATGGTCGCCAACACTTGGTCAATTTGGCTGGACGCCACTAACGCATGTTTAATCGAGCCAATCACTTGGAAATGTTGCTCGGTACCACAAATAACATTGGTATATAAACCTTGTTGTTCATTAAGTGCGCTTTTTAATGCTTCATTTCTAAAAGCAACGCCACAAATTCCCCAGCGGGTATCTTGAGTTTTATTTAACGCAAGGTCGGTAAAGACCGCTTGATGAGAACGATGAAATGCACCTAAACCTAGGTGGACAATCCCTATTTGTAAGTCCTGACGCTGATATTTTGGATAATCAATCAATTGCGCATGCGTATTTAGCTTGAACTGCGCCAACAACGGCTCACCTAATCTCACTGTTATACCTATCAAGTTATACGATAACTAAATTTTAACGAATTTGAGCTATCATTTGTGTATGCAATAATCACAGTATAAGCATAGAAATAGTATAGTCAAGTGGCCTTACCAATATAATTACACTAATATATAGTCAAAGCGATCAGGTTTTAGGGGCAGGTTTCTAGTTCCAGACAAAACCTAAGTACTTACATCCATGTAAGCAAAGCCGTCAAAGCTACCGCGTCCTGCTCTCGCCCCTTACCTGCATCCATGCAGGCAAGCTTCGAGACCCCATGAGCATATGCTCTACTATGTGATTAGGGCTGCCGCTCTTAATGGAAGAAAGTGGATTTAGGTATTAGGACGACGCAGGAGCCACAGGTTTCCTGTTCCAGACGAAACCTAAGCACTTACATCCATGTAAGCCAAGTCGAGAGTAAGCGCTGACAATGAACCATAAGACCTGAGCGAGAAGATTATACACTATAATGAGTGTGAGTAGATTAAACCAGTTCGAGGCTAAGCTTTATGCTTTGGCGTTATTTAGATAAAAAATCAATGTTTATCAATAGATTAACCAAAAGGGTTTTAATATTGCTCGTTTGTTTAGTCTGTAGTTGGCCAGTCTATTGCGCTGAAAAAGTTATTTTAATTTCTCCGAGTGACTCGCCAAATGATGCACGAGGCGAGTATGCATTTACTCTTTTACAAAAGGCGCTCAACGCCAGTCAACTCAATCAAAACTACCAAGTCGAGTTAAGCCAACCGATTAACGAGGCCCGCGCCTATAAACAATTAACCCAAGGCCGAAGCTTACACGTTATGTGGGCAGCCTATAGAGCACATTGGCAGCAACAACTCAACCAAATCAATAAACCCATACTAAAAGGATTGCTCGGCCAACGTGTTTTTTTAATCAATCAACAAGAGCAAGTGAGGTTTAATCAAATTAATCATTTACATCAACTTAAAGCACTCAATTTAGGAACCGGACATATCTGGTCGATTACTCCCATTTTAAAACGCCATGGCTTTAACCTTGTCACTTCTTCTAGCTATGACGGATTATTTGCTATGTTAAGCAAGCAACGATTTGACTATTTTCCACGTGGCATTAACGAAGTCATTGCTGAGTATCGCTATCGTAAACCGCAATACCCTAATTTGACTATTGAAAAAACCATACTGTTACAACTTGACCTACCCGTATACTTTTATGTTACGCCTTCCAAGCCGCAATTAGCTGTCGATATAACACGAGGCTTAGATACCCTAGAGCACACAGGTCAATTTGATCGCTTATTTAATCAGTATTTTGCCCATTTAGATCAGGCATTAAATTTATCCACTCGCAAAGTTTTTAAGGTTGCGCAATAATCTATAGCCAAAGCGATCAGGTTTTAATTTAAAAAATGCAAAATTTTAAGACTCTGCAAGCATAAATGCCAATGCCATTAAGTTAACGATTTTTGGTAGGTTGGGCTGAAGAATGAAGCCCAACAAAAAATAAAGCTTGTGTTGGGCTTCGCAAGCTCAGCGCCAACCTACGTTGGCTTAAGTTAACGACATTGGCATAAATGCTCGCCTACACAAAAGACACAGCCCCCAGCTAAATACCCACAATGAATGTGCAATGACCAGCCTAGATTGAATCGCGTTCTAATGTATTCTCATTACCTCCACAAATTGGCCTGATAAGCACATCACAGCAATAGATAAATTTACCATTTCACCTTTTAAGTCAAAAATATACTAACAGCACTAAATTTAGATCCAAAAAATCTATCAACTGGCCTTACTGATTAAAAAACCAACCAACAAAATCATAACAAACTGATTTTAAATCAATTTTCATCAAATCCACCAATTATCAAGACATGAAAACTTGTTTCACCATTGTAACAAAACTGACGAAAATTAACTTTTATTTAAAAAATATTGGACAGGCCACTTTATCATCATCTAACTTGATGCTAATCTTTAAATCGAAGTTGTACACATATCGTAATTTCATGGGGACATAGAATGACCATTAAGCAACCAAACACACACATTGCACTATTTAAAAAAACAACTATCAGTGCTTGTATTGCATTAGCCTGCACCAGCGCCTATGCCAATGAGCAAAGTTCAGATGACGAAGTCGAAGTAATCGAAATCGTTAGTAGTTTTAGAGGCAACTTAGAGTCAGCCATAAACGAGAAAAAAATGTCACCTACTATTGTAGACGGTATTTCAGCAGACGACATAGGTTCTTTACCCGCTTTAGACATGGGTGAAGCTTTACAGGCGGTACCAGGTGTACAATTAAACCGTGAAGGCACTCGCCGCGAATCAAGTATTAACTTACGTGGTTTACCTTCAGGTTTTGTTGCCACTACCGCAAATGGGCAAGCCATGGCTACACCAACTCGTGGCACCTCACCCTATGGCCCAGGAAACCCATTTGGCGCATATAACCCTTCAGTATTCAACGGCATTAGCGTACAAAAATCATTAACTGCTGATATGGTAGAAGGTGGTATAGCT
This sequence comes from Saccharobesus litoralis, assembly GCF_003063625.1. NCBI lineage: Bacteria > Pseudomonadati > Pseudomonadota > Gammaproteobacteria > Alteromonadales > Alteromonadaceae > Saccharobesus > Saccharobesus litoralis. The sequence continues at coordinate 1,831,022 of NZ_CP026604.1, read as the reverse complement.
GGAACAGTCAATAAAAAAGTTAAAAGCCCGTTACAACGCAAAGATTCATTACGTATGCAAATTGGTACGCGTTACGAGGAGCTAGCGGACTCAATGGATCCTCAAGTATCTATCGCCGCGTCAAAACAATTAATTGAGGGTGAATTAGCCGTTTCTGGTACGTTAGCCTATTCCAAGCAAACTTTCCGCCAAGACGTAATTAAAATCAATGCTTACGAAACTATGAAAGATTCATGGTTCGAGAATGGCAACCAAACCTTTGCTGAGTGGAAAGCGGCAAACAACCTTGCTGACGATGCTATCGTGCAATTCCCTGGAGAATATCGCCAACAAAGTGAAGTGACAGGCGGTGACCGTTTCTCTTTCTCAGGCGGTATCGAATATAAACCGAATGATAATTTAACCTTAGGTGCCACCACTATTATTACAGAGCGTAACTTAGATGATTCGCGCTTAGAGCAATTGGAGGTGCGTTTAGACAAAGGTACTTCAGGTATTACGCCTGTTGCACAGTTCGGGCCACGAGATACTGGTACAAAAGGTAAAGACGGTCAATCGATATACGTATTATCTGGCATCGACTTTAGTGATGCCGGCTATTACTACGACAACCGTAAAGATGAACAATTACAAGATGCCCAAGCCTTTATGTTTGACGCAAAATGGGAAGGCGAACAATGGACATTTGATGGGAATTTAACCTTATCTGACGCCACTAACCGCCGTACCGAAGTTCTATTATCAAACCGTATTGATAAAGTAGAAACAGGAGTCGATGGCTCGGTTTACACAGGTGAAGGTGATATTGGCGCATTTTATTTCAATATGACAGGCACTGAAAACGCGATGGATTTTGACAACGCTGTTTGGAGTCCTAAAATGGCCGTTGCCAATACTGCCACCGTGTTTTCATCAGCTGAATCTGCTAACAAACTGTATATGTTGATAACCGGTAATTTTGAGCAAATTGAGCATTCAAAAGATTCATTTAGTTTTAACGCTAAGCGTGACTTTGACGATGGTTTAATTAGCAGTATTAAATTTGGTTACCGCTTTGCCGATTCTTTCCAAGATTCAACTTATGCTAAAGGCTCCTCTATTGGTATTGATCCCACTGGAATCATGACCAGTAGCAAAATCACCGATCCTTCTTATGTGTCGGAGCAACATTTCTTTGATGGTAAAGCAGATGGTTTTGTTACTGCAGCACAAGGTTGGCGTTCATTTGATTTTGATAGCATGAGTGCAGCATTAATTGGCAGTATCAATATTAACGACATCGCTCCTTCATCTGATGGCGAAGTCGCTGAATTTACACCAACTGGGTACATTAAACGTGGTGGCCGTCAAGCTGATGGTTTCGTGTATAGCTCAGGGCTTAAAACTCATGCTTTATACGGTATGGCTAACTTTGAAGCTGAATTATTTGGTCCGACTTACTTACGCGGTAATGTTGGAGGTCGCTATATTCAATCAGAAACTGAAGCTAAAGCGCCATTAGCGGGGCAAGGCGATATTAATAACTTGCCAGTTGGTGTATACACTGATGACTATAACCACTTTTTACCCAGTGTGAATTTATCGGCAAATTTAGATGAAGATGAAAAGCTGATCATGCGATTTGCTTATAACAAAAACTTAGCGCGTCCTGATCTGCGTTCTGCATCGCCAACAGCCAAGTTTAAGTATATTCCAGGTTTAGCTACCGTTGACTTACCAGGTACAGGAATAAAACCTTTCGAAGCTGATTCGTACGATTTGTCGCTTGAATGGTATAACCGAGAAGGCAGTGCAATTACGTTAGCGTATTTCCAAAAAGAAATTAGCAATTTATTTGATAGTGTGGGTATTTGTGATTCAAGCGCACTAGAAGGTACTGGGGTTAATTTAGGTAAATTATCTGAGCAAGCTGACGGCACGTGTATTACTGATGGTAATCATAATTTGTCAGACCCAAGCTTATTAAGCGCTGGTGATGAAGTTCGCATGTCTGGTTTAGTCAACTTAGCTGAGACAATATCAGTTAGCGGCTTTGAACTTTCAATCCAGCAAAATCTGGACTTTTTACCTTACCCATTCAATGGCTTAGGCGGTGTTCTTAACTACTCGAAAACTAGCCAAGATGATGATGACGAAAGCCGTATTCCTGGTATTTCAGATGATACGTACAACGCTATCGTTTATTACGAGCAAGAAAGCTTTGGTGTGCGTTTAGCTTATAACTATCGTACAGCCTATGACCTAAGAACAACAGGAACGGCTAATGGTTCAGGTGATAGAAGTGTAGCAGCCGCGGGACGTTTAGACGCCTCTGCTTACTACAAGATAACCAAAGATGCAGAAATCAGCTTTAAAGCATACAACTTAACTGAGAGCTTATATGAGGAATATCAAGCCAATGACTGGATGCCACGTACAACCAAGTACGCAGGTAAAGTATTTACAGTTGGGCTTAAATATAACTTCTTCTAAGCTCGCATAACTTCATTAACTCCCTTGTCTATATGCAAGCGGTATTAACTCAGTTAGTACCGCTTTTTTATTTAAAGCTAACCATTCAACATCTCAAGCAGCGAGCTTCTCGCGATAAGTTAAAACATACTAAAGCTGTTATGACGAGACTTGGCTTAAAAGTCCCTACTTTTCTTTTGCTAGTACTTTTTCAATTTAATTTTGATTAATTGAGGTTGTTCAGTGTAGGCCGGTCTTTAGGCCGATGGGTACGCGAGTTACAAGGGTTTAAATATTGGCCTGAAGGCCAACCTACAAGGGATTCAACTGATCATTTCTTTCTGGAATCAGCACTAGCTTTGCTTTTTCGACATAAAGGTTTGCAGGCTCTGCAAGCATAAATACTCGCCCACAAAAATTTTATTTTTGAAAACGATTATTTTAAGCCTGAAAAAGCAAGAGCGCTGTATAAAATCCAGCCTTAACCTACAGCAAACCTTATTTACCAAAGCAAATTACCCCCCTTACAAAAAACTAAAAAACACAAGGTAATAACATATAGCGATATTATTTGTTAATTTTTAGTTACATACATTGCCTAAGTGTAAAAGATCACCAATACTTATATCACTATCATATGGCCTTACCAATTAAACAAGTAAGAGGTTGATGATAGTTCACTATAAATTAAATGTATTAGGTACTCACACTATGAACAACACGATAAAAATGAAGACAAGGTATACAGTTGCGCCTTTAGCTATGCTCTGTATGGCGACCGTAAGCTCAGCCTATGCCACAGCTGGCTTTAATAATGGATCAGCATTACCAACCACCAGCAATAGTGTTATTAATGCTGTCGATTACGGTGTTATTGCCAATGATGGGCAAGATGACGCTGCGGCTATTCAATCTATCATCGATAACGAAATAAACCTTAACAATAGTCCTGACAACTTGATCACCATTCAACTTCCAGCAGGGGAAATTAATATTGCTCAAGAAGTTCATATTGATCGCTCAGGCATAATTATCAAAGGTATGGGTAACTCCCCTACAAGCGGCACAAACATTGTAATCAACTCTTGGCAGCCTTATGGCACAGCGAGCGATGGTGCACCTGATTTTGATAAAAAATACTGGCCAGGTTTTGCCGCTTTTCGTGTTGAAACGCGCTTAAAACACCCAAATGAACAAGCCTACGAAGGCAGTATTAACTTTCACTGGAAGCATGCCATTGAATTTGATCAAAGTGCAGCCATTGGCGATACCGTTTTGAAGCTTGAAAACAACGGCGCAAGCCACTTCTCAGTAGGTGATTTAATCTATGTTGGTGCCGCTAATGACACCGCTTTTTTAGATTTAGGCCAAGTACCAAGTAGCAAACGTAACAAGAGTCACGTCACAACAGGTCACATGCGTACTCAAATATTTAAAGTCACTGCGGTAAACAATAGCAATGATCAAGTGACTTTAGATCAGCCTCTTGAATTTGACATCGCTTTAACCAACGACAGTGGTTATAAAAGTCGGGTTATGCCAGTCACTGCCATTGAACAGGCCGGTTTTCAAGACTTTTACTTAACCATGGACAAATCCAATACAGATTGTGCGCCCTATAATACGGGAGTGTACGATGCTGCCTCTAACCCTAATGGTGTCACTTTTCGCTATGAAAACTTATGCCCACAAGATGCCATTCACGGCATATTATTTAAATGGGCCTACAATGGTTGGGTAGATAATGTCGCAATGGAAATGATTGGTTCTCATCCAATTGTTACTGAATTTGCTAAAAACATGACGATTTCCAACAATACCTTTAACGGCTCTTGGAACAAAGGGGCTGGTGGCAATGGCTATATACGTGGTTCGAAACTATATGATAGCTGGATTACAGGTAATGATATTCAAAACGTACGACACATCACATTGCAGTGGTCAGCCACGGGCAACCTTGTCGAAAACAATACATTAAATTGCGATATCAACTTACACGGTGGCTGGGAGCGTAATAACATTATTCGCAATAACACGGTGTTAGTCCCTTATGAACATCAAAGCTGGAGCAGTGGCGCACCGGGAACAGGCACTTGGCAACCCTTCTGGTGGGCATCAGGCGACCATGCAACTAACTGGTCGGGGCCAACAGGACCAAACAATCAGCTTACCAATAACACCTTTAAAAAAGCCTTATCATCTGGCGCTGCAATCAACACTTGGGGATTGTTTGATACACCAAACGTCACTTACTACCTCGGTTGGGATGGCACTGGCTATAAGCATTTAGAAGATAACTCTGGCCCAGTCGCCACTTGGACTCAACAAATAGCCGAAGAAGTTTACGCCAATATTCCCAATTCAGGTGTAACAACCAGTTCGACATCCACTTACGATACAGACAATGACGGCGTGTTGGATAACGTTGATCAATGTCCAAATACACCAGCCGGTGCAACTGTTGATAGCTATGGCTGTGAAGTGATTGGCGACAGTGACAATGACGGCGTATTAGATAATGTTGATCAATGTCCAAACACGCCAGCCGGTGCAACTGTTGATAGCAATGGTTGTCAAGTGATTGGTGATAGCGACAATGACGGCGTATTAGATAACGTTGATCAATGTCCGAATACGCCAGCCGGCTCAACTGTTGATAGCAATGGTTGTGAAGTGGTTGTCGGCGGCTGTAGCCAAATTATAGATATACCTTGGAGCACGAAAACGGAAGTCACTCTAGCAGCTGGGACTTGTATCAGATTTGATCGTGACTTAAGCGGCGAAAACAATCAATTTTGGGACAGCGATGAAAATACTTCGTGTAACTTCCGTGGCACAGTGACATCGGTGGATGGTTCAGGTAGTTTGGCAATTAATAGTAATTATGTTTCAAGCCAAGCGCTTAGTGGCACAACCTTATTAATTGAGTCAAACAACAGTTGTCCTTACATCAAGGTTAAAGCTTATTAATCAATTAAGTTTTGCTTGGTTGAGTAGGTCGAAATTTATTTCGACATCAGCAGCGTTCTAGGCACAGACTTAGTTTCCAGAGGTTACATTGCCTTAGTTTTGTAGCTTTTGTCGAGGCTTCATAAGTAGGCCTTCGACCTACAAAAAAAGCCCGCTATTGCAGCGGGCTTTTTACATTCATTTGCTATATTAATATTTATTCGTGATCAAAGTGCTTGGCAGCATTTTCGGTCGCGCTATCAATATGATTCTTCATGGCTAAGCGGGCACGTTCACCGTCGCGGTTTTTTAATGCCGACAGAATTTTACGATGCTCTTCAATGGATGGAAGAATACCTTCATCACGAATTTTTTCAAAAAACGCAGTGTTTTTGTACTCTCGATTACGTAAATTCCAAAGCCATTTAACCGACTCATACATAGCCGTATTCTGGCTAGCTTGAGCAATAATTAAATGGAACTTATTGTCGGCCTCTTCACAGGCTTTACCATCACTTAACGCCCCTTCCATTTCCTGCAATATATCTTCTAATTCTTGCAATTGGTCATCTGTGATACGTCTAGCAGCTAAGGCACAAATTTCCGATTCAAGCACATAGCGCATTTCCAATATTTCAAACGGGCCAATGCCATCTTGCGATAGCTCGGTTTGCTCTTCGACTGGGGTATCGGCAACATAAATACCAGAACCTGTACGAATTTCTATAAGACCCGCTAATTCCAACGCAACCATGGCTTCGCGAATTGTCGGACGGCTGACTCCCAATTTCTCTGCTAAGGTGCGCTCGGCAGGAAATCTATCCCCAGTTTTAAACGTACCATCTTCGATAAGTTGTCGTAATTGGTCTGCCACTTTTATATAAAGGCGATCTGTGGTGATAACTTTAAATGCCAATTTGAAAACTCCTAATCGAACGTGAATGGCTACTTATTAAGGTTATCTTACCATTTACCAAGCAAACGATAAACAATTGTATCGTCTTCTCGCTTAGGTTTATGGCTTCGTTTGGGTTCAATAAGCCGCTATTTAGCTGGTATTTCTGTCTGACCACCTAACCTAACTGAATTTACAAACCTTCGGCTAAGCTTTTGCTATTTTGTAAATGCTGCCACATCGCGTTGCGAGCTAAGCTTGGTTGTTTACATTGTAATGCACTGTAAATGGCTTGGTGTTCGGCAATCCAACTCAACCTTGCCTTTTCATCGAATAGTTTGGCGCGCATGGCCGGCCATTGGCGGGAAGATTGATATAAAGAAAGTAAGCGCTGAACGGCATCAACCAAAACCGTATTTTGCGAGGCCTGTGCTACTGAAATATAAAACCCGCTATCATCCAATTCATGACTTTTACAAGTTAACTCTTGTTTTATAACGTTTTTTACCTTAATTAAATCGGGTTTAGTCATGTTCATTGCCGCCAGTTCAGCCACTTGGCATTCAACCACTTGTCTGGCTTGAAAAATATCGGCCGCATGCAAACTAGTTGAATATGGTTTACTAAAAGCATGAAATTGCTTAGCAGAGCTTTGCTCCTTAACTACCATAGGAAAAGCGATAACGTAAACTCCTGAGCCCTTACGCGCTTCAACTAAACCTTGTAATTCAAGCATAGTTATAGCATCGCGCACTATCGCGCGAGTCACTTTAAATCGCTCAGCTAAAATACGTTCAGACGGCAGGCGGCCACCAATCCGATAACGCGCTTGCAAAATATCCTCTTTAATCAGCTCTCCTATTTTAAAATAGGTACGTTTTTTCAAGAGCTATTACCTCTAAATAAATAGTGAATATAAATATCAGTGTATAAAATCAATCTTAGTTATCATATAACATGATAACCAGCACTACATTATTTAGTTACAATTATTCGTTTGTTATACGGATGATAAAAAAGACTAGAAACAACTTAGCGCGTTTTAACTTGCTTGCACACACAATCAAGGTTGTGATCAATAAATGTTCGTTTAAATACGGCAGTCACAATCCAATACTTAACAGTGACAGAATAATAATAACGTATCCACTGTTGCATATTGCCAAGCATAGGAAACAACTATACATGACGACCAACACACGTAACAAACAACAAAGAAAATATGAACATGTTAATGCCGCACTAAAATGGGCGGAATTAAACCTACATTTACCGATCAGTATTGCTGATATTGCGGAAAAAGCCTATTTAACTCGCAGTACGTTTGAGCGATTTTTTAAGCAAACTCAACAAGTGAGTCCACGCACTTGGTTAATTCAAATGCGTCTTAAAAAGGCTTTACATTTATTAGCGACAACTTCGCATTCAATAGACAAAATAGCGCAAAAGTGTGGCTACGTTTCAGCGTTATCATTACGCCTAATTTTCAAACGTTATTTAGGCTATACCCCTGGTTATTATCGCCGAGAATTTGTTGAAAATCAGGATAAGTCTTAATTTAGATGTAATTACTCAGCGTAATCCATTTTATGTAATCAAAATAAGCATACTAACATCAGGGTGTTAATAATTGCTGCTCGCCGAGCGAATAAACCCAACTATACGGTTCTTTCTTGAACAGGCCACAATTGGTTAAATAGGGGTAATCATTGCTGATTTCCCCTATTTATTCATCAGCTAAAAAATCTGGTTTTTCTATACAGTTCCCCGAAATATACACATTCAACTAATTGCCATCTACGTTTCTAAAACAATCTGCGTAAAACTGACCCTCTGCAGCCTATACCCTCAGTACTGCCCATTCAGACAGGTGTGAAACAAATTAATCACTTTACAATTTATTTAAACTCACGGTTACACAGAGTTGATAACTCAGGCCGCGAATAATTAGCGTTTCAGCAAAGGCTGAACTGCTAGTTGCTTCAATTATTCGCGATAAATTTGAAAAAGCACTAAGGAAAATATCAATGAAAATTTTACACAGAGACTCTTTACCTCGTGGCGGCTTTGCTGGCTTACGCGAAACTCGTTTAATTTACGATAAACGAATTAACCCTTCCGCTCCTGATCACGTTTGGCAAGGCTTAGGGAACTTTGTTTATCTAGCCGATGCTAAGTACTTACCATATGGCGAAACGAAAATGCATAGCCATAAAGAAATAGACATAGTTACAGTGTTATTGGAAGGACAGCTCGCACATGAAGGCTCACTTGAACACGGTCAATCGTTAGAAGCACCGCAGGTGCAAGTGCAACGTGCTGGGGGTGAAGGTTTTTCTCACAACGAAATAAACCCTAACGAAGACGGAACGCGTTTGCTACAAATTTGGGTATTGCCCGAGCAAGCAGGATTACCCGCACAATACAAAGTGTACAACCCAGCTTTAAATCAAATGCAACGTATTTACGGTGGTAATAAAACGCAAACCGAAACATTCGATAGCAACACGGTTATTGAGGTTGGCGTACTTAACAAAGGAGCGGTTATCGAGCGCCAAGGAGACTGCTTAATCTATGTCGTTAACGGCCAAGCGACGATAAATGATCAGCTTGTTCAAGATGGTGATTTAGTTCGCGGGGCAGATCTCAATTTATTGGTTACCAGTGAACAAGTCCACCTAAGCGTTTTTTACGTTGAACTATAGTCAAAGCGATCGGGTTTTAGGGGAAGCCGTCAAGCTTCGAGACCCCATGAGCATATGCTCTACTATGTGATTGGGGCGAGTAAGCGCTGACAATGAACCATAAAGCCTGAGCGAGAAGACTATATAACCTTTAAATAATAGTAATGTGAGGAAAATTAAACATGAACAAAATCACCGTTTTTTGCGCCAGTAATAATGACCAATCGATTAACCGTACTCTTGCTAATATTGTCGTAAACAAAATAGCAACTCGATATTCAGTGCAAACTAAGCTCGCCGATATTCGCGATTACCCATTGCCTATTTATAGTTTGCCATTTGAAAAACAACATGGCTTTCCTGAACCAGTGCATGTTGCACGAGAATTATTTGCAAATGCTGATGCTATGGTTATTTGCTGCCCTGAACATAATGGCTCAACACCTGCGGTTTTTAAAAATCTGATAGATTGGATGTCACGTTTGGAGACCAAACAGCAAATGGTATTTCCTAAAAACCAGCCTGTTTTATTATTAAGTACCTCTCCGGGTAAACGCGGTGGATTAACTAATCTGAATCATTTATCAGACGTAATGCCTTGGTGGGGAGCCAATATTATCAGCAAACTGGCTATAGGAGATTTCTACAATGTTTATGCTGATGGCCAGTTTTCTGCGTTAATCGAAAGCGAACTCGACAATCTACTAAACCAGTTTGTACTGAGTATCGATAGCTATTGTCAGGCGGTTTAATAAGTTAAGTACAACGTACCTACTCAGTGAGTTTTAAATGCAGAGATAAAATTGGCTGCTAGCCTCTAAGCGTACCGTCATACCTGAGAATTCAGGTATCCAGTGTCTTTTACTTAAACCTAACAATATTTATCCAACAAAAGTCGCTGGTTCCCCGTATGCGCGAGGATGACGAGGGTATTTTCCTAAACCTCGGTGATAAAATTACAACCGATTGAGGTAAAAGAACGCTTCTGAAAATTGTGTATAAGAGATAGACCTATGTCCTGTAGGGACGACAATGACGAGCCTAAGGCCTGTGAAATTTACAACGTTTAGTAATTACAATACAACAAGGAATTAACAATGAAATGGCTAAGTAATAAAGCTAATTTAGCGGCAATACTCATGGCGTTTTTTATGTCAGGTGTCATGTCGGCAGCACTTGAGTTTGTGTTTTCAAATTTTAATTTAGCATTTATGCAGTTTATCTCGACATGGGCTTTATCTTTTGTAATCGCTTTACCTACGGTATTTTTATTGGCTCCTATTGTCGATGCTTTAGCAACTAAATTAGCAGCAATAATGGCAGCAAAAGTCACCTTGCACGGGTAGATTAAATCTAGCCTTTACATTAAAAGCGCTTTAAGTCGAAATCAGACCAAAGTGAATTGCCTTTGCGATAGACTGCGAGCGATTAACAACCGAGAGTTTTTCATAGATATTGGAAAGATGAAATTTAACCGTGCGTTCAGAAATAGAGAGTAACTGAGATATATCCCAGTTACTTTTGCCTTCTTTTACCCAGTTAAGCACGTCTAGCTCGCGATCAGTAAGCTGTGGCTGCCACAAGGTTTTTCGTTGATATTGCCCTTCACGATTAAATATTTCGTGAATATGGGGAGTTACAAACTCTAAAATATCGCGCCATTGTTCAATATCTTCATGACTAAACACTAGCGAGATAAGTGTAGAACCTTGCTGGTTTTTTCTTAATATGCTTAAACCGTTCTCACCGACATACTGCTTGGCCATATTTTTAAATTCAACAGCGTCAAATCGAGTGTTGTTATACACATCCTGCCATTTGACAACCTGATCCACTTCGTTAACCGCCTTAAGAATCGGATCTACATTGTAAAACTGGCGTTTAAAATAAATTTCAGGCCAGGCATGATCAAGGTTGTAACTCACAACTTGTTGCTGATCTTTTAAAGCAAAATTTAATTCTGTGTCTAAAACAATGATTGCACTTTCAAACGGAATGATGTTGTTTAGCTCTTCTAACACATTAGCAATATCCTGTGGTTCGCTCGATGCTTTTACACAGTTAGAGAGCAAAGAAAGTAATGCTTGAGAGGTTGTATGTTCGAAGAGCACAAATAAGTTCCTTTTACTGAAATATTACTGGCTCTAAATTGACCCAAGCAAGCCAATAATAATTTCAAAATTTACTCGATATATGTTAAATCAGGCCAACTTTAAGTGAATCAGCTTGATAAATCACTTCATTGTTTAACAATACTTTGCCATCAGCAATGCCAACTGGCAAAGGTCGTTTGATCACTCTTTTTATATCAAGCCGATATTCAATTTTTTTGGCGTCTGGATAAATTTGCCCGCTAAACTTAACTTTATTTACGCCTAAAGCACGTCCTCTACCAGGTAAACCTAGCCAACCGAGATATACGCCTAATAGTTGCCACAAAGCATCTAGCCCCAAACAGCCCGGCATAACAGGATCGCCAGCAAAGTGACAATCAAAAAACCAATGCTCTGGTTTAATGTTAAAACTTGCAGCCAGTTGACCTTTATCATAAACCCCACCCTCGGAACAGATATTGTTAATCTGATCTATCATTAGCATTTGTTCTGAAGGCAGTTGAGCGTTGCCCTCACCAAAAAAGCCACCTCGCGCCATAGCCAATATTTGTTTGTTTGAAAACTGCATTTGTTTGCCTCTTAAATGATTGAGACATCTAGTTTTATTTAGATAAATACAAATTGATTGGAAGAATCGGACATTTTAATCAAGGCCAATATTTAAACCGTATATTGGTTAACTAGGTTAATCGGTGTAGCACCAAAATAGGTTTTAAACTCATTTATACAGTGAGCTTGATCATAATAACCAAGCTCATTGTCGATTAAATGCTTAGCCTTAGATTGATTGAATAGTGTTCTACAAGCCTGCTGGGCTCGAATTACATTGATAAATTGCTTGGTATTTAACCCGATATTTTGTAAGAACAAGCGATTTAAATGACGACTTGTAACACCAATTTTTTCTGCAATTATTGAAACCTTTTCGAATGTTGACGGCCGCTCTGGCAAATATAATATCAAAGACAATGCATGCTCTAATTTCGGGTTTAACACTTGATGGAATCGTGTCATTAGCCATGACTCGAATAAGGTAACACGCTCTGCAAAAGTGGCTTTATCGTATACTTGATAAGTAAGTCTTTGTAACTCGCTATTTAACAGATCATCGGCCGGTACCAGTTGCCCAGCCACTTCTGATAAATCGATATTAAACAACCGCCTCAGTACACCGGGGCAAAACCACACCCCAAAATATTCTTCGTCAGCATACATATACATAGGCACATCACAAACCTTGATTTGCGCCCCAGAAAAAAGCGCGCCGCTTTTTGATAAATAAATAGCTTGAGTTCCATCAGGCAACACTCGATATAAAGTAGCCTGCTGAGTTGAAACTTGAACAAACGCGCTAACCGTATTTTTTAAACCTGGACTTGAGGCACAAATATTTAAAGCTAAGCCAAATTTTGTTAAACCGGCTAGGGTTAACGTCGGTTGAAAAGGTTTATACAAAGTACTCATAATAGAATTTTAAGTTCAGTCCCTAGTATGCTTCGCGAAAAACTGCATCGTAGCTTTAAATACTAGCTTCGCTTGTAGAGGCTTAGAACGCGTTAGGCTGTGCTTTCCGCCCTCCACTTCTATATATTCGTACTCATGCCCTAGTTTTTTAAGTTCGGCTGTAAAGTGTCGACTCATTTCGACTGGGACAACGGTATCCGCAGTACCGTGCGAAATAAAAAACGGTGGGTCTTGTTTATCTAAATAAGTAACGGGGGAAATAGCAGCTAGTGACTTTTGCATGTCGTTACTATTGTTTTTAAATCGTTTTACTAAAGCAAAATCCTGATAATTGGCTTTAGTATAATCGCCCACCGGCGGTGATTGCGCCATAACCGCTTTGACAACCGAATCATACTCTGTGTATAAGCCATGCTTGGCAAAAGCCGATGAATTGCCTGTAACCCCCAACATAACCGCCAAATACCCGCCGGCTGACGCGCCATTAACCACGATATTATCAGGGTCAATATGCAGCACTTTGGCATTCGCCTTTATAAACCGAATGCCGGCTTTTACATCTTCAATCGCAGCAGGGAACTTATATTCTGGCGCTAGGCGATACATCAAACTGGCAGTAACAACGCCTTTACTAGCCATTTTAACAATACGTTGGTTTAACGAATTTTTATCGCCTTTAATAAGCCCGCCACCATGGATGAATACCAATACGGGTCTTGGCTTCTTCCCTCTTACTTTGGGCTGGGCAATATTAATTGTTAACTTAACCCCTTCTATTTCACCAATTAGAATATCTGTTTTTAAACCCGTAAAATTTAATAAGTGTTGTGTCTCAGGATCTTTGATTGTACTAGCATGTGTTATGCCACAAACAAGCAAAAATAACAGTGGCATTAATTGGCAAATTTTCATCAAAAATCCTTATTAATTATAAACAGTTAAAGTAATACTAATACTTTCTGTCAGTGCGCCGCTCGGTTAAGCTAGCAACACTGGGTGCCGGCAGGATAGCAGGTCATTCCATTATTGGAAAAGCACTACTCAATACGCTGCCAAGTTTCATACTCTACTCTAAGGCCATTTTCCCATCTAGCGTTATGCCATATATCACCGAGTAATTGATATGAAAACGTATAAGTTTTACCGCTCGCTGTTTTGTATGACGTGTAGATAGGTACCTCAATATATTCGTCATTAGTGTAACTAAACTTACCTGTACCTGAGCTCCAAAATTTATCGCCGGACATGCTAACAAAACTAAAATAGCGATTAGTGATGACTTTAATTGAACTCAGGTTTAAATCTTGGTAGTTGACCAACACACCTTCATGGTTGATATATTCACCAGCAACCAATTTCCATGTACCTGAAAACGGATTGGCAAAAGCGTTGGCAGACAGGATAAAAATACCTATCAAGGTGATTTTAGTTAAGCGTTTCATTAAATATTTGTCTCCGGTTACTCAAGAACTATCAATACAGATCAAGAAAAAATGGGTTTACAGACAAATATATAACACATAACAACCAAAATGACAGCGATGTCATTTTGGTTGTTATGTAATTAGTTGACGAATATATAAATTGGTTGGTCTTTTAATCTTCTACTTTTTGCAATTCAATTTTGATAGGTACTTCAAATATTACCTCTGGCTTTTTTAAGGTACGGTTATATTTACGATAAACCCACTTATCACTTTCTTTACTAAACCAGATATATTTTTGAGCCGCTAAATTGAATCGAATATTGTTGAATTTATAGTGTTCAGGCTCTAGCAATTGAAAACAACTGGGATTATCAAACTCTCCCTGTTGACCATCAGGTAAAGTGAACTGGAATTTTTGCGGCTCTTGAACGTATCGCAAACTCCAAGCGTTACCTTGGGTACTAAATCCTGCACGATAATAGTGTTCGCAGCTAATTTTAATATGGGTAGTTTCTGATGTTCGCAAGTCTTGGTATGAAATTAGAAAGTGTCCTGGAATTGGTTTTGATTCACGAGGAATCAAACTATCCAAACCTGCAACTGTAGCTGGAACAACAGTGCAACCATTTAAGGTAATTAAAACTAATACAGCAGCTAAAATTTTCATATTGCATTTTTTATCTCGGAATTAAGTATCGATAGTTAACCACATTTTTTTCGTAAAGAAGATATAAAGGTAAAAAGTAGTAAATAGTGATACCAAGGGGTGATTGACAGCAATATCTCCAGCAGCAGCTAAAAGTTACAACACAATCAGCCTTGTTTTAGGCTAGATTTGGCTTCAGGGAGCAACTTTTGCTGTCTATAGATGCAGGAACTTAGCGCTAGCAGGGCGCGGTAGCTTTGCCTGCATGGATAGCTTGTACTTATGATTTGACTGGATCAAGAGCTTGTTGACTTGCTCTTTTAGTCAAAAAGGTTTGCAGGCTCTGCAAGCATAAAAACTCACCCACAAAAACTGAATATTTTAAAACGCTAATTTTCCACAAAACTTGGTAAATTAATTACCTTATTTAAAGAAATTAAACCGTAAAACACCCAACCTCTTTGTTCAGCACTAACACATTCGATTTTAACTTTTGGCCAGTTTCGGTGACAATTCTCGATTCTTGCTCGGTATTACTCGTGAGTTCGTGTAAGTCATGGAGGTTTTTATTAAGCTCTTCTGTAACACTGGTTTGTTGCGCGGCGGCTGTCGCGACGACAGAGTTAACCTCGTTAATAACCTTTATGGCCAAATTGACTTTTTGCAATGACTCATTCGAGGCCACGGCAACATCTCGCGCTTCCATACTAGAAGCTTTACTCACTTGCATAGCCGCGGCGGCATTGGCAGCGCCTGATTGCAACTTATCAATCATCTCGCGAATTTCTTCTGTACTGGCTTGCGTGCGGCTAGCTAAAGTGCGTACTTCATCTGCGACAACGGCAAAACCTCGACCCTGCTCTCCTGCGCGAGCGGCCTCTATTGCGGCATTTAATGCGAGTAAATTAGTTTGCTCAGCGATTTGTTGGATCACTTCCAATACACTGCCGATGGCATCAGTTTCGCGCTCTAGCTCATTCATTGCGACAGATGATTGCTGAATATCATCATCTAACGACTGCAGTTTATTAACTGCCTTCAACAAAGCTTCTGAAGTCGCTGACGCTTCATTAGTAGCATCATTTGCAGCACTGGCTGCCCTGTTACCATTTTTAGTGATTTCTTGCGCACTGGCGACCATTTCGTAAATAACTTGGTTTAAGTATTCGGTTTTAATGCGTTGCTCTTCCACCAGTTTCAAACTGACTTTCGACGAGTTATCTAAACTCACGGTAGCATCATTGATAATACTGGCCTCATCCGTTACGTTTTTAACGATCTGGCGAATTTTCTCAGAAAAATCGTTAAACGATTTTGCACAACGCCCCACTTCATCATCAGATTCTACTTTTAATTTATGGGTTAAATCGCCGTTACCATGAGCGATATCTTGTAACGCTTCATTCATGTTGTCTAATGGGCGTAATGCTTTAAGGATCAGCATTAAACACGCGCTCCAACAGACAATTAAGATAACAATTGCAGTGATCACAGTTTTGGTAGTAATACGCTGAAATGTTGAGTCAAAGCTATCTATTTTCTTTTGTACCATGACTTCAATATCGTCAATAAAATAACCTGTACCAATCAGCCAGTCATAGCCGGGAATATTTTGCGCATAAGCCAATTTAGGCGCTTGGTCCTCGTCACCTAATTTTTTAAATGCGGTATAGTGAATAAAGCCGCCCCCCTGTTTTGCAACATCAACCATCTCAATCAATGGATGTTTGCGACCAGGAAATTTATTGGGGTCTATATTGAGCTTTTTAGCCGGTTTAGGCCCTACTCTGCCGTTAGCAATAGCATACAAATCGTAGCTATTAATAAAAAAGTAAGTGCCTTCGCCAAAGCGCAGGCGGTAAATCATGTCTTTAATCGCTTGGTCACGAGAGTCGGATGGCGCTTGTTTTAAAATGCCATCCATGGAAGACAGGGCAAGCAAAACAAGTGATTTAAGCTCATTCTTTTTCTGAGCTAGCAAGGTGGCTCGTTCGCGCTCAATTTGTTGTTGTTTAAACGACTCAAGCTCATTTAAAGTAACCCACAACAAAATAACTGAAATGATAATTAGCGGTAATGTACAAATTGCGAGCAATTTGTTTTTAAGCAATTTCATTTTTTTTAGCATGTTGGCTCCGAACCACTGTTCAAGGTAACGCTGTGCAAAAAGCACAGCATAAATATTTTAATAAAACTCCTTAACTTACATCTCCCTCACATTGAGTATAGATAGCATAGTTAATTTTGCTGATTAATTTGTGCTAACCACAAGGCTTGATATGCCGCAAGCCCTTGCAATTGGGTTGTTTTAGCTTGCGATGTTTCAATTTGGCTTTGCACATTATCCCAATCCGTTAAATAAGCCGCGCCCATCACAGTACCGGTTGAATCTTGCGAAAGTTCAACATTTTGCTCAGTTCTTAGTTGATTAATCAGCGCACAAAGTAATGGGTTTTTAAGGAAGGCCCCTTCAATATAAACCGTACCCTTGGACTGCAATACACTCAGTTGATAATCAACAAGTAAAGCACAATATAAGGTGGCCAGCGCAGCGCCCTTCACCTGATCGACTGGGCCTTTAAATGCGGGCTCACAGCCACCAAATGGGCCACTGCCGCCACTAAAGTCTGGCAAGGCCAATACCGCTTTATCTATAACCGCTTGCAAATCTTGCTCATCAAAATGATCACTCACTTTAGCCTGAGTTTGCTCACAAATAGCCGCGAACTCTCGCCCGCCCATAAAGCGAGCACACGCAATCGGACTGCTTAGTGCATCAATATTGGCTAACATGTCTTTTGACTGTTGTAGGTTAGTTAACGGCACTTGCGATGCCATTAAAATAGTCCAAGTACCTGAAGAGACAACCGTAAACGGCTTGTCACCTTGGGTTAATTTATAACGTAAAAAGCTGGCATTACTGTCATGCAAACCACTAAATACTTGGCACTGGCTATCAATACCCAACTCTTCGCTTAACTCTGCACGTAGCCCACCACAATTTTGCCAAGCAGGCGCTAATGGTGGAAACTTATCACGACATTCCAACTCATCAACAAGTGACGAATAATCATTGCCGGCAACAGACCAAAGGTCAGTATGACAACCTAACGAGGTGATTTCAGAATACCGCTGGCCTGTTAAACGCCAAACCCAGTATTGCGGATACATCAAAATATCAGTCGCTTTGGCAAACTCCTGCGGGAACTGATTTTTAAGCCAATATAATTGGCGACCTAAATTAAGCCCAGCGGGTAAATTTGGTGAATAGGTTTGACTGAAATCGGGACGCACTTGAGCATAGTTTGGGCTTTGCTCATCGGTGCCTGTAAATTCATAATCTAAAACGGGTAATACTAACCCGTCGTCTGTCTCACTATTGCGATCGATCAATGCCGCTGTCGCTCCATGGGTCGTAATAGTGATGCGAGTGATATTAAAGTTACCGGCAAATTCTTTAACATTCGTTTTAAACCAATGCCAAATAGCAGAAACACTGGCTGCTGGATATTGACCTGTGTGTACTACAAGGTTATCCATTTCTTTTGAATAAATAGATAAGTAACTGTCATCTAAAACATGTAACTTTACATGCGTTTTACCTATATCAAGGATCAGAGTGTTTTCATTAGTTGATTGAGTCATATCAAGATCTGGCACTGAAAATTGTAAAAAATATAAAGGAAATGAAAGCCAGTAACTTAGTCACTAGCTTCTTTGTTATATATCGATGCTTGCTAAAAAATTGATCCGTTGAAATTACTGTAGAGCAAAACCTAGAACTCGGTTAAATCACGACCTTATGCGCATAAAACAAGTATTGGTTTTGTTGGGCTTCATTCTTCAGCCCTACAGGCATTCCCCAAAAGTTTGAACGGTTGAATCTACAACCACTTGCTAAATTGTAGGGTCGATTTTACATCGACAAACCTTGTGCTAGCCGAAATAAATTCGGCCCTACAATGGAGCTGGTCGTTAATCTTGCATGCTTTTCAACTTAGATTAACAATAAAAGCCAGCTCAACTTATCAAAACTTTTGTGTCGGAGTACTAATTAGCTTCAACCGTTTCGCCATTGGCTTCTACGGCTGCTTCTTCTGCATTATTGCTAGCAATGTAAGCATAAGTCGCGGTCACAAAGTAAACCAAGGTTGGGAAAATTAGCCAATCAGTCACTAAAGCAATATTGCCTTCAGCGTATGAAGCAACACCTAAATACAAGCATAGTCCAAGTGCTGCCCAAGAAACATATTTAGCCATCTTAGCCAGTGCTGGTATGGTGTTCTCATCTGCTGATTGCTGAGCACTTGGTGATGCTAAATATTCAGCTTCAATTTGCTTACGCTTTAATTCTTGTTGTTCAGCTACCGCCGCTTGTGGGTAGGTTTCTTTCGCCCCCATGGCTGAAGCTAAACCGATATAAAGCAAGGTAGAGAAAATCCATAACGGGATAAGAATAAAGAATAAGTGCAGTAATCCTGCTTGCTCAACGGCGATACCAGCGGCCATTGATACAATCCAAGTGATAAAGGCGGCCATATTAGTCGTGTTACCTTTATAGCTTGACCAGTAACGCGTTAAGCCAAGTTTAGGGAACAACCAATGTTCAGTCACTATGATGGCACCAACAGGAGCAAGCAATAAGCCCATATAGCCAACAAAGCCAAGTAAGCCAGAGAATACAAATGGCGAACAAGCAATAATCGTAGTAATAACACCCACGACAATCGTTACTTTAGTACGACCCCAAGCGTGGTTTAACGAGCTAAAGGCTAAACCAGCACGATAAATAGTTGGGTTTGACGTTGTCCAACCGGCAATGATAACCGCAATAATGCCTGATACACCTAATGCGGTATAAGCAACAGAACCCGGATCGATAGCTGTAATGCTAGTTTGGAGTAAAATCGCTGCACCTGCACCCATAATACCGGCACAGATCCAAGCCATGTAGTGGCCAATAAACATACCTAATGCCGAGAAGTAACCATACTTAGCTTTTTTAGCAAAACGCAATAAGGTCATATCACCTAAGCTACCGTGCATGGCTAAGTTAGCGACCCAAGCAAAAGCAATAACATGCCAAATACCAATGTCGCCGTCGCTATCTTTCCAAATAGATTGACTGGCAACCGTCATAAAATCGCCAAAGCTGTTAATGCTATCAACGCCGGCTGTTGCGCCAACCGTGGTCGGCATCATGACTAATGCGCCAACAAAAAACATTAATATCATCCAAGGTGCACAAATTTCTGCAAATGCTGCAAGCTTTTTAAAGCCTTTAACCGCCATGTACACAACAACAGCACCAACCCCTAATACCACTGCGACAAACCGCATATCAGTTGGGAAATAACCAACTTGATCAGGAATACCAAACGGAATACGCAC
Organism: Saccharobesus litoralis; assembly: GCF_003063625.1. Taxonomy (NCBI): domain Bacteria; kingdom Pseudomonadati; phylum Pseudomonadota; class Gammaproteobacteria; order Alteromonadales; family Alteromonadaceae; genus Saccharobesus; species Saccharobesus litoralis. Next base: position 1,811,001 of record NZ_CP026604.1, on the reverse strand, counting down.
CGCCGACGCTGATACCGTGATCATTGCGCCCGCCAGTACACAGAACAAAATACCGTTAACGACACTATAGAGTTTGATCGTGCCAGGGCCGGCAATTTTCTCTAAATAGGCGTATAAGGTTAAACGGGTATCGGTTGCAATAGGAGCCGTGATAAGGCCCCATGTTAAAACGGCTAACAGGTTACCAAATAATAAACCGATAATGACATCCATGGCGCCGACGCCCCATGAAACAAATAATGCACCGATAACAAACTCTGTACCGGCAACGTGCTCACCAGCGTAACTGGCCGCAAATGTTTTTGCGCCTTGGAGCTTTTTAGGCCCGACTGGTTGAGTTTCAAATTCTTCTGCTGATGACATATTAGCCCCTTTGCTATTGCCAGCACCCAGCTTGCTGTGTACTAACAATGAATATGTATTGTTGTTATTAATTATAATTCTAATTATCTAAAACAAGTGAAGATGCCTAAGCACCTTCACTATTTATTATTACATTAGTCTTCACATATCAGACAAGTTACTACGAACGCTTAAGTAAAATTTCTTCTTCGTAAGCTTTTACATCTTGTAACCAATCAGCACCTACTGGCGTGCCTTGCTGTAAACAATGGTAATCCCATACAGCCGCCCAAGGTTGTGAATGTGCTTCTTCCATTAATGCTAAACGAGTCGTGTAATCAAAATCTTGCTCTGCCGCTTTGATTTTAGCAACCGGCTCAAGAAGCGCTTTAAGCAATGCTTTTTGCGCGTTACGTGTACCAATAACCCAAGCAGCGATACGGTTTACTGACGCATCAAAGAAATCTAAACCGATAGACATGCGGTCTAATAAGTCGTTACGCACGATTTCACGCATGATTGCTTGCGTTTCGTCGTCGAAAGATACGATGTGATCGGAATCCCAGCGCATTGGACGAGTTACGTGTAACTGCATGTTTTCAATGTAAAGTGAACACGTACTGATCTTGTCAGAAATCACTTCTGTTGGATGGAAGTGACCGGCATCTAAACAAAGCGCTGTACCACGAGTAGCAGCATAGCTTAAATAGAATTCATTACTACCAACCGTGTAAGCTTCAGCGCCTATACCGAATAATTTACACTCAACCGCATCAACGTGATACTTAGTGTCAATTTTTTCAGAAATCGCTTCGTCTAATGATTCTTGCAGGCGCTTACGCGGCGACAAGCGATCAGCAGGCTGATCTTTCATACCATCTGGGATCCAGATATTCATGTATGAAGGTGTGCCTAATTCTCTACCAAAGTATTCAGATACTTTACGGCTGGCTTTAACGTGATCGATCCAGAATTGACGAATTTCATCATCAGGGTGAGATAAAGTAAAACCATCATCTGATTTTTCATGCGAGAAAAGAGACGGGTTAAAGTCTAAACCAATACCTTGCTCTTTGGCCCATGTTACCCAACGCTCGAAATGGCGTGGTTCAATTTTGTCACGATCAACATCTTCTTCAGAGTCAATATAGATAGCGTGTAAATTAACGCGCTTAGCACCAGGGATTAAGCTGAACGCTTTTTCCATATCAGCACGAAGCTCAACCGCCGTAGTCGCTTTACCTGGGTAATTACCAGTGGCTTGAATACCACCGCTTAATTCACGTTGTGCAATTTCAAAACCTTTTACATCATCGCCTTGCCAACAGTGAATTGAAATAGGCGTTTTAGCTAATTGCGCTAGTGCTTGCTCGGTGTCGATACCTTGCTTAGCAAAAACTTCTTTTGCTTGCTCATACGCTGCAAGTACTTGATCTTTATTCATGATTTAATCCAACTAAAAACTAGTTAATATGCCTTGTGTACGTGCTTTCTTGCACGTACCAAATTAATAATTCAATCGGATGAACCAACTCGATCCACCCTATTGATAAAAATTAACGCAAGAACGCTTCGTGTAGACCGCCATCAACACTAATGATTTGGCCTGTGGTTTTACTTAACTGGCCAGATACCATTAAGTATGCCGCTTCAGCTTGGTCAGCCGGCGTAATTGGCGCTTTAGTCAAGGTACGCTGTGCATAGAAGTTTGCTAGCTTGTCACGTAATTCATCATCTGAATCGCTCTGTGCAAACTCGACATCGTACTTAGTTAATGACGCAATCACACGGTCACGTGGGAACATGGTGCTACCTTTAACTACTGTCGCTGGGGCTAGACCGTTTACGTTAACTAATGGTGATAACTCTACCGCTAATTCACGAACCAAGTGGTTAGCAGCGGCTTTTGACGTGTCATAAGCCAATGAACCTTTTTTCGATACTGCTGCATTAACACTAGTCGTTAATACCATGGCACCTTTTAGGCCTTGTGCTTGCCAGATTTCATTCGCTTCTGTACCAACAATGTAGCCACCTTTAACGTTAACCGCGAAGCTAACATCAAATTGCTGGTCGTTTGACATACCCGCTTGACCTGGTGCTAAGAAGACACCCGCAGTCACGATAACTTTGTCGATACCGCCGTAAGCCAAAATCACTTTGTCGAACATGGCTTTAACACTTTCACGGTCAGTGATATTCACTTCAGCCGCAATCGCTGGACCACAACCTGAAATACCCGTACCGGCTACACCAATACCTTGACCATAGATAGCGGTTAATTCATCAGCAGTTTTTTGCGCAGCTTCTGCACGTAAATCAGCACACACTACATGCGCACCTTCTTTTGCAACACGGAAGGCAGTTTCTTTACCAATGCCGTCGCCAGCACCAATCACAACCACGATATCACGCGCTAGTGGCGCTTCTTTTGGCATACGTTGTAGCTTGGCTTCTTCTAACGCCCAGTATTCAATATCAAAGGCTTCTTGTTGTGGTAAGGCTGTGTATTCACTGATAGCTTCAGCACCACGCATCACTTCAATTGCACAGTTATAGAATTCAGTAGTCACACGTGATTCAGATTTGTTTTTACCCCAACCAATAATACCAACACCTGGGATTAACACGACTGTAGGGCTAGGATCACGCATTGCTGGTGAATCGTCACGCTTACACGCATTGTAGTACGCTGTGTAGTCTTCACGGTATTGCTCAATACCCGCTTTGAACTTTTCAACTAAGGTTTCAAAGCTGTCTTGTTGTGGGTTAAAGTCAACATACAATGGTTGAATTTTGGTACGTAAGAAGTGATCAGGGCAAGAGGTACCTAACTTAGCTAAACGCGGTGCATCTACGCTATTAACAAAACGTAACGCATTTTCATCTGATTGCACTGTGCCAATAAATTTAACTTTATTTGACAATAAGCCACGCGCAACCGGTAAAAATTTGCTAAGTAATTCGTTACGTGCGTCTTCTGCTAAGCTATCTACTTTAGCACCACCAAAGGTCATTTCACCTTTGTCATGTTCTTCGATATAACGTGCTGCTGTTTCAATAACCCATAATGACGTTTCGTAACAGCTTTTGCTCTCGCTATTCCAGTTAGTGTGGCCGTGCTGACCTAGCAAAATACCTATACTGTCAGGTGCCGCAGCATATGCTTCTTCACATACTTTTGCCGCTTCCCACCCAGGACGCATCCATGGTACATAAGCCATTTTGCCGCCCCAAATCACTTCGGTAAGCTCTTTTTGGTCTTTACAAGATGCCACAGCAATAACCGCATTCGGGTGCAAGTGGTCAACATGCTTGTCAGAAATCATTGAGTGTAATGGTGTATCAATTGACGAAGCGCGAGGATTTAAACAGAAGTTACAATGCTTATACATACCCACCATTGCATCTTCACCGGCTGACTTATAGCCCGTTTCAGGTTGCTTTTGGTAAGCTTCTTCAAGGTTTTCTAATTTACCTTGATACAAAGAAGAAAAGTTTTCTTTTTTCGCTGTACGTAAATCGCCACCAGAGCCTTTAACCCACAACACTTCGACTTCTTCACCGGTTAATGGGTCAAGTTCCATGATTTTGGCTGATGTGTTACCACCACCCGTGTTTGTAATACGTTGATCAGCACCCAATACATTTGAACGGTAAACTAAACTTTCTACTGGGTCTAAACCTTCAGCTACAGCATCATCCCAGTTGTAATCAACATGGATAAATTCATCTTTTTTAATAGGCATTGGCCTTCTTCTCCAACTCGTGATGTCTAACAACAATCTGTGTTTAAAATGAAATATAACGATTTACGATTAAATAATGCCCTAATAGTAACGCCCAAACAAACACAGTCAAGCACAATTAATCAATACCAATCACACAAAATGAAAAAAATGATATAACAAAATAAAAACACATATTAAACAACCAGTATAAACTACTGATTTAAATAGATATTTAAGGATTTAAAACTAAATTCCAGGCTTATATCGATAAGTGATTGGTTTTATTATAGTTAGAATAATTTTGACTGATACCTTCTTATATTGATAAATAAAGACGTTTGTTTTCCATTTTATGACTGGAACAGCTTAGTACCATTATGGTTCAGGGTAACAATTGAAGATATTCAGGTTGGATAACAAGGTTAACGAACAAAACGCTCAAAATCTGCCATTTAAGCCAACCCTGTTAATATGAATTTCGCATTCTTGTATGGAGTTTAATTTGTTGGGAGCTTGAGGTCAGTGCACAGGATGATCTAGCAAGTACTTCAACTTTCAAGTTATGAAGGGTTAAATTTATATCCATTTGCTAACTTGTAGGGTTGATTTTACATCGACAAACCTTGTGCTAGCTGGCATAAAGCCTGCCCTACAATAAAACATTCTTATTGAAATATAGGTGATTGCAGAGTCGATTTTACATCGACAAACCTTGTGTTAGCTGGCATAAAGCCAGCCCTACAATAAAACTTTCTTTTTGTAATATAGGTGATTGCAGGGGCGATTTTACATCGCCAAATCTTGTGCTAGCCGAAATAAATTCGGCCCGACAATTGATATTAATCATGCTAAGTGGTCGCTGCTGTGTATAGCTCAACATTCAACTTAGAGCCCATAGCAATTGGCACTCTTTGATGCAAAGACGTCGGCGCTATCTGCAATATAGATTGACCATTGGACAGTGCAAGTCCGCCGGCATTTTCGACCAGCATGGCCAGTGGATTTGCTTCATACAATAAACGGATTTTACCATTTTCAACCCCTGCTCGTTTATCTCCTGGGTAGATAAATACACCGCCGCGGCTTAAAACGCGATGGACATCACCGACCATAGCTGCGTTCCAGCGCATTGATGACTTGTCATACTTTTCATCTTGATGGGTAACATCCGCAAAAAACTGACGGTTGGCATCATTCCAGTATCGATAGTTTGCCATATTGGCAGCAAATTCATTTCTTTTTTCTGGAACCCTCATAGTCTGTTGCGTCAGTAAATAACCGCCGTGAGTTTGGTCTAAGGTAAAGCAACGAGTAGGACCACCGGTAGACATAACCAATAAAGTAGAGGCGCCATACAAAACATAACCGGCACAAAGCTGATCAGCGCCTTTTTGTGAAAACTGTAAATCGCTGTCATGCGGCACATCATCTCGGGCTTTATATATGGTAAAAATAGTGCCTATTTGACCATTAATATCGATATTGGAAGAACCGTCTAATGGATCAAACGCTACTATATATTGACCTTGCGGGTTGCCGCCAACCACGTGGTCTTCTTCTTCCGAGGCAATAGCACGTACAGAATCATCAGCCAATAACATGTCTTTTATTAACTGATTGGCCAACACATCTAATTTCTTTTGTACTTCTCCTTGGATGTTTTCATCAAGTGTTGAACCTAGCACACCGGCTAAAGCGCCTTGACTGACACGAAAAGAGATCTCTTTTGATGCAGCTAATACCGTACGGATCAACATAATTAAATCAATTGAGACTCCGTCTTGCTTTAGCACGGGGATAAGTCGTTTCATAATTTTACCTTTACTGCAATTGAGGGAGGATAAGCCGCCAGTTAGGCAGCCTATAAAAAGTCTGGTTGTAAATGATTAATATTTTCTTAGTACAAGTCCGCAAACTTACAGCGGACTTTGGCAAGACATTGTCTGACAAACCAAACAATAGCGACCTTTACTATTGTTTCACTTCATGCAGCGACAACACACTCGCTGGTGAAATCACAGCATGAGCTCTGTCACGATTTCCGGGTTGGCTATACCAAGATAAATAATATTGACCACCGCTCGGGCTCAAATCGCCTTTTCCGACAAATACGTGATGTTCCAACGCTAACGTATTGGCTTGCAACAAGTGTTGGTTGGCAACTTGCGTTTTAGCTAAAATTTCTGGTGGGTACAGCGAACCATTCTCAACGCGAATGGTTTCAAGTGTGTCGCCATTAACAATAAAACGTTTAACGGAATCTAAACGACGTACAGTGATGGCTAGCTGATTATTATCAATGGCAACAGGCGCATAAGGTTTAACTTGAAAACGCCCTAACGAACCATGGCCACTAAAGTCCCAGCGAAAACCTTGCCATTGACTGATCTTGTGGCTTTGCCAAGTTTTACCTGATTTTCGAGCCAAGTAAATTTGCGTGAAGCCTTGCTGATCATATTTATGATAAACAATCACGGGTTGGTTGTTATGGTCAAAACCTAGCTTAACATTACCATTGATCATGCCACCAAATGCGGGAACGGGATCAACCACTTCTGTTTTATCTAAAGTTAAAGGTAATGCAATAGGCTTACCATTAGAGTCTTGCCAATGGATCAAATCATCACTCATTGCGTAAGACAAACTATGATTAGTCGCGGCATTAGGGGTATTACGCCATACCCAGATTAAATGAAAACGACCATTAGCATCGCGGATCGGCCCTTCAAAGTAACCGCTCATTTTACCTTCACCATCTAAAAATTGGTTGCGGTGTAAGCGGCGCCACTGTTTAGTCTCAGTGTTATAAATATTGTAAATTTCGTTGCCGTTACCACTACCGCCGTCGCGATATTTAACCACTAGCTCATTGTGGTTATTAAGCAGGAATATTGGATAAGTCATGCGTAATTCGACACTTTGGTCAACCATCATGGGTACACGTTGCAATGATCTAACATCTAAAGGGCGACTACTTCGAAAATACTCCATCGCGTCGCCATGCATATTACCCATCACATGAATATGGCCTGCTTTATCTAACTCCAAGGTCACATAATTATGGCTATCCCACCCGAGCCAGCTATCAACCTTGTAGTAACGCCAAGGACGCCCTATTTCACGCTGTGCAATTGTCATTTGTCTGTTCGCATCAAAATAGGCGACAAACTGATTGTTACCTTTGGTTAATAAATAAGGCTTAATTCGATGACCAGACCAAACAAAATCCATGGCAAGACTATTTACCTTAGCGGAAGGCGCGGCAGCAGGATTAGCAACAGCCATATTTGCATTCGCCAGCAACAGAGAGCAAAACAATACTGCCAATTTCACCCAATCAACTAATCGTGAATAGAAAAGACGAAATGATAGACAAGAATATAGAGGGAACAATAAAGAAGTCAGCATGTTACACAACTCACTAATCATTTGTGTATTTAATCTAAATTAAAACACGTTATGTTTAAGTTTGTTGCATTATATTCACAAACACACCTTTTACAATCATTTTCAATCACTGGAGATATTACTAAATGTTAACATTTGTTACCTGTAACATCTCTCGTTCATACTTACAATATAGGCGCCAAGCCACGCAACTAGCCTTGTAACGTGTAAGACATATCTGCTCGCAACGTCAGTTAACCAATATTAAGTAACGCAAAACGCTAAGATAGATTTCAAGCATAATTAAATAGTCTATAAAGCGCTATGACAAGGTTCAAACTCATAGAAAAATGATAAACAAAGATCAACAAGATGGAAATTAATACCTATATATCAGCAACTTAAAATCAAAATAACACTGAAAAATCTATTCTAATTTTACTTACAAACTCATTTTAAAATGAATTGGACCAACCTAAATAAAAAGAAAACCGTTAAATAAACATGAAAATTTGATTTTTTTGACTATATTTTTTCATAAATCAGCAAATAACCCAGCATGTAATAAACAAAAGTAATCACTTGTTTGATAAATGTTAAAAAAAGATATAACAAAAGCTAAGTTTTATTACATTTCATGATTGATAATGATTTCTATGAGTGTATCATTGACCCCACATGACTAGTCATGACTCATTAATTAACAGAAATAATCATAATAAAAAGCAATTTAGAGAGAAAAGACATGCAAAAGACACGAATTACTCGCGCAATCTTATCGCGTAAATATGCAACCAAAGACATACTCGTCGGCAGCGCAGCAGGTTTAATGGTTGCCTTGGCATCACCTACGGTTTTAGCAGCAGAAGAAGAAACAGAAGTCATTGAAGTTTCAGGCGTACGTGGTTCATTAGAACAAGCATTACATGTAAAGCGTGAAGCAACTTCAATTGTTGACGCGATCTCAGCAACAGATATGGAAGCTTTGCCCGCATTAGATTTAGGTGAAGCATTACAAGCTTTACCGGGTATTCAGTTAAACTCAGAAACAGAAGGTCGCCAATCAACCATTAGTTTACGTGGCTTAAGCAGTGGTTTTGTTAAAACAACAGCGTTTGGTCAATCTTTTGCTACGCCCACTGCCGCAGCAGGCCATGAAGTTGGTGCTCCTAACCCATTTTCAGCATTCGAATCAGGTATCTTCGACGGGGTAACGGTTGTTAAATCTCCTACAGCTGACCTGCAAGAAGGTGGTGTTGCTGGTGTGGTTGATATGCAATTACAACAAGCATTATCGAAAAAAGACGGTTTATTCAATATCAGTGTTGGTGCAAGCTACGAAGCACTACCTGAAGCCACTAACCCTAACATTAAGCTTTCGGGGGTTAAGCACTTAATTGAAGACAAGCTAGCCGTTGGTTTTAAATTTAGCCATTCAAAGCAAGAATTCCGCCGCGATACATTCGACATTATTGACTATACCGATGCGGATGACTTTATTGAAGAGAAAAAAGATGCCGATGGCAATATCACCAAAATTGTCCATGAACGTTCAACTAACGTTGATCAATATCGTGAAAAATGGAATGTACCATCTGATGCAGTACTACGCGTTCCACAAAAAGCGAAAAATGTGACGCAATACAGTGTAGGTGATCGCTATTCATTTGCGGGTAACCTTGAATACCGTATTAGTGACAATTTCAAGGTTGGAGCTCACTTGTTAAAATCACAACGTGTGCTTGATGACGGTACTAAAGAAGTGACAAACTTTGAATCCGGCTTACATAAAACTAACCCAAAAAATGACTGGTTTGGCAGTGAAGTTACATTAGATATGGATGTAGAGCCGTTCTTTTACGTGAATACAGCTACAGATGGCACGGGTGCTGATGCCTATATCGCCCCTGCTATATCTTTCACAAACGGTCACTTACAGCATGAAAACCGCAAAACCACCTTCGAAGAGAAAACACAAGGTGTCATTTTATATGCTGACTATGCAGTAGGCGATTGGAATTTTGATGCACAAATCGTTTCTTCGAAAGCGTCAAATGAATTTACTAATATTGGTTTGGGTTATCGTGCCCGCGGTGATAATAAAGCCAGTAATGCACAAACTGGTTTTAATGCCTATATCAATACGGGTGGTGGCGATTTAGACAAAATCCGAGTTGAGCGCCTCGATGACGGTAAGCTAGATGGCGTACAAGTTTATGAGCCATATATAGACTATGTAGTCGATGACTTAGCGTGGCGTGATCCTCGCATTGATGAAAACTTACTGTCAGTTCGAGATCCGCAAAACCAAAATCGTAACCTTTCTACCTATCTTAATGGTCGTACTCGTGACTTAAAGTCGACGTTGGATAGCTTTGAATTTAATTCTCAACGTTTCCTAGATTTAAGCTTTAGTGATGCGTTGCGTTTTGATTCAATTAAATTTGGTACACGATATCAAGTTGAAGACACTGAAAGTATCGATAAAGTTAACGGGCTAGGCGGTATTGATGCTTCTAACTTTGGTTCATCATACTTATCAAATCAGCCCCTTTCAGCACACCAGTCAGCATTCTTTAACGGTAAAATTGGTGGCACATTTGACCATAACAGTGGTTGGGTAACATTAGATAATGACCTCGCTATTGCCGCATTTCAAAATGGCATAGAAACAGACCCAACAAAAGTATTACGCAAGAATGGCGTAGAAGTGCAACCGACCCTAACCATGAACCGCGCGGGTTTCTGGGATAGAGCCAGAGGTAATGGTCACGGCTGGTTAGTTAGTACCAACTATGATGTCAAACAGGAATTAACCGCGTTTTACGCGACCACAGACTTTGCCGGTGATTTACCGTTAGATATGAGCTACTCAGGTAATTTTGGTGTGCGTTATGTTAAAACTGAAAATACGTTTGACGGCTTTGAGCTAGGCAGTAATACACCATACACCTTTAAAGATGATTACAGCAATACTTTACCTATGGCTAACATCTCTTTGGAATTAACTGAAGATATCATCTTACGTACTGCATATTACGAAGGTATTGTAAGACCTAATATCAACAAGCAAATTCCATCTCCTAGCTTCATTCCAGCTGAGAGAAAGATCGATCTTGAATTACCAAGCGCAACCTTAAAACCATATGAAGCGGATAACTTTGATTTATCACTAGAATGGTATAACCGTGAAGGTAGTGCTATTTCGATTGGTTACTTCCAGAAAAATATTAGCAATCTATTTAAAACCGAAAAAGGCTATTGCCCAGATGATGGCTCTGATCCAATTGTTAATGAGTTCTTAGGTGATAGTTTCCATCGTGTAGGGGATGCTACAAACTATACTTGTGAAGAAATTGCTGTTACAACATTACCACCAGCAGAAGGTGAGACTGAAGGTGAGTCATTTAACCGCGACGTTAACATTGAGCGTTCTATCAATGTTGACGAAGAACTTAAAGTAGAAGGTTTTGAATTAGCAATTCAGCAAAACCTAGACTTTTTACCTTACCCTTGGAATGGTTTTGGTGGCGTGTTTAACTACACTAAACTAAGACAATCTGGTAGTGAGACCCTACTTTCTCGCGTATCACCAGAGTCTTATAACATCATTACTTATTGGGAAGATGAAGACATAAGTGTACGTTTTGCTTATAACTGGCGTGATGACCAAACGACTTCTGGTGCAAATAGTTTCTTAGGTACGTTAGATAGAACAATTGCAGCGAAAGGTCGCCTTGATTTCTCAAGTTCTTACAAAATTAACGAGAATATGAAGGTATACTTCCAAGCCTTTAACTTAACAGATGAAGTGGTCACTTCGCACTATGGTGACGACGACCGTGCAATACACCAGTTAACTTACAACGGACGTATTTACAAAGCGTCATTTAACTACAAATTCTAATGTATGTTTGTAAGTAACCTTAAACGGTTAATCTGAGTAACAACCAAACCCCATGCTTGCATGGGGTTTTTCATTTCTTAAAACACCATTTCCATTGCAATATCCCTTTGTATTAACTGATATAGTAAATTGGCAGCCAAGCAAACCTGTAAGAATAAACAAGCAGGATTAACTTGTCTTTCAATCATTAATATATTCACTAGCTCAGAAAAATAACACTTTCGCTTTTGATTTATGCGGCCTACTGAGAATAGTCACGCTCGAGAGAAAATCATTCCGACAATAGTAGCAGAGCTGCTACATACTGTGTTTCTAGGCTCAAGCAGGAAGCCGTGTGCCTGCATGTGTAGCAAGCACTTCAGGTTTATCTGCAACACATTCTTATATTCTTACTCTTTTGATCAGAAAGGTTTGCAGGCTCTGCAAGCATAAATGATCACCCACAAAAGCCGCGGTTTTGTGAGGCTTTGGTACAAAGCAAGTACCTTTTCAATTTAATTTTGATTAGTTGAAAACATTGATGATCACTTTCACACTGAGCGCGAAGCAGTCGAAGTGTCGATAAATTAGAAAGTAATAAGACTTCGACACCAAAAGTAGGCGCCTTAAGCGAGCTCAGCCTGAAGTTGTTTGTTTACTCTAAATATGGTTAAAAACATCACGAGTGATAGTAAATTATGCGAGTGATTCAACTGATCATTTCTTTCTGGAAACAGTACTAATTATAAAAACACAGCTTTTTATACTTGCATCAAGAAGAAAGGCTGCAAGAAGTTGCGAGGGAGAAACTAAGTGTTGCCTACAAAAAGGCTTATTGTTTTGTAACTTTAGGAAGGGCTAAAGTCTGCAGCTTGAAATACTGAATAGTTACAAGTGTAGTTACAAGGGTATCGACATTTCACTTGCAGCTTTTCACTAGCAACATAAATAAAAAAAGCGCTACTAACTAAGCGTTAGTAGCGCTTTTAACGTTAAATTTGACTAAAAAATTTCTTTATTTAACTTCCACTACAGTCACTAAGCGCGAGTCACCATATTTGGCAGTGTCATGACCCACCTCGTCTTTTGCTGGAATATCACCTTTAGCAACAGTACCGAGATCTGATTTCTCAAAAGATTGAGAAAATATCATCTGTTTGCCGGCAACATCTTGGTAAATTTTGATGTCATCAATGTCGCATGTACCAGCATTAGCGTTAGCACTCGTACCACATTTGAAGCCCAGCATTTTCACGCCATTAACTACGTTGCTAGAGATAAAAGAAGGTGAATCAAAAGCACCGTCAGTAATTTTACCGCCTGCGCCATCACTGACTTTTTCACCATTGATCGTCATAGTCACGATTGGCATAACACCACCAACACCACCATCTGCAGTATCATTAACCGCGTTAGTTGCGTCCCATGTCATTTCAATCGTGTTCCACTCACCTTTAGTGTGTGACTGATCTAAGTTAATGTTTTCATAAGTTCTTTGGTTTTTATCAAAAGTCACTAAACGTGATTGAACACCGCGCAATTGCGTTGAACCATCGGTTTTCAAGTTTAGATCCACCATGGCACGCGATTGTTCACCCGTATTACCAAATAAGCTTAAGTAAGCCGATTGAACTGGATCCGTTACCTTAACGCGAACGACTGCTTTACCTGTAGGGATTTGCGCGGGTAAATCAACTCTTAACAAACCATAACCCGAGTCATGAGTTAGCTGAGCATATTGAGTTGAAGGTGCGCCGCCATCTTCTAATATTTCAGAATTCACGTGCTTGTAACCAGTAGTATGCTTCTTGAATCTGCCACCATTAGCTAACGAAATATTATCTGATACATCGATATCACCTACATCCATATCCTGGAATTTTTCATTCAGAGCAACCGCATCACCATCATCAGACATATGCGTGATTTTGAGGTTATCAAAGTGACACTGGGTTGGAGGCACGTCTGTTCCTCTCCCACAACGTAATGAAATACGGAAAGCCCCCTCTGCAAGCGAAGAAGTAGCTGTAGATGGCGTCGCAAAGTCACTGACTAATTTACCATCGACACTGACCGACATTTGCGCAGGCGTTTGCGTCGAGTCCCAAGTCAATTCTACAGGGAACCATTCACCCGCTGTGTATTTAACTTCTGGCGCTTCATCGTTGATTTTATCGATATCAATAACACCTGAAGACTTCAACTGTAAATTAACCATTGCTGTTGCTGGGTTGTTTGAATTTGCGCCGAATAATTGAACATAACCTACGTCTGGTCCATCCGTCATACGCACGTCTAACGTCAGCTTACCTTTAGGTTGCTTACCAAAGCCGTCAATATTGGTAATGCCTTGAGTGCCGCCTTTACTGGAAAGCTGTAGGTACCTATTATTGGCTGGTACAAACTCTTTGATACTGACAGGTAATGTCACTTCAGTACCATCAAGCGCATCCACTGTAATATTATCAGTAACAGGTAGCGTTAAGGATCCAGCTTCAAGTAAAGTGATGGTTGCGTCACTTAATTTATAGCTCCAATTACCTGTGCTATTAATAGTGAATGAACCATACGTTGTTGCATAGCTTGTTGCCTCAAACGACGCTTGCCACTTGTTGACATCAGTAATACTTAATGTGCCAAACGCTTCATTCGCTTCCATATCGACAGTTGTGCTTGAAACCCCATTTTCAACAACGGGAAGCCCATCTATCACAGCTGGCACTAATTGCGCACCTTCAATGGTTAACTTAACAGTCGCAAGTGTGCCATCGATAGTTTCAAAGCTAAGCGTGTCTACAATGGTCGGTAATGGGTCGAGTAAGTCATTAGAAAACAATGCCTTAACTGCATCTTTACTGTAGTCGACGTTGTAAGTGAATAGACCCGCTGCATCAATTGATACACTACCAAACTCAGTTGCGGTTACGTCAAGCGGTTTAAAGAATTCCTCTTCATAGTTTGGATCTTCAACCGAAATAGCACTAACAAGAGAGCCAACATTACCGCCAACTTTACCGGTAAATTGACCGGCTTCGCCTTCAACCGCTGTTAATTTAGCATCACCAGTGAAAGTCGCAGCAATTGGATCTGCACCTAACACTAATACAGTAACCACTTGCTCTGTACCATCAGCCGACACTAGAGTGAAAGTGTCAGATAAGGTTTGGCTAGAATCAGGCAGCGCGACAACATCCGCATGCATCTCGTCAAGGTCATAAGTCCACTCAACTTTACCTGCAACGCCTTTAACCGCTGCGACCCCATTGTCTGGATCAGCCGCCACGGCTTCAATCTTTTTAATCACCTTAATGGTAATTTGGCCATACATGCCTTGAATAGTCGCAGTTTCCTCGGTTGCGCCATCAGCGACATTTGGCTGGGCTGAGGCAGGTAAGAAGTCAGCTTCAGCAGGGTTTGCGTCAGCTACATTTACCGTACCGTTAGTATTGCCTTTGCCTGTATCACGTGACACCGCTTTTTCAATGTTACCTGAGAAAGTCGCGTCTTCATCAATACCTCTGATGATCACTTTAAACTGTTTAGTCGTGCCATCTGCTGTTTTAATCTCGAATGTATCGGTTAAATCAGGTAAGCCAGCTTTAACTAAATCTGTGACACTTGCATGTTCCGGCGTGGCTGAAAACTCTTTGCCACGCCAAAGTGTGTAAGACCAGTCACCGGCACTATTGAACGATAATTCACCATAAGTGCCTACGGCTTCCAATGGCATATAAAGAGACTGGCCATTGTTAGCATCTGAAATTTCATAGGTGCCTTCAGGGTTTAACTGTTTAGTGGCTACGGTTTCAAATGTTTCAACTGATGTTTTATTGCCTTCACTATCAGTAACAAAAAACTCAGGAGCTGCTGCTGATTGTTCGGTAACTTTGTCGTCATCGCTGCTACAAGCACTTAATGCAGCAATAATGGATAATGATAATAATGTCTGTTTCATTGAATTAACCTATTTCTTATTCTTTATCAATCGCGTGCAATTTTTAGTTCTTCGCTAGAAGCAGCGTATGGCGTCTTATTTTTAACGATAATATCTTTGACAATATCGCCAACGACGTTGTTAGCAAAACTCTCGTTAAGTTTGGCGTTTGCAGAATCTTTTTTAGGATTAGCGTCGACATCTAAATAGTATTGAATGTCATCAACTAACAGCGCGCCAATACCGCCATTTTGCTCATCTGCATCGACATAGAAACGGAACTGATTCATACACATGGTAGGCAACTTACCGGCAAGGGTTGGGCCGACAAAGCCATCGGCAGGGTTAGTTGGCATCTGATAATGATCAGAGGTTAACGCTTCACCATCAAGCCATGCATGAAGTAAAGCTTTGGTTCCCAGTTTTGCGCCCTGCCAAGTCATGGTAAATTCAGACCATTCACCAGGCACTAAGCTCTGATCAAAGGTCACTATATCTGTCACTATAGTACTTGGATAGATACCACTGGTTTCACGGTTAGACGGCTTAATCCCAGGATTAAGTTCGGCTGCCCACATTTGTAATTCGCCAGTTGGCTGAATATAGAATGTCACGACTCTTCGGTTCTCACTGTCGTGGAAGTTACGACTACAACCAAAAGATAAAGTGGCTTTTCTGGCAATGTCTTCAGTAACTTTGACTTTAAAGGTAATTTTACCATTGCCTGATTGCCCATCATTTACGCCTAATTGCGACATCATTACTTCAAACTGACTATCTTTATCTGTGTAGCTAAGGATCTCTGGCGCAAAGTTAGGCACAGCGCCATAAATATTGACTTGAATGGTTTTTGTGGTGCCATCAACAGAGGTTATGGTAACCGAATCTGATACTGGGTCACTGTCTGGTAAAGGTAATAAATCGGCAAGTGTTTTAGTATCATCACCTGGTACTTTGGCTTTTTTATTAACCTTGAACTCCCAGTCACCTGATTCTGCAATATAGAGTGAACCGTAACCATTATCAGAGACAATACCGAACGTATTGCCATTGTCATCCTTCATTGGTGTGACCTTGTCTGTGGAAGGATCATACGTCGCATTGGCAACAAACTTAGACTGATTAAAGTTTGGATCGTAAATGGAGGTGGCACCGAAGGCTGAAGTATTTCTGATAGACGGGTTTGCGACCAATGCGCCTGCAATTTCTGCAGGCAATGTTGGGTCTACCCCGACAATGTTAATAGTGATCGCTTGAGTCGAACCATCTTTAGTGGTGATTGTTAGTTCTTCTGTCAGTGAAGCGTCTGGGTTATCTAAAATCGCCGCGACGTCTGGATGGGTTTCATCCAAATCATAAGTCCATGAGGCATAACCCGATTGAAGGTACTCAAGGGTAAAAGTACCGTACATGGCTTCAGGTGTTAGATCGTAATTCGGCTCAGCTTCACCAAAGTTAACGTCGTTAACGATGAAAGTACCATTTGCATTACCATGTCCCGTTGTTAAATCAACGGTAAAACCTTTACCCGTTGTACCTTGTGCGCCTACCTCTGTTGTAAAGTCGTTACCAAAAGTTGCAGGCACTTGTAATGCGTCTTTGTTATCAAGATCACACCCAGCTAAAGCAGCTATAACCGACATGGCTAAAATTTGTTTTTTCATAGGATTATTCCTGTAAATCTTATCTTCTTATGCTGCGTACAGGGCTATTAAGCCGTGATACGCACGCGTAATGAATCATCTAAATTAGACTGTCAGTTAAAAGCTGTAGCTCATGCCAACAGAAACGATACGCCCTTGATAACGAATACGGCTAATGGCTCTATCATTGCCTCCGATATATTCATACTCTTGACGGTTATTCAGGTTCATTACTTTAAGGTTTAGTGCTAAGCCTTTAAGGCTCTTGCGGAATCTGTATCTGGCAGATAAGTCCCAGCGGCCGCCTGCGGTCTGCGTACGAGCATCAGTGCCTAAGAAAGTGCCAGACTCATTGCCTGTACTTAACAGCTTTTCGTCTTGCCAGTTGTAGATAGTTTGAATACTAAAACCATGGTTTTCCCAGTACGCAATTAAGTTAGCCGTGTGAGGGGAAATTTTGGTCATTGGGATCCCGCCACCTTCATCTAGGTCAATCTTGGTGAAGTTCAACTTGCCACCAAAACCGTTCCACGGATAAGACAAGAAATCCAATTTTTGCTGCACAGATAATTCATAGCCGTAAAGCTTGACAGGAATGTCGCTGTTGTAGGTCGCTTTTACATTGACGATACGGCCGTTGTAAACATCGCCTGTTTCCGGATCAACGTACTCACCCACTTCTTCACACTGTCGTTGGTCGTTAAGAGCAACTTCGCCTACACCCCATGCTGCTTCATTGCCAATTGGACAGATAGTTTCTGTGACAATTTTGCCTTCAATTTCTTTGTAAAAGAAACCAGCAGAAATTGATGAACCTTCACGGTTATACCAAGCTAAGGACAAGTCATAGTTATTTGACGTATAAGGCAGTACTTCTGCTTTCGAGTTTTCTACTTTTACGCGGTTTTCATCAAAAGTATAAATCGGGCTGGGCACTTGCGATAATAGGTTAGGACGGACTAACGCCTTTGAATAAGCAGTACGTAATACGACATCATCATGTAAATCAACCGCTAAGTTGAATGAAGGTAAGGTATTGGTGTAGTCAGTTTCTGTTAATACGCGGATCGGATTACCGTCGATATTAAAGCCTTGACCGATAACATCGTTTGAGGTTTCAACATAACGCAAACCTGCGTTACCAGAGTAGGTAAATCCGCCTATTTCACCTGCAAATTTACCCATAAAGTAAGCAGCATTGATGGCTTGATCGGCACTAAAGTTATCACGGAATTTTTCGTTAACTTTGGTATTTTCTTGAGTACTTAAACGGTTAGCAAAACCAGTTTCTGGGATAATATGTAGGGCTTCATCCACATTACCGTCGCCATCATAGGCAACTAAACCGTCTTGCAGAACCGCTGTTAAGTTTCTGGAATCAAGCACCAACCAACCGGCATCTGAACCAAAATGACCTGGGTAGTCGCCGTTGAAATATTCATTTTCACTGTCAGACGTTAAGCCAGCTTTATAGAAGTCATCCCCTGTGATATTAGTCATGTTAACACCACCGCCGCCAATTCGCATGTTATAGGCTTCTAGGGTTTCACGAGAGTGACGAGCACCAAATTTAACACTGGTTAATGTGAAAGCATCACCACCTAAATCTGTGTAACGTTCAAAATTAATTTCAGCTGAATCCATCACACGTTCAGGACGTTCTACTGTGCCATTTATATAAAAATCAAGCGACTTACCGCCAACTTTGCTTTTTTGATTCGCTTCTTCTTCGGCGATATTTTCTGCGGTTAGCTCTTTATTTGCAGCTTGAAGTGCAGCAACGGCTTTATCATAAAAGAAATCTTCGGGGTAATCGTCAAAGTTAGCTGGATTAATTTTAGGGTCAAGGCTAGGACCAAACTGAGTTAGCCCAGCTCTTCGCCAACCATTGGCAAAGCGCTGCCAAGATTGATCACCTAAATCATAAAGCAAATTACCGTCAGCATCGGTTTGTTGTAAAACACCGTTGACATCAGAATAATTGTAACTATCCAAACCTGTGACAGTCGCGTAGGCTTTTGTCATATCGCCTTCACCAGTATAGATGGTGCCATCAATACCGGTTGGTGCGTAAGATAAACGCTCGCCAGTGTCCATATCACTATAGGTACTATGTGATTTGTTGGATAAACGAAGGTCGTAACCGTTGTTTATGCCTTCACTGACTGACTCTGATTTAGCAAAGGTTGTATCAATTAACCAGTCATCACTAGTGTAATTTGCGTAAACAAAGATACCTTTAGCTTCATCAACTGAACGATTTAAACGGTTTGATGGTTTATAGGAAACATTGCTTAGCTTAGCACTACTGACCACATAAGTCGGGATCATGGCTAAGTCAGGGTTATGTACGCCTTCTATATAATCTGGGTTGGCCGTTGAATCGATTTGAATCGGAGTACCTAATTCAGTGACGCGCTGCGTATTATTTTTACCCGAGCGATCAATCGAAAACAGTACGTCTTCCATATTGCTGTTATGCATTTCCTTTTTTGTGTAAAGGAAGTTGGCACCGACTTTTAATGAATCAAATGGTTTCCATTCGATATTACCGGTTGTAGAGAAACGATCACCGCGATTGTTAACGGTAACCTGATGCGCCTTACCTATGGTTTTAATAACCGAAAGCGGGGCGTTAATGTTATGCTCTGCTTTATAAGCTTCAAGATCTGCGCGGCTGATAAAGTTAGTATCAACGGTTTGATGATCTTGAATTGAGTTTAACGCGATATAATCAGTGAAGTTGGCTGTATCACTACGGAATTCTTGTACAGAGCCTGCTGCTTTAAAGGCAAACGCTAATTTGTCTTTGATAATGTGCTTTGAACCGGATAATTTGAAACCCTTATTCCAATCATTAGTCAGTTCTTCCCAGCGGCCATTTATGCCTAGTGAGAATTTACCGTCTTTTGAACCTAGCGCGCGTTGTAATTTTTTATTTACCACACCAGCCATGCCGCCTTCTTGTAAGTCAGCCGTTGGCGCTTTAACAACGGTTACGCCATCAAATACACTGGCTTCGAACGAACCAAAAGGATTTGATGCACCCACAACCCCTTTACTGCGACTTGGAATAGCAAATGACTGACCTTCAGCCATTGTTTTGGCGTAACCACCTGGTAAACCACGTAAGGTAATATTGGAGTTACGGCCAGAATCGTCAGTATTTAACTGAACGCCAGGGATAGACTGCATGGCTTCACCTAAATCTAGTGCTGGTAAAGCATCCATATCTTTAGCGGAAATGGCGTCGATAATTGATAGCGCTTCACGTTTTTCAAGTAGTGCTGACTCCAATGAACCTCGAACACCACTCACTTCAATCACTTCTGTTTCTTGTTGCTGTCTTTCTATCGCTGCTTTTACTTCTTCTGCTAAAACTGACGGAGCGAACATAGTCATCAGTACGCTGGCAGAGCTGCTAAGAAGTAGCGCTTTTTTAGTTATGGTTGTCTTCATTAATAGTTCCTAATCATGCTAGTAACGTAATTTTAGGTTGTAGAGAAATTTACCCTCTACAACGAAAAGCTGTGATTATTTAAAATTGCTACCCCCTACTTTGTTAAATAAAGGGTCAATTTTATTCACATAATATAAACATAGTGTCATAAATAGTCATTTATAGTCAACCCAATGTTGTAAATTACGTCTACTTTTTGCACAAATGAAAATAAACAATCACAAAAAATTTCAGTTTTGCTATTAATGCTAAATAGATAAAGCGAACCTATAATTTATTGGCCAGTTGTAAAAAACACGTTAATTGAAAGTTTTTAATGCCTGTAGATAAGTAGTATAGTCAAAGCGAACGTGGGTGACGGCGGGTTTCCGTAGCGGACAATATAGTCTTCTCGCTCAGGTCTTATGGTTCATTGTCAGCGCTTACTCTCGACTTTGACACCTGCGTCGTCCTACTACCTAAGTCCCTTTAGGCAACCCCAATCACATAGTTTATTCTTAAGATTTGGTAACTATTCAGCATTTCAAGCAACAAGCGTCAAACCATCTAAAAGTTATAAACTTGCTCTCTTGGGTAGAACAATTTGCAGGTTCTGCAAGCATGAATGCCAATGCCATTAAGTTAACGATTTCTGGTAGAAACTATGAAGGACAGTATATCGACTAACCTTAAGGTGACAAAACCAAAAAAGGTGAATAAAGATGAATACTGTCCTTCAAGATAAAGATAACGCAAATTCAAATATTTTGTACCTTGCTTTTGAATTAAGTGCAAAAAGCTGGAAGCTAGGATTTAGTAATAAAGTTAAGCTCAGACAGAAAACGATTGATGCTGGTGATTGGAATAGCCTACTTGCAGAAATTGAACTGGCAAAAGAAAAACTAAAATGCACACCAGACTGTCCGGTTTTTAGCTGTTACGAAGCGGGTCGAGATGGGTTTTGGATACACAGAGCATTGGAAAAAGAAAATATCACCAATTATGTGATTGACTCAGCCGCTATTGAAGTGAATCGGCGTCAACGCCAAGTCAAAAGTGATGGTGTGGACGTAAAAGCCTTAAACAGACTACTCATTCGTTATTGTTCAGGTGATTTGACGGCAATGAGGCCTGTTAGAGTCCCGACTATTGAGCAAGAAGATAAACGACGATTACAACGCGAACGAGGGCGATTAATCGAAGAGCGAGGGGCGCATTCAACAAGGATAAAATCTTTACTTTTTCTGCATGGCATACGGCTAGCAAACATAAAAGATTTAAAAACATTACTGCCTAAACTTAAAGGCGCCGTCACGGGGTATGACATTCCAGTTGATACGAAGAACGAATTACAACGCGAATACGAGCGCTATGTCATGGTAGATAATCAAGTGAAAGAACTTGAAGCGTTACAAAAAGAGCGAGTTACCCAAGCCCAAGACGGCAGTATGGAAAAACAGATAGAGCAAATGATGCAACTCAAAGCCGTAGGATGGCAAACCAGTTGGTACTTAGTTGCAGAATTTTTTAGCTGGCGAGATTTCAAAAACGCTAAGCAAGTGGGGAGTTGTGCGGGATTAACTCCAACACCTTATGACAGCGGAGACAGCCAACGCGAACAGGGAATAAGTAAAGCAGGCAATAAGCGGGTGCGCAAGGTCATGATAGAGTTTGCTTGGCTGTGGTTACGTTACCAAAAAGGCAGCAAATTAAGTCAATGGTTTAAGGAGCGCTTTGACAAAGGCAGCAAGCGGATGCGAAGAGTGGGAATAGTCGCGCTCGCGAGAAAATTATTAGTGGCTCTGTGGCGTTACCTTGAGCATGGTGTTATTCCCGAGGGTGCACAATTAACGGAAGGTTAATTGCACAGAGGCAGTCACAAATGACAACAAACACATAAGGAATTAACGTTAACGATTGTGAGAAGGTGCTCGTGCCCAACCTTGGTAAGCCAAGCTTGACCGTTTTTGTAGAAGGGGCACCTTCAACCAGATTTCACTGCACATACGAATGCAGTTTGAGGTAGCCAGCTTAGGGCTGGAACGGATAGAAGGTGGTTGCGCTCACACTTGATGTTGAGTAGCACGAATAAATTAATCTGGGCAATTGATTAACTTCAAAAATGGGAAAAAGCTTATGGTTTGAAGAAAGAGCATAAGAGATTTTTATAAATTAAAGGTTGGGTATTGACTTCCTGTCCTTCATAGAAGGTTGGGCTGAAGAATGAAGCCCAACAAAACCGCGGCTTGTGTTGGGCTTCGCAAGCTCTAGGGATTTTTGTTCCAGACAAATCCCAGCTACTTATATCCATATAAGCAAGCACCAACCTACGTTGGCTTAAGTTAACGACATTGGCATAAATGCTCGCCTACAGGAGAAAAGTTTGGCGGCTATTGTCGATGTGAAATACCCCCTTGTATCTTGTCTCTAGCTATAGAGTGATAACGTCTATCCTTGTGTAAAGGGGGTTTATTTAAGTTAATGAGGGTGGATCACATGGCTTTAAATATCGGCCAACTTTTGTTCCAACGCCCTACTCCGTAATATAAACTGTGCCTTGTGTTAATCTACCCAGTAACGACTCCCATTCAGCTACATCCCAATCAAAACGCGATGCCAAAGTGATGGCGTGTTCCAAATTAGCGATCACCTGAGTGTAATCACGATTTTTTCGATCAATATGCGACAAGGATAAAAGATAAAAATATTCTGGATTACTGGTTTGCGAACTTTCTATTTTTTCCAGTAATTTAATCGCTGTATCCAGATCATGTAGCGATTTATCTTTTGCTAATAATTTTAATTCGATAACTTTAATGGTCGCGGCAATATGATCTTTTACCATTGCCGATTCAAACCAAAATAACGCTTTTTTCTCGTCTTGTTTAACCCAAGGGCTAGTTGTGAGTAATTTACCTAAACGATACTCAGCGCGAGCCAATCCGTAACTGCTGGCTCTTGATATCCATTTAACCGCACTGTCTAAATCGCGCTGTTCACGATACAACTTAGCACCATATTCAAACATAGCACTGGGGTGGCCTTGTTTAGATAAATCCAATAATCGTTTTTCAACCTCTCCTTCTTCTTGCTCCAACCAAGGGAAGTTTTGCAAAGCCATCGCTAGCTCATACTGGCTTTTAAGAGATTGGTCTTTAACCAGTTTTTTCTTGGCTCTAAGAATGGCACCATATAATTTCTCGTTTTCTCGGATCAAGGCAAACCGGTCAAAATTAGCGGCGCCCATCGACACCCTATTAACAAATTCTACCGGTTTACCATCGAATGTTGGCTTGGGACCGGCAAACAATTTGTATTGTTTAATAATAGAAGTCACGGAACCACTCTTTTGCACTTCAGACACATATCTAACCGAGCCGTCACGGCCAATGTCGTTGTCAACAATGAGATAAGGTAGTTTCGGAGTCGAAACAATGCCATACAAGTCATTTGATTCCTCATCATCAAAACCAAAGTCTGATGCATTTAACATTTCATTTTCGGCATCATATTCATCTGCATAAAAGCGCGTTTTCAACTTAGACTCACCGTCGAATAGCACTTTCTTTTGCAGGTTTGCTACGATGAGTTCAGGATAATACTTTTGCTCAATCTGGCTTTTGCCATTGTTGCGTTTGTAATCATCAAGGATGGCTATAATTTTCTGCCGTTCAATTTCTGTAAAACTTTCTAGCAATTGATTTAGTATTTTT
Source organism: Saccharobesus litoralis (assembly GCF_003063625.1). Taxonomy (NCBI): domain Bacteria; kingdom Pseudomonadati; phylum Pseudomonadota; class Gammaproteobacteria; order Alteromonadales; family Alteromonadaceae; genus Saccharobesus; species Saccharobesus litoralis. The sequence continues at coordinate 1,786,926 of NZ_CP026604.1, read as the reverse complement.
TGCGAGGAATGAAAATCGTATTCTTCTGCTAATGCAAAGTAAATTAAGGCGTTTAGCAAATCAGGTTTTACCCCTTGCCCCTGACGATACATTTGGCCAAGTTGATAATATGCATGTGGGTTGCCTACTTTAGCTGCGTTTAAATAGCCTTTTTTCGCTAATTCGTATTCCTTGCTCGTGTAATGTTTATCCGCTTTAAAAATGGAGGCATTTGCTGAACCAATACAATAAATGGCAGCAAGTAAAATTAAAGATTTATATGGTTTACTTAACATGTAAGTTCCCTCTTATTGAGTACGTTGGCTTTGTCTTTAAGCAATATTGTCATATTGAAAACCCGCTAAATCAGACCAATCGACAAAATATAGTCAAAGCGATCAGGTTTTAGGGGAAGCCGTCAAGCTTTGAGACCCCATGAGCATATGCTCTATTATGTGATTGGGGCGAGTAAGCGCAGACAATGAACCATAAAATCTGAGTGAGAAGACTATACCTGCAAAATACAATCAGATTTAATCTTTTACAATATATTTACCAAAATACAAATCATTAAAAATCAGATGAAGTTTAAAATATGGAACTAACATATCTATGTAAACCCTTATAATTATTAAAAATAATCACCCATTCACAACCTTTTTCTATAACCAACAATGACTTTTCAAAACACATTTGTGATTATTTATGACTATTTATTAACATTTTTGACTGGATTGTATTTTAATTGCATGCGATTATCTTAAGTAGAACTTAATTCACTGGAGCAAATGGCGAAATAACCGTTTTGCTCCTTAGGTCAAGTTAACGATAAAGAGAAAACAATGAAGATAAAACAAGCTGTAGAACGTGTACCTGGCGGTATGATGTTAGTCCCTCTATTTTTAGGCGCAGTAATTAACACTTTAGCACCGGATTCTGCGGATTATTTTGGTGGATTCACCAAAGGGATCATGACTGGGATTTTACCTATTCTTGCGGTCTGGTTTTTCTGTATAGGCGCTAGCATCGACCTAAGTTCAACTGGAACCGTGTTACGTAAGTCCGGTACTTTAGTTGTCACTAAAATTGGTACTGCTTGGATTGTTGCGCTTATTGCTGCCTCATTATTACCTGAACACGGAATTGAAGCCGGTTTATTTGCTGGTTTATCAACTCTTGCTATTGTTTCGGCAATGGATATGACTAATGGAGGCCTATACGCCAGTTTAATGAACCAGTACGGTTCAAAAGAAGAATCTGGCGCCTTTATTTTAATGTCTTTAGAATCTGGCCCTCTTATGACTATGCTAATTTTAGGTTCAGTCGGCGCCGCTACATTCGAATTACATCACTTTGTGGGTGCGGTATTGCCGTTCCTTGCTGGTTTTATTTTAGGTAACTTGGACGTTAGTCTGCGCGAGTTTTTTAGTCGAGCCAGTGCAATCATGATCCCATTTGTTGGTTTCGCCTTAGGTAACACCATTAACTTAGGTGTTATTTTTGATACAGGTTTACTCGGTATTTTATTAGGTGTTGCCGTTATTGTTATTACAGGTATTCCGCTGATTTTTGCTGACCGTTGGATTGGTAAAGGTAACGGAACAGCGGGTGTCGCTGCGTCTTCTACCGCGGGGGCCGCTATTGCTAACCCTGCTGCTATTGCCGCCATCGAACCTAAATTCGCTGTCGCGGCGCAAAGTGCAACAGCATTGATCGCGACAAGTGTGATCGTAACTTCTATTTTGGTCCCTATTATTACCTCTATGTACTTCAAGCGATATGGCGATCCATCACAAGTTGATAACGATGGTGCTATCGATACTGAAAGTGTGGAAATGAGCCACTAATCGCTCACAGCCGCCTTATTGCCTAAAAAGCGCTATATGATGTAGCGCTTTTTTGTTTTTCTAACTTTCCCACCTTACGAATATTCTTTCTTTCGGCTATCAGTTGACGCAAATCAATCAATATAAACCGACTGATTGCACTGACTATAAATATTCGAAATAATACCGCCAATACAGATTGACTCATCAATATCCAGCGCCTCTAATTAATAATTTGCTTGCATAAATATCTATAGTCAAAGCGATCAGGTTTTAGGGGAAGCCGTCAAGCTTCGAGACCCCATGAGCATATGCTCTACTATGTGATTGGGGCTGCCTAAAGGGATTTAGGTAGTAGAACGACGCAGGAGCCAAAGTCGAGAGTAAGCGCTGACAATGAACCATAAAACCTGAGCGAGAAGACTATATCTACGCGCTATTTCACAAGGCCTTACATGTTTGAATATTTTACCTTAATTTTGCTTTGCCAATTCTTGGGCGAGCTGTTCGTCATATCGACTGGTGCACCCTTACCGGGTCCAGTTGTGGGTATGGGCTTATTGTTTTTGTTCCTCGTGATTAAAGGTGGCGTTCCGCAAAAACTAGAAAGTGTTGGTGGTTTTTTATTAAGCAATTTGTCTTTGCTGTTTGTACCTGCTGGGGTTGGTGTCATAACCCACTTATCTTTATTAAAAGCGGATCTCGTGCCACTTTCAGTTGCTATCGTTATTAGTACGATACTCGCCATTATTGTTACCGCGTTTTCCATGGCAATGTTCAATAAAGATGACAAATTAATGCAAAAAGGAAAACTGCATCATGACTGAGCAACAAAATGTTTGGGTTTATTTAAGTTCTAATCCTTTATTGCATTTAACCATGACCATGGCGGTATTTGCTTTAGCAAATAAAATCTATAAAAAAGCTAATTTCAACCCACTGCTCAACCCTGTGTTAATTAGCATTATGGTTATTGTGTCTTTTCTATTGCTATCCAATACCAGTTATGACACCTATTTTACAGGCGCACAATTTATCCATTTTTTATTAGGGCCTGCTACCGTAGCCTTGGCTATTCCGCTCTATAAACAGTTCAACCGTATTAAACAATCCGCAGGCGCTATTGTCGCTAGCTTATTAATAGGTTCGTCGACGGCAGCGGTAAGTGCAATTGGCATAGCATGGTTATTAGATGCAAAATTGTTATCTATTGTTTCTTTAGCCCCCAAATCGATAACCGCACCTGTGGCAATGGGTATTTCAGAACAATTGGGCGGCTTAGCGTCTTTAACTGCTGTATTGGTTATTCTTACCGGTATTTTAGGTGCTATGCTTGGGCCTTGGATAGTTAAACTAATCAAAATCAAAGATAATGCAGCATTAGGTATGGCTTTAGGCACGGCTAGCCATGGCATTGGCACCGCCAGAGCGTTGCAAGTGAACGATGTTGCTGGCGCATTTTCAGGTCTTGCAATGGGACTAAACGCGTTAGCCACCGCCATCTTACTACCCTTGTTATGGCAGTTATTTTAGGGCCGGTTTTACACCGGCAAACCTAGCGGTTCTAAAATCAGTTAGGGTTAGTGGATATAAAATCCACCCTACATGCAAATTCGTTGAAATAAATTTCAACCGACAAAACATCTACTTTGTGGGGCCGGTTTTACACCGGCAGACCTAGAGTATCTTAAATCAGTTAGGGTTAGTGGATATAAAATCCACCCTACGTACACATTCGTTGAAATAAATTTCAACCGACAAAACATCTACCTTGTGGGGCCGGTTTTGCACCGGCAAACCTAGCGTATCTTAAATCAGTTAGGGTTAGTGGATATAAAATCCACCCTACATACAGATTCGTTGAAATAAATTTCAACCGACAAATATGTACCTTGTGGGGCCGGTTTTACACCGGCAAACCTAGCGGTTCTAAAATCAGTTAGGGTTAGTGGATATAAAATCCACCCTACATGCAAATTTGTTGAAATAAATTTCAACCGACAAAACATCTACTTTGTGGGGCCGGTTTTACACCGGCAAACCTAGAGTATCTTAAATCAGTTAGGGTTAGTGGATATAAAATCCACCCTACGTACACATTCGTTGAAATAAATTTCAACCGACAAATATGTACCTTGTGGAGCCGGTTTTACACCGGCAAACCTAGCGTTTTCTGCGGTTAGCAAAGTCTTGTAATTGCTGGCGGGTGTTGGTTTCGTCATCTGGCACTAATTCAATTAATGCATTGGCTTGGGCTTTATCTGAACGCGATAAACTCGCATAAAGTCGTTTATAAGCAGATGCCTTATTTTGCGGATGTTGATTCAATAGTTGCTCAACAATATTGACTTGATCATTAAGAGAAATGTCTTGGCTATACTTAGCTGTGACTAACATACTCGTAAGCGATGAGGTGAGTTTTTTCGGGTTGTCTATTTTCTTTAGCCAATCGACACTTTGTTCCATGTCGGTTCGCGCATAACCTTGCGCTGCATAAGCCGCAATATTGGCTTTATCCTGACTTGGCATAGCTTGATAAAATTGCTTTAGCTGCTCTGGATTATCCGCTTGAGTCAATGAGCGGATCAGGTCCCGTTTAATGTCTTTATTATTTATTTTAGGGTTATCAATTAAAAAGTCTGTGGTCCATAATACATCCTGCTTGGCAATTTCAGTTAATGCCCCGCTAACCAATATCATGTCATATTGTCCATTATCATTACCTGCTGCCATGGCCTGATCGAGCAAAGAATACGGCTCTTGCTGCGCTAAACTGCTGGCAATATCCCTAAGTGCATATTTCTGATTGGCCTTGAGCCATAAATCAGACTGCTTAGCGAACTGATAAGCTTGCTTACCTATGTTAGGGTCTTGCGCTGCAACGGATAAAATACGGCGCAAAGTATGACCAAATTTACTGGAGTCCACTTGCTTAACTCTATCCAGATCCGCATTAACTAACCATTCATAGGCCACATCTACCGAGTTTTGCGTTAGCGTATGCATAATGGCTGCACCACTGTCAGCTAATTGCTCATCTGTCATGATATTAAGTAAATCAACAGCTGAGCTTGGATGTCTTTTGGCAAAGTCTTTTAGTAAAAGAAAAGACGCTTCGCGTAAGCTGGCATCGCTATTAGGGTGTAAATTGGCTAATAAAAAATCTTGTTGGGCGCTAACCGACTCTTTTTGTAAACCTGACAATAGTTTTAAAATTTCAATACGAGAATCAACAGCAGATAAATCCGTATTGGCTTGAATAAGTGCAACTTGCTCTTGCCAAGACGCGGCAATATCCAGCGAATGTTGATTGCCCTTTGCTTCAGATTCATCTTGAAAGACAGCTGGTGATTTTGATTGAGGATCCGTTGGCGAGTGAGTGCTTGATAAGCCGCGTTTAACGTTATCTAAATTAACGGGTTTTACATCAAGTTGAGGCGCATTAGGGTTTGATAATTCAGTCATTCCCGTTCCCTGAGTCAGCACTGCAACGCCATAACCCAAGCCAACACCAGCCAATAATGAAATGGTTAATTTATACATCCTGTACCTTTTCAACGTTTATTTTTTATCAGTTTATGTAACCAGCCAAAGGTTTAAAATCAAGCATATTTACAATATTTATACATTTATAGAGCTTAATTTATAAGTTACTAGCTACCTGTTTTCACTCAAGTATTGTCACTCTCAACAGGATTAGCAATGACAATCCCATATTGAAAAAATTATCATTTTGGTAAATAAATACTCACCTATAAGTACAAAAAAGCCAGCCTTAATAACAATCAAGGCGGGCTTAAGATTTACAGATTTATATTTGTTATTTATTTAAAAGCGATACGAGCGGCTTTAGGACCATCATAATCGTATGTAAACCAATCAACATCTATGTGTCCGGCGTCAGTGTCGCGTTGTTCATTCCACGAGAAGAAACCTAAACGATCGCCTGTCCATTTACCAAAAGCAATGGTAAAGCTTGGGCCAAAGGCTTTGTAATTTTTACCGTTAAAGCTGTACTCGTAGGTAGCTTGGTCACGCGCGTTTGATGTACGCACGTATAAGTCGTTACCTGTGATCTCTGGGCCTTTGGTTTTGTTACTCATTTTATCCATGTAGAACAAATGCTTCTTGCCATTAGCATCCACTTCCACACCTAGCAGGTTAAATACTCCGCCGTAACGGACAAAACCGGCTAATTGATTTGGCTTCATGCCTGAAATATCAAATTTAGCCACTGCGGTACCGGTAGTGATACCCATCATACGTTGGCTTAGGGTGTTTGGCGCGCGCCAAAAATCAGAATCTGACCCATCATTATTGGTCCATTCGTTGATTTTAGGGCCGTGGTTGCTGTTGTTTGGCAATACTTTGCTAGCTTTTAATCGTAACCAACCTGGGCGTTCTGTTAGCGACCAATGGCTGTCTCTTGGGTTATGGTTCCATTCCCATTGTGGTCCGAGTTTGCTTGATGAGAAATCATCATCGCTCTTAGGTGCGGTGATAGGATAACCATTAATCGGCTTTTTATAACGCTTAAGTGGCTCACCAATACCGTCATTATCTTCGTCAAAACCAATAATTGGCCAACCATCAACCCAAGTCACAGGCTCTAAACATTGTGGGCGACCTTGGAACGGAATATCGTCATTTTGAATAAGCTGATGCATGTACCACCAAGATCCATCTGGTGCGGTCATAAAGCCACCTTGACTGGCACTACGGTTGTTAAACTCTTTGCCTTTTTCTAAGATAGTTTTAACTTCGTATGGGCCGTAAATACTTTCTTTTGAACGCAAAATTAACTGTTTACGGTCGTTTTTAGGGTTTTTAACACCCGGCTTGGTTGAGTAATCACCCATGGTCCATTGCGCCATGGTGATATACCAAGTGCCGTCAATCTTGTAGATTTTAGCCGCTTCTGCCCCCATGCCGGTGTAAACTAATTTACCTTCGTCAAGGATTTTGGTGCCATCCCAGCTCATTTCATAAATGTAGTTTTCGTTACCTTCAATTTTGTTATCTGGGCTTTTATGTTTTAAGCCTGTATTAATGATGACGTAAGCTTTTTTCGTTTCGTGATCAAAATATACCCCTGGATCATCTAATACTTCCGCATGCGGTAGCATCATAATAGGCTCACTCCACGGGCCGCTAATGTCGTCAGCCATGGTAACCATAAGGCCGTGTTGGTAATCAATTTGATAGACGTACCATTTACCTTCGTGGTAAGCAATATCACCTGCCCATGTACCAAACGAATAGCCATTCATGCGATCCCAGTTATATTCTGGCGCCCATGACAATTTAGGAAAAGCATGGCCGGTGTTGGTCCAGTTAACCATGTCTTTTGACTCTAAAATTGGCATACCAGGCGACATATGCTGCTTAGATGTGATCATGTAGTAGGTGTCGCCGACTTGCTCAATATCTGAATCCGGATAATCAGCATTTAAGATAGGGTTAATGTAGGTACCGTCGCCTTGATCACCAAAACTCCCCGTTTGTGCTGGGATCAACTTTGGCGCACTGGCAGAGGTATTTTTATCAGCAACAGCATTACACCCTGCTAACCCAACGAGTAACGAACAGCCTATGAGACTTTTAATGTTTTGTGTAAGCAATTTCATGTTAATAATTCCTAACGATTACAAGGGTAATACTTCAATTTTTCTGAACTCTAAAAGGCCAAACTCACCTTGAATGCCAATATGGCCATCAAGGTTTTTAATATGGGTTGCAGTACTAATAACGATGTCATTTAATTTAACTTGTAACGTTTCGCCTTTAGCCGTAATTTCGTAGGTGTGCCATTCACCATGCGGTTTGTAGGCAAGCTTTAATGCTTCTAAATCAAACGCGTGTTGAAAAGGTGGGGCACCGTAAGGGATCATTTGCGCCAATGCGATACCTTCGAGCGTGTCTTTAGCTTGCACTTGATAGCCATTATTTGGATAGCCTTTTTCGTCTTGATGTTTGGTTGCTTGGGTACGCACAAAAATGCCACTGTTGGCTTCTTTCTCTAAAAAGCGAAATTCCATGGTAAGCACATAATCACTAAAAGTATCGTTTGAACGTAACCAACCTGTGCCGCGGTTTAACTTGATAACGCCATTTTCCACCGAAAATTGTCCATTACTTTCAATCGTCCAATTGCTTAAGTCTTTACCGTTAAACAACTGAATAGGTTGCTTTTCTACCATTGAGGACGATGATGACGTTGACTGACAACCGATTAATGCCAAACTTGCCACAAAAAGCGCTGAAGCTAATTTTTTCATGTGAGTACCTTATTTTGTGAATTCAAAAGAGCTTATTCCTGAGTAACAAATGACTAAGTAGCAAATGACTCAGTAGCAAATTGCTAAGTGCCAACTCTTCTATGTCTAATGTCAATTCGCACGATCCAGCCGAAAAATTATCGCAGATCGTAACCACTGCCCAACATCAGAACATGACTTATTCCAATTTATTGCTGCGAAATATACATCAATAAAACACTCACAACAAGTCATTAACAATCACTAAAAATCATAAATCCAACTAAAAGTCGCTTAATTCAATATATTAATGACTTTACAAGATTGTTAATTAATTTTTATTGATTTATCATGACTAGTTAAGCGTTCTATCTAAGAAGTAAGCAATGATGTCACAATGTAAAATCAAACTTCTGCTGATCATCTTATCTGCTTCAGTCCTATTGAGTTGCGCAAATACACACCCCAATAATCAAGCGGCTGTCGCTCACAACAATAAATCGCGAGTTGACAGTATCGGCAGCGACAGTCAATGCCACGCTTTACCGTTTGATCCCAAAGGTAACGTTAACTCTCTGCAACAAGCCCTGCAAAATGCCACCAACACTGGCTTGCCTGTAAAAATTAGCGGCCAATATTACATAGACAATGAAATAAAGGTTATTTTACGAAATGACTTAATCGTGGATGCAAGCCAAGCGCTTTTCTTCGCAACCAGCAAGCTTGATGGTGATCTGTTCAGTTTAGATGCACACAGCAAACATTCTCAAAAATGTGCTTTGCAGGTTGAAAGCGAAGTTCATTGGGTTGGTGGTTTTATCAATATAGCCAACGCCAAAGTATCACAGGTGGTTCCCATTACTAAAATGACACCTCAAGGCCGAACAGGAACGAAAAAAACCGCAGATGCGCTATCGATTAGAGGCCACCACAATGGCTTTCAAAAATTACGTAATGTCATTGTCGACGGTATTACGGTAGTCGGTACTAAAACAGCCAAAGATCCTTTTTATTTAGCGGGTGGCGATAGCGGTATTCTCATGGCCGGAACACGCCAAGCGACTATTAAAAACAATAACTTTTTTGGTATTCGAGACGCGGCTATTTACGTTACCGCGGCAGGAAAAAATGGTGAAATTGGCGACGACTTTGTGCTGATAAACAATTACGTTGAGCGCGCTTACGATGGCATTACCAGTAAGCGAGGCGCAGATCGTATCACCATGCAAAACAACAGGCTTAACAATGTTGCGGTTGGTTTAAGCATAAAGCACTTATTTTCAGGTCGAACTTCATACCAAGCGAATATCAGTAATAACACGATAAAAAGCGCGGTTAGAGCTATTTCATTAGAAAGAGTGAATGACGCTACCGTTGCCAACAATGTTATTTCAGGTTTAGGTGATATTTACGCGGGTAAAACATCGCCGATAAATGCCCGTGGCCGCCACTATGAAGCCATTGGTTTAGATGGTGCACAAGGCAATTTAGTGATCAAAAACAATACCATTCAGGGTGTGAATGGAAAGCGCACAATAAAATTTAAAACCTATGGCATTGTTAGCCGTAGTTACAACAAACGACCGACAACGGATTACTTAGCCATTAATAACCTGTTTCACGATTTGGATAGCGATATTCAACAATTTAAGTAAGCCTTTTTGCAGCGATTAATCGGCAGCGAGCGCCCAACAAATTGATTACATTGAAAGCGAAAAAGTATGTTTAAGATAAATAACGTAAAAATCATTCCAGCTATACTCGCAACGGTTGCTCTGACAGCCTGTAATAAGACACCTGAGGATGCGCAAACTCAGGCTAAAAACACTAGCCTTAAAGACATTGAGCCACCTAATATTGTTTTTATTTACACAGACGATCAAGCGCCGTGGGCCCTAGGACGCTCAGGCAATAAACAAGCCTTAACGCCTAATTTAGATAAACTCTCAAGCCAAGGCATGTATTTACCTAACGCCTATGCTACAACCCCTGTCTGTAGTCCTTCTCGCGCTAGTTTATTAACCTCGCAATACGGTTACGAGTTAGGTATTGATGATTGGATAAATGATAATCCCAAAGCCAAAACCCTTACTGGTCATCAATTTACCCTAGGCTTGGATACTAAATTTGAAACCTGGCCAGAAATACTTCAACAGTCGGGTTATTACACTGGCTTAATCGGCAAATGGCATTTAGGTAAAGCCGATGATTACCATCCTAAAAAACACGGCTATCATGAATTTGTTGGTTTTAGAAAAGCGGGTGCGCCACCCGACAATCCGCAAATGGAAGTGAATGGGGTAGAAACAGCACACAAGGGCTTAACCTTTGATATTTTAACCGACTACGCCATCGACTTTATCAACAAAAATAAAGCCAATAAATTTGCTTTATCACTGCATTTACGCGCTCCGCATTATCGCTTTTTACCGGTAGCACCGGAAGATGAAGCACCGTATAAAAATATGGATATGCAACTGCCCCACCCTGACTACCCAGGTTTAAATTTAAAGCGCGGCAAAAAACTAATGCGCGAATATTTATCTAGCGTGCGTGGTATCGACCGCAATGTCGGGCGCATTATGCAAGTGTTGGATGAGCTTAATTTAGCCGACAATACCTTTTTAGTCTTTACCTCTGATCATGGCTACAACATAGGTTTAAATGGTATTTGGCATAAAGGCAATGGCTTTTGGCTATTAAAAAACAAACCTAAAGGTACAGAAAACGTACCCGGCGGCCAACGCCCTAATATGTACGACCCAAGCTTAAAAGTGCCCACTATAGTCCGCTGGCCAAACGCAATTAAAGCCAATACGGAAAACCGTTCGACTATGCCCAACATAGACTGGTTTCCAACCTTGGTGAGCATTGCTAAAGGTAAAGTCAGTGATAACAACATTGTACGGGGTAAAGACTTTTTGCCTGCACTTTTAGATGAAAACACCCTGCTCTCAACCGATTATTACGCCGCCTACTCGACACAACATCAATCCATTACCCATATGCGCATGTATAGCGACGGCAAATACAAATTAATCCGCGATTTTAACAACCAAGGGCGCGATGAATTTTATGATCTTGTCAACGATCCGGACGAATCTCACAATTTATTACAAACCCAGTTAACGCCTCAACAAAAAGCCATTGTCACTAAGCTGCATAACGCGATTATAGACAAAATGCGCAGCACAAATGACCCTGTATTTAAACTGATTAAATCTTAAGGTGGATTGTATATGTGGGGTGGATTTTATATCCACCAACCCTAACTTATTTTAGATACGCTGGGGTTGCAGGTATAAAACCGGCCCTACAAAAACAACCCTATACGCCTCTAATAATATTTGGCGAGATCCATGCCTTTATACAAACTCGCTACCTGCTCGGCGTAACCATTAAACATAGCGGTTTTAATATAACGTTGCGCTAGCAAACCACCTGTAGTTAAACGTCGCTCTTGTGCTTGGCTCCAACGCGGATGGTCGACCTGTGGATTCACATTGGCATAAAAACCATACTCTTGGGGCGCGCTAATATTCCATGTCGTTGGCGGCTCTTTGTCAGTCAGCTTTATACTGACAATGGACTTAATACATTTAAAACCATATTTCCAAGGCACTACCAAGCGAATAGGCGCACCATTTTGATTAGGTAAACTTTTGTCGTATAAACCCACCGCCAAAATGGTCAGCGGATGCATGGCTTCATCCAAACGCAAACCTTCAACATACGGGTATTGAATTCCCCCACCAGCAAAGCGTGATTTTTGCCCTATCATCTCTTCTGGTCGGTACAAGGTTTCAAAGGCGACATATTTGGCCTTGCTCGTTGGATCCGCTTCTTTCAATAGTGACGCTAACGGAAAACCAATCCAAGGTACAACCATGGACCAAGTTTCGACACAGCGAAAATTATAAATGCGCTCTTCTAACGGGTAACGCGTAAACAGATCTTCAAAACCCAGCTCAAACGCGTTGTTACATAAACCACCGACTTTAACTTGCCATGGGTCAATTGACAGCTGATAAGCATTTTGGGCAGGATCCGATTTTTGGGTGCCAAACTCATAAAAGTTATTATAAGTCGTCACTTTCTTTTCCGGCGTTAAGCCCTCACGCGATAATGTTGATGCTTTAAATTTAAGCGGACGTAGCTCAGTTCCAGCTGGTTTAGCTTGCGGTTTATCGTCTTTAAAAATATCTAACAAACTCGCTTGCGCTTGATTAGCGATTAACCCAGAGGCGCCAATAAAACCCAGTTGCTTGAGTAAACTGCGGCGATCATTAAATACACTCTCGTCAGTAATTTGATGGTCTTTAAATTGGCTTCTATTGGATTTGCTAATTTTCACTGGGCACTCTTTCTATTATTTTTAATGACTACCAATAAGACCTGCTAACTGGCATAAATTGTTCGTTAGCAGACCTAAATCGTCGATTAGTTCCGTTATTGCTCCAAACGAGCGTAAAGCCTTTCAACCGCTAACTCAAGGCGTTTAATTTCTCTAACGGTTGATGTACGATTCATTTCCATAAAAAACCACAGTTTAATCATCGCTTGTATATACAAACCCACAATAAACCACACACCCCAAAACACTTTATCAACGGCTAATTCGGCCATAACAAATTGATAGCCACACCAAACAAAGCAAAGGGTCGCTATTACGCCCGCAACGCTGGCAATAATCAGCCATATACGCAAAGCGCCTCGGTACGAGTTATTTATCATGCCGAATATCCCCGGCTCTTGTGCCAGTATGGCATCTAGCTGTTGCGCTTCTTGTTGTAACGATTGTTTTATTTGATCATCTAACTTCATGACATTTACCCCTATTTAGGCTTGCATAATGGTCTTTAATTGCTTTTTAGCGCGGTTTAATCGAGATTTAACCGTACCGACTGGGATGCTTAGAATGGCCGCTATTTCCACCATTTTCATTTCATCTAAATAAAACAAATGCAAGATCTGCTGTTCAGTTTCACCCAGTTGGGCAATCGCTTTTAACACCTCATTATCGAGTTCTATTGGCTTGGTTACCGCTGGCTGTTCCGGCACACCACCTTCAGATACGTCCTTGTGCTCAGCTAACTCGACCAACTCAAATTGGCTTTGTTTACGCGCTAAATCCGTTAAGCGCCACCGCAAAGTTTGATAAAGCCAACAGCGAAATGCGCGCGGATCATTAAGTTTGCTTAATCCCTTTGCTGAGGTTAACCAGGTTTCTTGAACCGCATCTTTAACCAGCTCGGTATCGCTACAAAGACGATAACCGAACCGCAATAAAGGCTGGTTAAACTCGTTGACCAACTCAGAGAATGCCGCTTGATTACCACGCTGCGCTGAAATAACCAGTAAATCAATTTTCGCTTGCTGCACTGCTGTCCGTATCCAAATTAATCAATGTAGTCTTCTCGCTTTTGCTATATGCCTAGGTGTTTAACTTAAAAGACGAAGCCATTTTTAAAAAGGTTCATTAAATTAAAACTTTTCTTCTCTATCAGTAAATGGAAGAGCTGAAAATCCATGCTTATACTTAGTGGCAAATGCTTTTTATGTGAAATCACTGTGCGCCAAATTTTTTTATTAATCAGCCTGTTAATGATAGCGGTATTCAGTCATGCTGCCGAACAGCCTAAGATCAAAATTTGGTATCAAAAAGAACAAGCCGCCGCTGTATTTTTTGAACAGCAAATGCAAATAGCAAGCGAAAAACTCGGCATAGAAATCGAACTGACCTACTTACGCACAACCGATTTAAAAACCGCTCTAGTTAAAGCATTAATGCAAAACACCCCACCTGATCTAGTCTTAGCGCCTTCCGATTTCATTAGTGACCGCAATATTATGGGCTTTTCTCAAGTCAATCCTAACGACTTTGCGCTAGAGCCTATCGCTAACAATGTTTGGTTAACCGTCACCGCCAACCAGCATATTTACGGGATCCCCCTATCGGTTGGCAATCATTTAGTTATGTACTACAACCGAGATTTAGTGCAACAACCTATAAAAAATTGGGCGCAACTAAAAAGTAAAACAGCGGAAATAAGAGCCAAAGGTGTCGAACCCATAGGCTGGAACTACAATGAAATGTATTGGTTTTTTGCGTTTACCACGGCATTTGACGCCAACATTGTGGGCGAAACACAAGTATATTTAAACACACCTGCAATGGCGCAAGCCTTGCGATTTTATAGAAGCCTAGAAGAGCAAAACATTATAGACAGAAACTGCGATTACGATTGTAGCTTTAAACGATTTATGGAAGGTAAAGTGGCTTACTCGATCAATGGCGATTGGGCATTTAAAGATTTTAAACAAGCATTGGGCGAAAAGTTAGGTGTCAGTCAGTTGCCTTATATTGACGACAAACCCATGAAAGCCTACTTTTCATCAATATGCTGGCTGTTCCCCAATCAATCACATAATTCCTCCAAGCGCCTAGCGTTAACCAAACTAGTCAATTACACGCTAGCACCCACTTTTCAAGAAAAAATGTCGATTGAACTAGGAGCAATATCAGTCCTCAGCCAGATCCAAGCCGAATCTGGCCAACAGCTTAGCGCCCAATATCAAGCTTTAGTATCACAACTCAGCCAATCCATTCCCATTCCGCCGCAACCTAGCATTTCAGCGGCTTGGTCCGGAATGCGTAAAGGATTCGATTTATATTGGCGCACCAAGGTCAGTGCCGAGCGTGCAGCTAAAGTTATGCAGATCGTCGCAGAGCGCGAATTGGTCATCCTTAATCAGCAAAAGGCCCAACCATGAATCAATATAACCAAACGCGAGGCCGCAGTTTTCGGATAATTTTACTGAGCACTATCATACCTGCCGTTATTATCCCGTCGTTGCTTGTTGCTGCTGTATTGATTTACCAACTCAACCAAAATCACTACAAGCAACTCACCACTAAAATGCAAATCAAAGTGCAGGGCTTAGCAGAAAAAGTACAAACCGATTTACGATTACTGGCAGCCAGCCTTGAACAAGTAGCACACGACCAAAACGTAGTACTGGTAACAGAACACGCAATATTCGCCGCCAAAGTACAAGACCGCCTGCGCCAATACGCAAACCGTAACCCCATTGCGGATATAACCCAGGTGTATGACACCACGAATTGGCCGGTTGAATCCCACCCACAAGACTATGAAATGTTCATAGCTAAGCCACTGAATGACATATTTTATAAACTGCGAGATAGCGACTCAGATTTAGCCTTGTTTTTTCAACTCAACACTCAAGAATTTAAAACCCTAGTAGAACAACACACAGGCACTGCCTACCCGCACGACAAATTTATTATTGTTGGTGTACCACTAATTAAACGTTTTGAAGGCCTGCCAAATCAAAAAACCGTGGTCGGCACTATTGTCAGTGTCATCCCGATAGATAAACTGATTAGTCGTCTACCCATAAGCGAACAAGAAAACATCGCCTTTCGTTACCAAGATCAAGACATCGCCACCCACGGCCAAATTATCAATAACCCAGATGACTTCTTATTTGAAACAGTTGAATTGACCTTGCGACAAATTCAATTTGAGATCCGTTACGCCATCCCAAAACAAAATGCAGTCGAACCGATCAACAAAGCATTAATAACGGTACTCACTATTAGCTTGATTATTATTGTAGCCTCTATTTTTATAGCCTTTTTTATGGCTAAGCAGTTATCACAACCGTTTAATAATCTTAGTGAATTGGTAAAAGACTACAGCCAAGGCGATTTTGAAGCACAAGTGCCCAACTTTAATTACGCCGAGTTTCAGTTGCTTGCCAGCTTAATGCATACCATGGCCGGTACTATTATGGAATCACGCCAGCATTTAGAGCAAAAAGTGGCAGAACGCACCGAAGCACTCGCCCATTCCAATGAAGAGCTCACAGTCACTTTACAGAAATTAAAAGACATGCAGCGCCATTTAGTAGAAAGTGAAAAAATGTCATCCTTAGGCCAATTAGTTGCTGGCGTCGCTCACGAAATCAACACGCCTATCGGTGTTGCGTTAACCGCTAGCACATCCTTGTTATCTCGAATACAAGAATTAGAGGCTAACCTTAATGACAATCGCCTCACCCGCAGTCAACTTAACGAATTTATGGAACACCTGCGTCAAGCTTCTGAAATTACGTTTAAAAACCTCACCCGCGCAGGCGATTTGATCCACAATTTTAAATCAGTCGCCGTTGACCAAAGCCATGAAGAACTCCGGCGTTTTAAACTAGCCAACTACATTGAAGAAGTACTCAATTCGCTGCAACCACAAACGAAAAAGTATGATGTAACAATAGAAAGCGAAATCGACTTAGCCATCGAAATGCAAAGCTACCCTGGCGCTATCGCGCAAATTATCACCAACTTTGTCATCAACTCACTTACTCACGGCTTTAGCCAAGCACAACACCATACAATCAAAGTTCAAAGTTACTTAAATGACCAACAATTAGTCATGATTTACCAAGACGACGGCAAAGGCATTCCTCAACAAGACTTACCTAAAATATTTGACCCATTTTTCACCACCAAACGTGGCGACGGCGGCTCTGGCCTTGGCATGCACATTATCTACAACTTAGTCGTTCAAAAACTCGGTGGCACCATAGAAGCCGAATCGGATCTCGGTAAAGGCGTAAAATTTACCCTGTTGCTACCCTTGATTGTTGAGCAAAAAACAAAACATTGATGGAATTATAACCACTTGCAACAAAAGGTTAAAAAAGTGCTTGCCACACATAAAGCGCTTTGTATAATGCTTTGCAAATCAGGCATCCAAGCCTGAATTCTTAAATGTGCCAGCGTGATGAAATTGGTAGACATAGGGGATTCAAAATTGAGCCCGTCTTGAAGTTTTAGTAGCATAACTGGTTGATAAACTTAAAGTTTACGCTTTTGAATCGCAAATAAAAATTTGTAAACACTTGCAAAGTTTAATTGCTTTACCAAGCTAAAAACGTACAATTTGATTTTAAAAAGTTACTAGGTAAATTGCCTGTAATTTTAATGTGCCAGCGTGATGAAATTGGTAGACATAGGGGATTCAAAATCCCCCGCCTTCACGGGCGTGGCGGTTCGAGTCCGCCCGCTGGTACCATTCTTTCCTATATAAATCATATACTTACTTCCCAACCTTCTTAAACTTAGTTTCAAAATACTTATCTAATTCACCAAGCTCTGCAGCTTTAATTAAATTAATGATCACCTTCTGCAGTTCAGACATTGTTCCAACTTTAATAGCAGGACAACCCGCTTTTAGCTCAACGACTCGATTGCTGACCCTTAATTCAAAGTAGTGGTTGTCGCCACAGCGATAAAACCAAGGTTTGTGTCGCTTCTGAACTTTCTTTTCTATTTTATCTCCCGTTTCTGGATCTTTGACTCGCTTAGTCACTATATGGATGTATGGTTTTCCTTCCATCGCATACTGAACTAACTCAAGTTGCAGCTCTAACCTTTTAACAAGCTTAAAACGTTTAGCTTGTAACTGTTGATCTCCCCCCTTAACTTCAGGGCGCTTTTCCAATGTCAGTGATTGTAAAATTGAAGTCGTCATAATAAGTACCTCACTTGATTTGCTATTCGAATGAAATAAACACTTGGTAAATGTCACAGCTTGCATAGTGCAAGAAGTTCTTTTCCCAAATGCAGTAGATGTCGCGAGTATTTTCAATAGCCATTACGCCACAGTGTATGATTTGAGTAATGCCTGCCTGAAAATCAAAGTCGAGCTCTTTAGCTAGCTCTGCGAATGGTGGTTGACCTTGATAACTAAAGTCTGTGATGTAGCTAAAGCACCAGCCTTGATTAACTTGTTCGAAACGAATTTCAACAGGATGATAGCCGCCGCTAATCGCATCATAATCGGGGTCTCGAAAGTTTAAGATCACTGAAGATAACGACAAGATATCTGCGTCAGTCATCTTTTCCATAGTATTTTCGAGACATTTTTTAAGTCGTTCGCCAAGAGCCTCGGAAACAGGCAAAGCGAGTCCGTCGTAAAGAATACGCATAATTTTCTCCTAATTATTAAGATGTGGTTTGATGTAAAACTGTTGGAAGTAAAGTGAGTTAGTTGATAAAGCCGATGCTTGATTTCGGCTGTTTTCGTTCGTTTTCTTGTCCGAGTAAATCGATAGCATCGACTATTTGGATGTTTTCTAGGCCTAGCTCAAGACGTCGAGCAATGATTGCGAAGTCACCGGGTGTTAGGTATTTGAGACCAGTGAGCGAGCTGTTGTCTTTTTGTTTGAGCTTTCTAATTCCCATTGTCTTTTTAAATAACGCGGTCACCTGCTCGGGGCGCAAATAAGTGCAGGCGAGCTTTATGTCAAAACGTCGCTGTACTGCTCGATCTAGTTGTCCTTCGAAGTTGGTTGCTGCAAATAGCGGCAAATCGAAACATTCAATTTGCATGAGCAGTTCGTTAACGAGTTGCTTTTCATGATGAGAGTTTAAAGATGTTCGTGATGCTAAAAGAGCATCTATTTCATCAAGCAGTATGCCGCTGCCGTCTAGGTGAGCTTGTCTAAATATTTGCGCTAAGTTCTGCTCGCTCTCACCGACATATTTACCTAAAACATCAGACACTTTTACGTGTTGCAGTGGAACATCTGCTCTTTCAAATAGGTGATGGACAAAAGCTGTCTTGCCAGTACCCGGAACACCCGTCAGCAATACTCGAACCGATTTATATTGTTGAACTGCTTTAAGCAGAACATCACATGGTTCGAAGTTAGCATCGGTGTTGAAGAACTGAGGCATAAATTCCTGAGCTGGACGATACGCTAGATCATCTTCTTTTAATCCAGAAGCCTCTAATGTACTCTCGACTATCTGCAAAATTGTTTCTTCTGCTGCTTTACCCGAATGTCCGATAGTGGTGGCTACATGTGCTGCATTAGCAATATTGGCAGGTGTTATATTGCTAACCTGAGTTAACTGATTTCTAAACGTTTTACTTAAACGAAGACCTCGCAATGCCGGTTCAGTCAAACGCGCAATCGTCTTTGGACTGATGCTGGTAAACTCCTGCACAAGGTTAAAACGTCGTATGGAAGAAACCTCTAAGCAATAAGAGTAATTAGTGATCCAAATACACGGTATTGCGTTTTGTTCCAACAGGTTATGGAGCAAGTCTTTCGAGTAGTGTTTGTCGGCTTGTTCAAACAAACTTTCGCATTCATCTATTAATAGAATGGTTTTGTTATCGTGCTGTAATATTGATTGCACTAGTCTTAAGTATCGCAACCGTTCACGTCCACTATCGCGATGCTCTAGCTCATCCATCAGCTCACCACCTATTAACGATGTCGCTTTCACTTCAAGAAGCTTGCATTGGTTCGACTTAGCCAATGCCCTCGCAAACTCTGTCTTTCCTGTACCTGCCTCACCATGTAGCAAGAAATTGACACCGACAAGATTAGAAGCGATTGCTTCGGACAAATAGCTATTAAGCAAGTTGAAGTTCACATGTGGGAAATCTTTAACGTCTAGCTCTGTGCTAGATGACTCGTGAATTAGATGTTTAATAATACAATGTCGAGAATTAAACAGCTCTGTTGTGATTACTTGCTTTAAATAGCTCGGTAGGACAGGGATTTCCAAGACATAAGTGTCAGATCGAGACAGAACACCTTGACCACACAGCTTAATTAGGACTTCGTCAACTTCATTAATATCAAAGTTAAAATGTGTCGCAAGTAAATGTGAGTAGCTGGCCACGCCCAGCGAATAACTATGTTCGTCTAACAGTGCCGAAAATCCCGGATTTAGGTTCGCTAAAACTGTAAATTCAACTATTGAATAGCCTATTTTGGGGAGTTTAAAGGTGTTGCAAATAAACAGAAGGTTTTCACTCAACGTACTCGTTCGATCACTAGATGCTTCTACCTTCGTCCGCAGACAAGACAAAGCCTTACGAACAGTTAGAAGCTTGCAACTACCCTGTGATTTGTTGGATAAATTTTCGATGATCTCTGCATTGATTTCATCGTCTGAATCGAGCTTTTCGAGGATCTTAGTGGCGTGTATGCATACCGACTGATTTATTGATGATGGACGAAAGTTGTCACTCATGGGTTGCTCCTAAAACCAAGTGTTCTGGTTAATACGGAGCTATAGTCAACTCCGGATTATTAACATTGGTTTTAGGCTAACAAGACAGAAGGATGGTTTCAGTCGCTGTTTTTTACCTCTGTATTCGATTTAGAGTTATTTGAAGTTTTCGCGAACCACCTGTTTGTCATATCTATTCTTTCGAAATGGGAGTTTATTCGAATGAAAGCTAATTTGGTTTCGCTAGAAAGCAAAATTTCTTCTTTTTCATACAGGGTGCCTTTTCTGGACTCGGCAGAGTTTATATCAGCGATTTCAGTACATGTTAGGTAGTAAAACGAGTGAAGATTGTTTAAAGAAGTAATTAGCTCGTTAGACTGTATTCTCAGTCTTTTTTTATCGTTTAGGTAATCTAGCAAACTAAATTTTTCTAAATCAACAAAGTCAAATTTCATGGCGTTAGTTTTAGAAAAATACAAACAGCCATCTTCACCAAAAAATCTTAAGTTAACATCAGAAGAGCGAACGACAACACATAAAAGCTCTCCAAATAAAATCGAATCATCTCCACACATTAACTCCCACAGATGATATGCGATTCTGATATCCAAGTCGGACAAGTGCTGGTTGGTCATTATGTTATTGAGAAAGATAATTCCATCTGAGTTGGACGTAGGGATTTTTCCTAGATCATAACCTCCGTTGTCAGCAAATGTAGAATGCGATAGTAGAAGGTTCCTTTTGTTGTTTTCTTGAACAAGTTTTATTCGGTTATCTTCAGTACCTAACTTCATTAACGTTACTCCATAAAAACCAATCGTAAAAAATTCAATCAATGTGTTTTGAATTGCCCTCTAAGGTACTGATAAGTAGCGGTTGCATCAAATGGAAACCTCTCTTTAATTTCAACTTTTTCTTCTAACAAAACAAAAGTTAAAAAAACAACTCAACTTAATCCATAAAATATCCTTTTAAAACATACGGTTACACAACTTACATAACTGCAATTTAACTAGAGTTTCTTTAGGTAATAAATTTCCATGAAATTCCTATTATGTACTTCGTTGGCCAACAAAAAGTCCATGAACAACAAGTTCATGAAGAACCGATTATTAACAAATTTATAGGAGTCAAATATGACTATTTTTAACGGCTGCTGGAAACCAGCTAAAAACCAATACTTACCATTTGAAGAAGAGCTTACCGATTGGAAACAGGCAAAAGAAGAAGAGCTTAGAGATGAATTTAACGTCTCAGAAGATGAGGAATTACCAGAGGAGCTAATGAACGAAATTAAAGGCGACCCAGATTTTATAGTTGTCGAGAATGACAACTTATCCATGCGAATTAACGGAGTTGATTTTAGCTGTATAGCCCATCCACACGAAGCTGGAATTGAGTTTTCATACGAGCTTGAAGGAGAAATTGCATACGTTCAGTTCGGATATGGTGAGTTATATCAAGATGAAAACGACCAAATTGTATGCCGACTAGTTTTTCATTGCCCAGATACTGAAGAGTATTTGATTCAAATCACTGCAACTGATAACCACTAACTTAATTGAATGAGGAGATAAACATGACTATCACTCGTAAACGTAAAACGAACAGAAAGAAGAAAACAATTAGCGGCAACTTGGCTTCGATATCAGCAAGTTACATAAACTTGTTTAATTCTATTAAAGAAAATTCATCAAAAAGAAAAACGCTTTCAAAAAGTACATTCGCTAAATTGAGTAAATTGCTCGGAAAAAGCAAGATAACAGAAAGGGCAATTGTCCACATATATGATAATCAAAATATTGTTGAAGATTTTGGAATGAGCCGAGAGGACTTCTATAAGGTTCACTTTGATTTTAATAAAGACAAGCTTTCGCGATTATCTCAAGAAGCTAGAATTTTAGGTGTAATTTTTGATGATGTTACCGAATTTACCGACGACCCTGGCGATGCTCTGCAGTACCTAAATAAATATCACAGTAGCGGAAATATATCTGATGACGATACTCGAAGGATTTACAAGCAAGCAAAATCGAATCAGAACCAAACAATTACTCTCAGACGTATCCAATATTTGATAGATGAGACATTCACAAAATCTTATCGAGAAGAATTACCTAAGGAGAGGCAGGTTCAGGTCTTCAATCACCTAATGAAAAGTAAGCGCCTAATGAACTGGCGGGGCTAGCTTTCTTTATTTTCTGTTTTAAAATTCCAAGGTAGGAGTGCTTCTAACTTTTCAACCGTATCTGCATATGGCAAGGCTTTGAATACCGCGTTGAGGTAATGATAAGGTTCAAGGCCATTCACCTTAGCCGTTTCAATCAAGCTATAATGTATTCCGCTGGCATGAGCGCCAGCTGGACTATCTGCAAATAACCATGCTTTTCTGCCAACAGCGAACGGGCGTACTGCGTTTTCGGCTAAGATATTACTGATATTCAATCGACCATCTTCGCAGTAAACCATTAACTTGTCCCATTGATTGTGTAAATACGTCATGGCTTTGCCGGTTAAACTGTCTTTGACCACTTTGGGGCGCTGCACATCTAACCATTTCTTTAATTTGTTCAGGACAGGAACACTTTGCTTTTGACGTGCTTGATATTTTTCATTGGCACTCAAGGATTTGATATTACGCTCTATCACATACAGTTTGTTGATATAGCTAAGCGCCATATCCGCTTTACTCGCTTTGTTCTTGACCTTTTTCGGTTGCGCGACCTGAGCGTCTTTAAATTTACGCCTTGCATGATCCCAACAACCCAACGAGGTTAGTTTGTATTCTTTGCAGACAGCATTGTACCCTGCATATCCATCGGATTGCAGATAGCCATTAGTGAATCCATCCAGCAGGCGCAAGGGTACCTCCTCACCGCGCGAAGGATCATATTCAAACAGGACTGATTGTCGTTCTGGCTCTCCACCGAGGGTGACCCACATGTATTTGTTGCTCGTTGGGGATGCACCAGGCTCTTTGAGTACCTGAATTCGGGTTTCATCGACCATTATCAGTGAGCCGTTATGTTGATACTCACGAAGTAAATGGATAAGTGGCTGAACCTGCCTCGCTAACGCGATAACCCAATTGGCTAAGGTCGCCCTTGATATATCACCACCGTAACGACGGACGATATTTTCTAAACGATACAACGGCATACCATCAGCATATTTCGACACGATAATATAAGTCATCAAGTTAACACTGCCCATGGCTTTAGCCACAGGATGTAATATCACGTCAGCAGTTTTGATAATGCGCTTGTCTTGCTTATCTTTAAACACCGCCTTTTCTTGCATGTATTCCAACACTCGAACTTGAGCCGGAATGATATCTAACTCTTCTCTGACTTTGACAAAGAAAGTGTCAATGGCACCGACTTTGTCTTCTTCAGATAAATAAGCGAATACTTGCTCACGTGGTAACTTATCAGAAAAAGGCTTGCGTCCTGTTTTGGCTTTTGAAGGGGTATCCGGTAACGGTAACTCTTCTTGTTCTGGCTCAGCGGTGATTTCGGCTTCATTAAACAAGTTACCTTGCTCGGCTTTGGTTTGCTCACTGCTGGCGCCAAAACGTTTTTGATTAGCAAGGTTGAGGTACTCTTCTAATAAAGCGATACGCTGTTGTTGCCAAGCAATCACTTCTGTTTTTTTGTCAATAATATCGTCTTTTTCAGACAACAATGCCGCCATATCTTCCATGATGTTGGTCGAGTCAGATGCTAGATTTAGTGGGGTGTTCGGCGGCAATTTCATGCCACGAATTATACCAAACCTGGGTCATAAAGTCGTTAAAAAACAGACTCATAATTGAGTTTTTTATGGCCTCGCATAGCACTGATATCATAGCCATCCAGTAACCAATTTATCTGCTGGCCGGTTAACGTCATCACCTCTTCATTGTGACGAGGCCACCTGAATTTTTCTTCGGCGAGGCTTTTGTAATAAAGGACGAAGCCATTGTTTTCCCAGAAAAGGCATTTGATTTTATTGCGTTGACGATTGGTAAAGGCATATAAATGGCCTTCAAATGGATTATGGCCTAACTCACATTCAACGATAGCGGATAACCCACGAAATGACTTTCTAAAATCAACTGGCTGACAGTAAAGATAAACCTGTGTGAGTGCCGTATTGGGGCGCATCACTTGGCTCATGACAACACCTGAGCCAATTGTTTAACCAACTCTAAGTTATGATGGTTAATCCCACACACCTTAAGGCCATTGTTCAGTTGTACACTCAGTGGCTCACTGGTTGTGTAACTTTCCATGACTTGCACACGAGCAAATCCGTTGGTAACGGTGCTCACATGGCAGGGTGGATTGGGATTGCCTATTTTATGTTTATGGTAACTTAAACTGTTTTGAGATAAGTTGTGCTGACGGCAATAGGCGGCTTGGCTTAACCCTGACATTTGCCATTGTTCGATGTGAGTTTGCCAGAATGCTTGTTTATCTGTAGTCATGTTATTTCCTCGCGTGAATGATGAGGAAATTATGCGGTTCTCAGTTCTCGAAAGTAAGTACGTCAGTTCATTAGGCGCTTACCTTAAATCGAAGTGGAGTAAAAAAGTAGGTGTTAGTTTATAGCGCAGTAGCAGAGAGCTTATATCGTCAGGTGTTCCACCTTTTTCCCCACCATCTTCAGTGTTAATAAGTCCGCTTAGCGTACCGCCCCAAAATACCTTAGGGTCAATGGAATCAGATAAGTCAGCGGCACCAAAATAGGCAAATTGATTTAACTTGTTTATGTACTCCGAATCCATGTGAGAATGATTAAAAGTAACTGATAATTGAGAATTAACTTTTCCGTTTAAACTAAATTCCAAGCCTTGTGTTTGTAATAATGAACTGTTCACTACATCCCGTTGAGAAAAAAAACTGTTCTGTTGTGATCTGAACCAATAATTTTGGACACCCTGTTAAGTATGTAAAAATACTGATTGAGGTGTTAAATGACAAACAAGAAATCCCGCAAAAGATACACTACCGAATTCAAAGCAGAAGCCTTGAAACTAGCAGAAAGAGTTGGTGTTAAAGAAGCTGCTAATCAGTTAGGCGTTTATGAATCACAAATTTATAACTGGCGATTAAAAGCACAAAAGAGATCAACAGTCAGCCAACGAGAATCAGACCTTGCAGCTGAAGTGGCAAAATTGAAACGTCAACTTGCTGAGCAAGATGAGGAACTATCCATCTTAAAAAAGGCGGCTACCTACTTCGCGAAGAACCTAAAATAAGCCGATTTGAGTTTATGTTAGAACATCAGCACCGATTCAAAATGAAAACAATGGTATCGGTGTTGGATGTGTCGCGTAGTGGGTATTATGCATGGCGAAAACAGGATGGAAACCCCAGCCCTAGACAACAAAAAAGGCAAGAGCGGGACGAAAAAGTAAAAGCCGCATTTGATGCAAGTAAAGGCCGCGATGGTGCTCGGCGTATTCAAGTCGAATTAGAGGAAAATGGCACGCAAGCAGACGTGAAAACGATTAATGACAGTATGAAACGGCAAGGGTTAGAAGCCAAAGCCACCCGTAAATTTAAAGTAACGACGGATAGTAATCACAAGCTCCCCGTTGCTCCTAATCTACTTAATCAAGAGTTCAGCGCCAAAGCACCCAATGAAAAATGGGTATCGGATATCACGTATTTGGCAACCAGTGAGGGGTGGCTTTATTTAGCCGTGTTTATAGACCTTTACTCGCGAGCGGTCGTAGGATGGTCGATGGCACCAAGAATGACGTCTGACTTGGTTTGTGACGCACTCACGATGGCTCAATTTAAACGAGACATGCCTAAAGGCGTGCTTATCCATAGTGACCAAGGTAGCCAATATTGCTCACACGCGTTTAGGGACATAATCAACACACATGAGCATAAGCAAAGTATGAGTCGTAAAGGGAATTGTTGGGATATAGCAGTCGCTGAAAGCTTCTTTCACTCGATGAAAGTTGAAGCGATTGACAATGAGCTAATGAAAACCCGAGAAGAAATGCGCCAAACTGTTTTTGAATATATTGAAGTTGATTATAATCGAACGAGGCGACATAGTGCGCTTGGCTATCTTAGCCCTGAAAACTACGAATTAAAGAAAATAGCTTAACTAAGTGTCCACTGTTTCTGGTTCAGATCATACCGTATTCGCAGGTTTCTTGTTCCAGACGAAACCTAAGTACCTACGTCCTGTAGGCACGACAAAGACGAGGTAATTAGCAATACTAAGGTGCGTAAAACAAATTACGCTGAGTAGATACTAATTTTTTAATAACTTAGAAACAGGAAAAAGGGCCTCGATTGAGGCTCTTTTTGTGTTTTAAGTGTATTCAGTTTACGGGTAGTTGGGTTTATAATTTATTTATCAATAAAGCTAGGAGATATTTAGATGACAATACGTACACATCAAATTCCTCGAATTCCAGCCCGTAGTAGAAAAGATCCTTTAACAGACATGTCTACTCTAGCGGCTATAGGGCGTGCAGCGACAAAGCAAGCTAGAAAAAAAGCCTTTGCTAATGGTGCTTCAGTTACGTTTGTTGATGATGGAGTTATGTATCGTAAATATCCGGATGGCAAAAAAGAGGTTATTAAAGAGTTAGATACCAAAGCCGAATTTCCTCGTATTGAAGATGATTTATGCCTAGATTAAGGCTTATTGCTGGGCCGAATGGCTCAGGTAAGACAACCTTAACGGATGCGTTAAGACATAAATATGATGTTCCATTAGGGCAATATACCAATCCAGATGAAGTCGAATTATCATTAAAAGAGGCTATTTCTGATAAACTTGAACGCTCGAAATTAGCTCAAAAAATATCTAAAGATCAAAGAGAAAAGTGGCTTACTGAAGGTATATCTCATAGCTATGAATCAGTGATGAGTCATGAAAGTCATTTAGAGTATATTAATAAGGCAAATAATTTAGGCTTTAAGACTTATTTATATTATGTCTGTATCGCTGATCCTGAAATTAATTTGAGCAGAGTTGATGAAAGGGTTATTTCTGGCGGTCATCCCGTACCAGAAGAAAAAATAATTGCAAGATACCATCGCAGTCTAAATCAGTTGTTCGAGATGGCCTCACAATGTCGACGAGTTTATTTTTTTGACAATACTAATACGCTAACGCCTTTTGCTGAAGTAACCCCAAGCGGAACTTTGGATATTAAAGAGGCTGTATATTACACCTTACGACCAGAGTGGTTTCGAGCCAATGTATTGAAAAAGTGGGATAAGTCTAAAGTTCGGATTATTAGGTAGGCCTATTTAGGAGTACTGCATGCAACCAGAGCAAAATATGTAAGAGCAGGTTATAATTTTTTAATAATTCAATTCAAAAACATAAAAAGGGCCTCGATTGAGGCTCTTTTTGTTTCCAGGCGCCCTTCAAGGCTGCTTAATACTACTTTCCGGCCGAGTTACAAAGGAATTGCCTAATACATCGAGTAGGGTGAGGTTTACACCTCAGCCCTCTCACAGAACCGTACGTACGGGCCTCGTATACGGCTCATGTATTCTTCATATCTTGTCGGTTAAGACAAGCCATCCCGTTTTAACTTCCGAAGGATTAAATAAGCCAAGTTCTGTGAACCAACTATTCGGCATCGCAAAGCTCGACAATGGGCTCGCTGAATTGCGCCACGAGTTCATCTTGATGAACTTAAATGGCGGTTTATACTTCAATTGCTTAAGTCGCCTGTGTAACTTCGCTGGCCGTTTCCATTGTTTCAATTGGATCGCTCTTAACCTTCTTCTTATCCATCCTGCTAGCTTATCAAATTCCCTTTTGCAGTTCGCAATTCTGAAATAGTTTACAAAGCCTCTCACCACTGGATTTAATTCCTTAATCACACTCTCAATATTCCGTCCTTGATTACGTTTGGTGATCTCTTTGACTTTGCTTTTGAACCGTTTGAGTTTCTTATCTTGTATCCGTGTATATTGGCTACCGATTTCAACACCTAAAAACTTAACACCATCACCACTGTGCGCAATGTGCGTTTTCGTTCTATTAACGGTCAATTTCAGTTCCTTTTCTAGTATCAAGGTCGCTTTGAGTAAGGCGTTCTTCGCCCCTGCCTGACTATTGCATAAAATCAAAATATCATCGGCATATCTCACTATCCTGTGACCTCGCCGTTTCATTTCTTGGTCAAATGCGTCTAGGTAGATGTTCGCCAGTAACGGGCTTATCACTCCGCCTTGCGGGCTGCCTTCTTCACTCGCTTCCCAGAAGTCACCAATCATCACGCCACTGTCTAGAAATTGCTTTATCAACCTTAAAATACTGCCATCTGTCACTCTGCGTTTAACGCCTGCTAATATCAACTCATGATTGAGTCGGTCAAAGCATTTAGACAAATCCATATCCACTACCCATTGACGACGGTACTCTCTGATAAAGAGCGTCGCTTTGCTGATAGCATCATGGCAACTTCTTTTCGGCCTGTATCCATAACTCGATGGATGAAATTCAGGGTCGAAAATCGGTTGAAGCACGTGTTTTAATGCTTGCTGGACTATACGGTCTCTCACTGCGGGGATACCTAACAGCCTGATCCCTCCATCGTCTTTCGGGATTTCTACCCGTTTGACTGGTAGTGGCTGGTAGGTTTTCGTTTGCAGTTCGATTAGCAACGTATTCAGGTTATTATCCAAATCAGATGCATAATCACTCAGGCTCTGCCTATCTATTCCGGCCGCGCCTTTGCTTTTATTCACTTTTTTGAAAGCGCTGTATAACGCATCTGCGTTGAGTATACGACTATACAGACTGTAATATACCTTCATCTATTGCCTTATGACTTGCGGTATCTAATGTCACTTTGTTTCTTGCAGAGCTGACGCTTCATGTTAACTTCAGGGGTGCTAGCCTATCGGCAATCTGCCTGAGCGGTTAACCATTACTCCACATTCAACCCGTCAGTCCAGATACGCTATTCCTAGTGTTCCAGTCTGCGGTGTCCACCCTCGTCAGGGTGCTTATGAACCTCTGCAAAAAAAAAAAATTGTGCTTTCGATACCTTTAAAGAATACTTCCCCCCTTCGCCATTTGTCGTACTTTTGATACTGACAAATGCCATTAGACTCTTCGCTAATGGTCGCCTTGGTTTTGTCCTCCACACCATTACTGGCTTTCATCGGCCGAGGCTTTATCACTACTACGGGTTCATCTGCCACCTCACACCAACATCATTCTCGAATCACTTCTTGAACTGATGTTTCCACACATAAGTGGAGTAGATGCCAGGCTTCCCCAGTTACTGCACTGACGCCCTGTTAACAATGCCACCCTCAAACACAGTTTAGGTCTGACTGAGTATCGGGCTTCGTGCTATTTTGCAAACTTACCCACCTAAACTGCCGAAACAGGTTCATTTTCATTGCGTACTGTTAACTTCCTATCGCTTCCTTCAGACCTTATCGTTGGCCAATAACGCCCTTGCGATTCGGATTATCTTCCCCTCAGTCGGGGTGATCTAGGTTTCTTTCAACCTAGCGGGTTTGCCAGCTTCGCTGGGCAAACAAAAAAGCCGCGACTGGGTCGCGGCTACATTAAGTACAGAGTTTAAATATTATTACTCTTTTTTTGGTAATTGATTATTCCCTAATAATGTTTACCACTTTTTCAACGCCGTAGCCGTCGTTTTCATTGTATACAATGTAAGTAAACGAATCGGACGTTACTGTGCTATCACCGTCTGGAATATAAGTGAATCCACCTGTGTAGTAGCTGAACGATAACTCACCGTGAGATGGCATCTCAGTTACGTTAAACTCAAGGCCAACACCAGAAGGTAAGGTACCTTCAAATATTTCGTTATGACCGGTTGTGAACGATGCGTTTATTGCATCATCAACCGCAATCGCGCCATAAACAGTTCCGTGAAATTTATCATTTGCTAAGTTCTTCGCACTGTCTTGCTCGAAGTCATAATATAAAAACAGGTCTTGTTCACAACCTAACACCATATCTTCAGTACAATCATCAACTTCAGTATCCGTCAACGCGCGTCTCCAAACAGCTACGTCATCAATATGCCCTTGGAAAGCACTTGTTGATGTATCGCCCGTACTGTATGCACCAATGCGAAGTGGATGTGTGTTGCTCATGTTTTTCTGCTGACCTAAGTTAATTCGCTTAACTCGAACACCATCAACAAATAGTTTGAAATCATTATTTTCCCAATCAATAAGAGCTGCAACGTCGTACCAGCGACCAGTTTTAAGGTCATTACCATGTCCCTCGTAAACTATTGAACGTGCGCCATCATTGGTGGTGTGATAGTTAAATTGTAAGCGATTATGTTGGTTCACCAAGAATTGCCAACCTTTATGTGTATCACTGTTAGACGCTTTTTTGGCTGCAATCAAACGGTGTACCCCTTTCGTGCCTGGTTCGATATAAATCTTCGCTTTAATCGTAAAGCTCTCACTTCCGAAGTTAAGATCAAGATCTTCATAAGGAATATGCACATAGTCGCCATTGCCATCGAAGGTTAAGTAAGCATTATGTTTTTCAAAGGTTGGTGTGTTCACTAGTTCCATAGAGCTTTCGCCCGTTAAGTCTTCAACTTCACCATCTAGCTCATTGTCGAAACTATAGTACGACAACAAGCTTGAATCACTTAACGACGCACCTAAGTTACGATGGGCAACAATAGAATCTTGCGATTTTGCATGATCCCAAACGCGGATTTCATCAATTTGTCCGTTGAACATCTTGCTTACACGATCGTTACCCGCACCCCATACAAAGTACACATTGCTGTCGTTAGCAGCATTCACTTGTGAGATAACCAACTCGCCATCTAAGTATAAAGATACGGTTTGGGTTGGTTGATCATACGTTAATGCATAGTGCTGCCACTGACCAACGGTAATAGTCTGAGTTGATTTAAACGCAGCTTTTGTCGCTTTCACTCGCAATGTACCGTCTGTAAGGATCCGGATAGCGGCATTTGACGTATCTGCATTTTCGGAGAAGGTGAATAAGTTAGAGTTTTCCTCAGGATTGATAGCATTCACTTTCACCCATGCTTCAATGGTGTATGAACTATTTGGATTGAAACCTGAGTTCATGGTTTGCACCATAACCTGATCTGTGCCGTTCAACACAATTGATTGACCAAAACCATTTAAGATAGATAAATCTTGATGGAATGGGCTTTCCACATACGTCCACTGTGAACATACCGGGCCACCGAATAACGTACCGTCATTTGGCGTCACACAGAATGAAACATAGTTGTCTATATCTTCAATCATCAAGTTGTATGTCTGATACGTTTCGCCATTGATCACTTGTGCGTCATCATTGCTGCCAGTTGCAGAACGATACCACTGGTAACGAGTTGCTTCTTCGATGTCACCTTCGTGATCAGTGTAGGTATAAGATGCTGTTAACGTTGATTTACCAACATACTCACCAGCGACCGTTACATTAGAAGCAACGGGTGCATTGTTTGTGTATAACAATACTGGCTCACCACACGCAGCACTGTTGCTACACAAGTCAAAGGATAACTCAGTCGTGAACGAGTTTTGCGCTATGGTGATTTCCGTTGGACCACCAAAGTCTGTGGTGTCAAACTGGATCTCTTTCTCGTTGTCTAATAATGGCCCATAAGAACCTTTTTCAAACATCAAACCTTGGTTACCCATAGTATAGATATTGTCGTATGTACAAATCGCTTCTTGCACGTTGTATTCAAACTCAAGCAATTTAAACGGCATTCTGAAGAATGCTCTCATGCGACTTTCGTTAACAAAGTTAGATGCAGCATTCACCGTTAACGTAGCGTCAATCATGCCGTCATTGTTGACGTCATGAGTAAGCTCAGGAGTAAAGCTAATGTCTTGTTCTGGGTCGAAATAAATTTCTGTGCCGTCTTCTAACACTAAGATCGCGGTTGACTCAATGTTCAGCTCAAAGTCTTGTTTTAAATCTAGCGCTGCACTTAAGAAGGTATCAAGGGTACTGTATTTGTATTTACGATATAAATCTTCACCCGACGGGGCGAAATATCCGTCAATACATTGTTCAGACGTGCCTTCCATTGATTCCATGCCTGCTTGTGCATGCCACTTCGTCCAGTTAGAACCCCAGTAGATCTCCTCTGATACCCAGTCAGTTAAGTCGTGCCCCGCTAAGAAACGTAACTTGTCTACGTCTAAATTAATGGCTTTTTCAATCGCTTTTCTGGCGTTTGAAGGTACTTCTGCCAAGGTGTCACGCGTTAAATTTTTAACAACTGTTGAAATCTGCTCAGTTGTCATATTGGCAGGAATGAAAGAAATTGTCGTTGCTGTTGGGTCTGAAACATCAGTACTGATAATTTCAATACTATCAACCGCACCTTTATGCGCATAAACAGCGTCAATCACTTCAACACCATTAACCATAGTAGTGCCGTGCGTAATGTTGTCACTTACGCTTCTTGCATGGTTTTCCGCAGTTACCACTGATAACTCATAAAAGTTGTTTTCAATGATTGACGTGATTTTTTCATCTGTTAGTTCACGGACTAAGTCATAAACTTCTATACCGTCTTCTAGCTTGTAACAGTCAGCACGATTCAGTGCATTTGCACAGTTGTCACCATAAACACCAAACGATTCTGAACCGACGACTTTCTCATAAGAAGCATAATCAATTTTGGTTTGACCGTTTAATTTTTCAAATAACGCTGATTCATATTTGATTAAATAATCTTCAAAAATTAACTCAGCTGAAATTTGTACGCCAGGAGAAGACGCAATAAAATTCGCGTGTTCACCTACCGTAAACTTAGTCGCTAAGTTAACCGGCTGACCGGCTGCAATTTCGTCAGGGAATCGTAAATTCATCTCAAGAGGAATGTCGGCTTCAACCCAACCGCCGTATAAGTCCATGCCGCCCACATAATGGATTTTACCGTGTGATTCAATTCTAATAATCGCAGGATCATCCGGTAGATTTTCTTCTGGCACATCCCACGTCATTTTAGTTTCAGTTGATGCCCACTCTGGTGAACTCATACCAAGCAATTCTAATACGGTGTTGTCACCCCAGTAACTGCCTTCACCACTGACATCACCTTCTAAAGTGATTTCCATCGACTCCATGTTTAATACGTTAACCGTGATTTGTGCGGTATCAGTGGTGTTGTATTGGTCGTAAACGATGACGTCTAAGATGTATGTTGAGGTTGTTTCATAGTCTAAACGAGAAACCGTATTGTTAATGCTTAACACGCCGGTTTGCGCGTCTAATACTAAATCGCCGTCTTCGTTACCAGTTAGGATTTGGAAAGTAACAAAGTCACCAATATCGTTAGGATCGGCGACAATCGTGCCAATAACTGTGCCACTGGCAGCTGCTTCACTGACTGAGAATTGTTGTGGGTCGATGGTAGGCTCGTTGTTGACCGTAACCGTTAAACCATCTTGCACTAACATAGTGGCTGAACCCGACGTGAACACTTTATAAGTAATGTTGTCGATGACTTGTGTTGAGCCAGAATCAAGCCACTGGTTGTTTGCTGCACCAACAAAATCGTCGTTGTCACCTAATATACGTAAATTGGAGTTGCTGCTCACACTCTTATTAAGGGTGATTGAGTTAGCACCTGAACCACGAATATCAAATACTTCAACATTACGCACACGAGAAGCTTGAGTCGCAAGGTCAAGGTTAATGCCTGAACCGTCAAATACTAAGGTATCTGTGTTACCGCCCGCATCAATACGCGTGAAGGTATTGTCTGATATGTAGATAGTATCTTCACCAGGACCGGCGTAAACTGCATCAGCTCCACCATTAGTGCGAATAACGTCGTCACCTGTGCCAGTTGCGATGTTATCTGCCGCCGCTGTACCTGTAATAGTGTCGTTTCCGTCAGTACCCCAAAGCGTGACTAACTTGCCATCACCATTTAGAACATAAACGGCACCTGTGTTTTCTTGGTTGTTTTTGTTGGCTGAAGGTGTACCAAATTGAATGTCTTTGATGCCGTCGCCATTGATGTCACCTGCACTTGCAATGAACTGACCTAACTGCTCACCACCGTTACCTTCAGAGTAAAAACCTTGGCTGGTTTCAATGATGTTGTCTAAATAAACTGGGGCAGTACCAGCACGGCCATAAACTGCATAAACACGACCTTTGTTATTTTCCGCAAACGGGTCGCCAATAATGATGTCGTCAAAACCGTCACCGTTTAAATCACCCGCACCACCAATTGAACCTAAGATAACTTGTAGGTCTCCGTGGTCGATTTTTGAGGCATCATTGTGAATAACAAAACCACCGTTACCGTTAGCTATGTCGGCTAGGTTAATTTCGTCAGCAACGTTAACACCACCAAAAATGATGTAAGCACGAGGATCGTCGATATCAGAACAACAGCCTGTGTCTGTTAATAACAATGCGATATCGTCCACACCGTCGGCGTTGACATCACCGACATGAGAAGTAGTAAAGGATGGCAAAGCATTAAGTGTAGCGTTACCGAAGTCAAAGCCGTAATTGCCACTGCCTTCTGGCGTAATTTTAATGCCGTTTTCGTCTTTATAAATGTTGTTATATTTAATCGCTTCGCCGCCAATACGACCGTAAACGACATAGCTTGTGCCGGCGGTATCAACGTATAAACCGTTGCTGACGATAAAGTCAGTTAAACCGTCACTGTTAAAATCACCCGTTGGTAATACTTGAGCACCGTAATACCAGTCGCTAAATAACTTTCTGCTAGGGCGAGTAATGGCAAAACCTTGCTCGTTGTAGTCGGTTGCAACGTTGGTTAACTGCACAACGTTTCTGTCTTTTTTACCGTAAACAACATACGCTAAGTTTGGATCAGCCGCGCCATCTTCTAACAAGTTTCTTAATGCAAAAGAACCTGTACCTGCTAAGAAACGAGTGACTGTTTCACCGATAACAATGTCACCAAGGCCGTCACCGTTGACATCACCAACCACTAAAGACCCACCAGAGTAGTCTTGAGTGTATGCACCGTGAATAGCAAAACCTTTATCGCTGCTGCCATCGTTTAAGTATTGCAGTGCTACATGGGTAGTATCATCTTTACCAAATACTACATAAGTTGAACCAGAGTTGTCACCGTTAGTACCCGCATAAGGTGCACCAACTACAACGTCGGACAATCCGTCGCCGTTAATGTCAACACCACCCGCAACCGCAAAACCTGCGTTGTCGCCCGCTTGTGCACCAAGAATACCAAAGCCGCGAGTACCAGCTTGAACTTGAGTTAACGTTGGGTAAGAGCCCGTTGCATCGCTGAATAATACGTAAGCAGCACCAATGTCTTCAGTAATAATTACATTGTCGTTATCACGCCAATCCATTTGCGGTACACCAACGATGATATCGTCAAAACCATCACCGTTAACGTCACCCGCTGGCGCAACTGCCCAACCAGTCCAATCATCAGCGTCTAAACCATCGATTGACTGTGCGTTGTTGTTTAATGAGTCATTGATATCATTAACCTTAATGGTGACTTGTGTATCATACTGATTGCCAACGCCGTCAGTCACACGAACGGTTAATGCGTATTGGTTGTTGCCAAGCTCATAATCTAGTTGTGCTTGATCCGCAACTTTAATTTCACCTTTAACCGGATCAACTGAGAACACACCTGCATCGTTACCAGCAATGATGGAATAGGTGTAATGTTCTAGTGGAATATCCCAACGACCCGCTTCAAAAATTTGATAATGCAATTCAAATTCACCAAAACGATTAGGTACAAGATTTTCGTTATCTGAGTGCAGATACCCTTGTAACATCATTGGCGCGACATAGTTTAAGCGTATTGCTGCGTCAAAAATTTGTTTGTCTTTACCAACCGCTTGTACGAATACCACTGGTTCTCTGTAAGATTTAGAGAATGTAATGGAGAAAGGATTCTCGATGTCAGTATCAGAAACCGTGATCACGCCCGTTTCACCAACGATGGCGCTCGCTTCTGTTACTAATAAACCCGTGCCCTGTAACGCAAATACGTTAACGTTTTCCGCGACGTGGGCTGCATCATCTAGGTTATCAATATGAAGTTTAACTTTATTTGTCGATAGTTCTTCAATGGCAACGCCACTTTGAGAAGTACCATTGTATGACGATAAAGACGTTAGTATGACCGGCGTGTCTGTCATCGGCACGCTAAACGCATGGCCATGAGTATTGTGAGTTACCACTGTACCTGTGCTTGACACGTCAATTGGTTTGTCATTCCAGAACCCTGAAATGGGCTCAGCAAACGCGATCCAACCTAATTTTTCACCCGCACCTGTGTTAGTAAAACTTTGAATAACACTGGTACCTTTTTTATCTAATTGTGACTCAAGGATCGCGTCAAAACCCAACGCAGTCACGTTATCTAAACGGTGACGCATCAACAGGTCGCTGTGGTTTTTATCCTCAACACCATTATAAGAATAAGTACTGACTTCGTATTCAACTTCATAATCACTATTCGATTGAATTTGCCCAAATACTATTGGTGCTTGGGTAAAGTTAGACGTAAATGGAATAGGCTCAAACGCTTCACCGTTTGTTGCCCAGTTCTTGATATCTGTTGTTCCAACTTCTAAACGCACTGTTTTGTCTGATACGCCATCAACAAAGTTAATTTTGCCGATTGTAGTATTGTTTTTCGTATTCTCATCAACCTCGATGCTGATGGGTACGAGCGTAGCCTGTGCAGTGGCACTAGCAAAATAAGTGCTACCAGCAAGCAAGGTTACGTATAGTTTTTTCAAGCTCATAAAGCATAAACTCCTCGTTATCTGGCAATAGCCAGTTCAGTAACTTGTATTTATGCAAGGGAAATAAGCAAAGAATAAGGAAGTTGCCGCTCGGAGGTGGCTTGTATTTTTGCAAGTCTAATTTTGTGACTTAATTCAGGTTTTTATATGTAGTGTTTTTT
This sequence comes from Saccharobesus litoralis, assembly GCF_003063625.1. Lineage (NCBI taxonomy): Bacteria > Pseudomonadati > Pseudomonadota > Gammaproteobacteria > Alteromonadales > Alteromonadaceae > Saccharobesus > Saccharobesus litoralis. The sequence goes on along the minus strand of NZ_CP026604.1, from coordinate 1,749,870 downwards.
ATTGTAGATTGTTGGTGGTTAAGATTAGAACTAGTGGCGTTGTCATTTAAGTTACCATCATTATAGACATAGGTACCAGAGCACCATTAATGGGATCTCTGGTACCAAGCTGTTGCCAGCGTAGTTTTCAGAATATATTCAGCCCAAAAATATCCTTGATTTTGAAAAGGACTTGCGATGTTTTTTCTCTAGAAATTTGGCTTCCCTTGCATAAAATATCAACGAGATAAGCCTTATCATTTAAAAATGCGTTTCGTCTTAATCTTATTGGTTGAAGCATGTCCTGCAAGCACTCTTCGAGTATTTTCTTTGTTGTACCGTCACCTAAACCGCCACGTTGATAATGCGCCTTTAATTGGTGAATATAGTTCTTATCAGGATGAAAGGCATCAAGATAAGTAAATACGACATTACCTTCGACTTTACCGGGATCATCAACTTTTAAGTGATTGGGATCGGTATACATGGACTTTACAGCGGCGGAAATTTCTTTTTCCGTGGATCCAAGGTTAATGGCGTTGCCCATCGACTTAGACATTTTATTTTTGCCATCAGTGCTTGGTAGCCGCGATTCGTCACTCAGTAAAGGTTTACACTCCTGTAAAACACTATGCCCTGCTAGTGAATTTACTTTTCTCACAATTTCATTCGTTTGCTCAAGCATAGGCAATTGGTCGTCTCCGACAGGCACTAAAGATGCATTAAACCCAGTTATATCAGCAGCTTGTGATATGGGGTATGTAAGAAACCCCGCTGGGATCGACCGTTCAAATCCCTTGCTTTGGATTTCATGTTTAACTGTAGGGTTGCGCTCTAAGCGGCTGATGGTGACAAGGTTACTGTAATACATAGTTAACTCAGCAAGGGCAGGAAGTTGTGATTGTAAGCAAATGGTTGTTTTGGCAGGGTCGATACCAACAGCTAGATAGTCCGCAACGACATTTAAAATATTGGCTGATACTTTTTTCGGTTGGTGAGCGTTATCAGTAAGCCCTTGCATATCTGCAACCAAGATCGTTTGCTCGTGATTTTCCTGTAAAGCAATGCGTTGCTTTAAAGAGCCAACATAATGACCGAGGTGCAATGGACCTGTTGCCCTATCACCCGTTAAAATAACTTCTGGTTTATCCGTGTTTTGTTTTATGTTCATGGTATATCTCCTAGTTAAAATAGATTGCTACCGGAGATACAAAAGAAATGACAGTCTTAGCTACCTTCCAGCAGCTTAAGAATGTAAAAATTCTGTGCCGCTCTATATAGAGCGCCACCAGAAAAAGAATGTTGAAGTGATTGAAATAGTTTTCATAAGGGCAAACTAGCAATATTTGTAGTTAAATTCAACTATCCTGAACAGGGCGATAATGGTTATTAGGTTGGTTCATTTTCTGTTCTCATTTCCTTTTCTCCTTTAAACGCCTGATATAACTTTTTATGGGCTGTCAGAGAAAAGGTATCGTCACGGCTTGGGTATTGTTTAATCCATTCAATTAGCATAGTTAGGTTTTCATCTTGTGCTTGCTGACTTGGGTATTTGTGTGGCTCCCAAGGTCTGTTTTTGGCATTGGTTACGCAGTCAGTCACTGATAGGTTTAAAAAAATCAGCTTATGTGCGCTTGGAGCCACATACTCAATTAAATCGGCATAACAGCCTTCAATGACCCAATGGGTATTATGCTGTAAAAAGTGATTAATAGACTTAACCGATTGCTCCATTGGCCTACGTTCAGGCGGGGTTACATCTAACCAAGCAATCGTGTCTAAATCTAAATGGGTTAATCCTTGAGTCTTTGCTAAATGTTTCGCGAGGGTTGACTTACCGGAACCTGAATTTCCAAAAATGATAATTTTGTGCAAAATATTTCTCCGTTAATAAAGCTGGCTTAGCGGTTATATATTACCGGCGGCCACATTTTCCATGTATTCCATAGCTCAGACTGGTTTATTAAACTTACCATAAAATGAGCAACGTTTATTCTACTGGTATCGCTGGCATTAAATATGACATTGCGAATGGGCGATGGATGAATGTCGTATGCACTTTCGCTTATTGCATTGATCAACGTATCAGGCCTAACAGCGACCCACTCAATTTTACTTTGCGCGTGCGTGTAGTTTTTTGCAAATATTCTACGGCGGCTTCATTGTCGGCGTGCGGTGGAACTAAGCGGCGGATCATACCGATGGCTACCGCTTGTGACATAGGGATTTTTTCACCCGCATGGTGATTTTGCACACCCGATGAATTCATTAAAATAAACTTGATTGGTGTTTGGATATTGGCTAAATGCGTTTCTCAATCGCTTGGCATAAACGCTCAACAGCCAAAGTCACTAATCGGCGGGGTTGGCCATAAATGCCTTTAAAGCTGAGGTTGTGTCCTAAACAACAGACTACCGTCTGGCAGTCTTGTACCTGAGCTTGTAGTGCTTCATCAGGCAAGTCCAGCAAACTTGCCTGTGTAACCTGTAGCTTAGGGTGCTGTTTGAGGTTATAGGGTAAATATTCTGTAGAGCGAACAATAATTTTAACGTGTTGATCTTCAGCCAGTAGCTTTTTAACAACTAATCTGCCTGTTTCACCGCTTGCCCCAACAACTAAGGTTGTCATACCTATCTCCAAACAATTAATTAAGTTGGAACAATGCTCGAACTGCAGAAGGTGATCGTTAATTTGATTAAAACTGCAGAGCTTGGTGAATTAGATAAGTATTTTGAATACTAAGTTTAAGAAGTAAATATATGAATTATATAGGAAAGAATGGTACCAGCGGGCGGACTCGAACCGCCACGCCCGTGAAGGCGGGGGATTTTGAATGGGTTAACTCTAATTGAAGCCCTTATACGTTAACGGATTCAGCGTCATTAGATCTAGCTTTACAAGAAGTTTACAAGTAGACATGACAATTATATTGAGAAAAATATCATGTCTAAACAAACACATCGTCATAATATCGAGCGGTCGTTTTACTTATACAAAGTTGCGAATAGTGACAACTGGTTAAGTCGTTTTTCACTGGCTGGCAAGTGGTACTCTAAAACCACTAAAGAAGCAGATTTGATCCCAGCATTAGCTAAAGCACATCGGATTAAAATGGAATATGAGATACGACTTGAATCTGGCCAAGTGATCTCATCAAAACGGTTTGCCGATGTTGCCAATTTAGCCATACAAAAAATGCAGAACGAACTTTCGTATGGCACTGGTAAACGTTCTTACAAAGACTACATCGGGATCCTCCGCAAATACCACATACCTTATTTTGGCAATATGTTCATCACATCTATTGACCAAGTGAAACTGTATGAGTTTGAACAATGGCGCATTGAACAATTTAAACGGATCCCAAACAAATCAACTATCTTGAATCACAATGCAGCATTTAATCGTGTGTTTACCGAAGCAGTCGAGAAGAAGTGGATGCTCACTACTCAAGTTCCGACATTGACCAATAAAGGTTCTTCAGGCCAAAGGCGTGCTGCATTTTCTAAAGAAGAATATGCGACAGTAATAAAGACGATCAAACATATGCGGGACAACAGCCGCAAAGAAATCACACGCTTGATACGAGAACTGCTTCTTGATTATGTCGCGTTTGCGGTAAATACAGGGCTAAGACCGGGGACAGAAATGGAAGCTCTGACTTGGGGTGACATAGAAGCCAATAAACAAGATGGTAAAACGATTTACAAAGTTCGCGTCAGAAAAGGTAAAACCACGAAGCATACCGGTACACGGGTGATCATTTGCAAGGATTCTATTGCCCCGACAATCAAAGCCTTGATGGCTCGTTTTCCTAATCGGCTTCCCTCCGACAAAATATTCCTTCTCTCTGACGGCAGTGAAACTAAAGAACTAGGCGCAACATTTAAGCGAGTTCTAACCAATGCTGGTTTAAAGCAATCAGCGGATGGCGAACGAACATTATATTCACTACGACATACCTACATTACGTGGCAATTGTTAAATCGGAACATAAGAATGGATGTATTGGCCAAACAATGCGGGACAAGTGTCAGCATGATAGAGCAACACTATAGCCACATTGTACCAAGCATGTTTCAGGAAGAGCTTTCGAGCTAAGCAGAGGAATTTGACAATATCGACTTCGCTTGCGTAAGGTGGCTGATATATTAATTAAAGCCATCTATAACTCCATACTTGAATGCAATTTTTGCAATCTCAAAATTACTACTCACACCTAACTTGTTAAATATGTTTGTTCGGTGAGTATGCGCCGTTTTAACTGCGATATCGATGTCGTAAGCGACTTGCTTTACTTCTTTACCTAATGCTAACTGTTTAAATACTTGCCTTTCTCGTTCAGTAAGACTATTGATCGCTATTAACTGAGGGTCAGTTGCAGAAAAATGTAGAGCACTGATCACTTTATCACTTAAAAAAGAGCCTCCGTTATTAACTTGAAGAACTGCTTTTATTAATTCTTCAGGGGCGGCTGATTTTGATACGTAACCATTCGCTCCCTTATCAAGTGCACTTTGAATATGCGCAACAGTGTCGTGCATACTAAGAACAATGATGGCTGGTTTATTCTGCCATGTCGCTAAATTATCAAGTAATTCAAAACCATGTTCGTCCTGCAACGATAAGTCGGTGATCAACACATCAACTGTATGTTCTTCCAAAAATGTAACGGTTGAACGAATATCAGAACCTTGAAAAACTACGTTAAGTTGCGGCTCTAAAGCAAGTAATTGAGCAAAGCCTGATCTAACAATTTCATGATCATCCAGAATGGCAATTGAAATTTCATCCATGTTTTGAATTTCTCAATATTAGTAAGTTGCAAGGGTAACTTTCACAAGATAGTACACTAGAACATAAACTTACTTTGGATGCTATCAGAATTTTTCTGAAACAAAATCAGAAGTTTACTTATCGATAACCGAATTAAAATACCGAAACAATAAGGGACTTAAACAATATAAAAGGAAGTCCCAATGATTAAAAAAATATTTCTATCTGCTTGCTTAGTTCAAATGTTCGGGTGCTCAAGCTCCCCGGAATCAGAAGTTGTATTACCCAATGTAGATTTAAATGTAGCTCAAACTACGCCATCAGGTTTGTTTCCTGTACCAAGTCACTCACCAGAAAATTTTCACAGTAACTGGCAAGCTCGACCTCATTCGCATCATGCGAGTCGACAAGTTCTTACTAATTACGTATCTCGGCTAGCTAAAGACTTGATAAGTAATCTCAATCAACAATATATTTACCCGATTGCTGTTACTTCCTTTGTTAACCTGAGCTCAGATCTACAAACAACTAACTTGGCAGGCAATCAAATTGCCGAAGAAATGCTAACGGAGTTGAGAAAATTAGGTTTACCTGTTATCGACTTTAAAACGACTGGCAATATACAGGTTACACCAGAAGGTGATTTTGTTTTTAGCAGAACAGTTGGAGAGCTCAAGTCTACTCAAGGTATTAATAATGTCCTATCGGGAACAATGGTATGGCATGAAACAGGTTTAGTTATTAATGCGCGTATCATAAGCTTAAATGACAACAGTGTTCTCTCTGCTGCTCGCTTGTCTATTCCATATTTTGTAACCGACTCAATTTTTGCTGGTCCAGAACAACACCGCTTTACGGGTTATTCAAAACACTGAGGAGTAAGATGATGAGAATAATGTTTGTTGTTTTAGTGTTGATAAGTTTTAGTTCGAATAGTCATGACTCTTTTGCAAATAAGAAAATTCGACAAACAGAATTGGTTGGAAATATAACTGATAAACAAGAACCTCAAGGTAATTGCTATTACGTTCAGCTAGTATCACTGGAGTCAATGAGTAACATTAGTCCGAGTGTAAAGAAGCTGTCTAACAATAGCTTACTAACTAAAGGCATTGTCATTATTAAAGTAGGAAAATTATATGTTATCAAAACGACTTCATTCGCGACCAAATCTGCCGCTGAAGCCTTTGTTCAATCGAATAGTGAGCTTCCTAAAGACAGTCTTGTAAAAAAGTGTGGATAAAAACCTTAGGGGGGCATCAGCCCCCTGACTCTATATTCATTTCAAAACTGTTTAAATCTGCGAGCATACAACTCAATATTTTTCTATAAGAAAAATTCTCACAGTTACTAAGACTCTTTCTGGTAGAATTCATGAGGTTTTAAAACTTTGAGTTATAAATGGATTTATGAAGTACCTTTCAGCTAGCGTCTATGCCGTTTTTTTACTAACAAGCCTTTCTGTACAATCAAAAGACAACAATACACAAGTAATTGAAAAAATTAGTGTTGTTGGTTCGTCGCAAAACATTGGGCTTCACGAAGTCACCAATCTCTTTGGGCACAACTTAACTTCACTAGAATCACCTAGAAGCCATAGTATTTTGTCACCTAACACGCTGGATGAGCTTTCAATTACTTCAATCAACGAACTTATTATTCATACACCGGGAAGCTTTAATAGCTCATTTTTTGGGATTGCAGGCGGTATGGATATTCGAGGTGGTCAAACCGATAACTTTTATCGTGGAATGAAACGTTTAATTAATCCCGGTAACTACCAAACGACTATTAATCCGCTAAATCAAATCGCTTTGCACAAGGGCGCTCCTTCGCCCATTTATGGAAGTGGTCGAATTGGTGGCTTTATACATATTCAACCTATATTTAAGCCAAGTGATCTTCAGCATACCTTGGGTTTAACTCTTGGTCAGTATAACAAGCGATCAGTTAGTTATTCATTGCAAGGAAACGCCACTTCAAACTCTGAATTTTCTACTGACATAAGCTGGTTCACGGAGTATGACAATAGTGATAGTTATTATCACAATAACCATTCTGAAAACATCTACACCCAGTTAGCGAGCCAAACCCTATTTAATAATGTTCCCGGTCGTCTTAGTATCGATCTGAGTTTTCAAGATTATCAAGGCCAACAAGTAACAGGGTGGAATCGCGTAACTCAAGAGCTTATCGATCATGGTACGTATATATCAGGCAGCGCTATTGATACTGACTTAAATAAAGATGGCTATACATCTGGGAGTGAAGTGGATCAAATAGGCGGTTTAGGCGGCTTTGCACATGGTCAACAAGGTGGTTGCTGCTCTCCCCATTTTGTTAAGCTCAATGAAGTATCTCCAAACTTAGCATTGAATAACCTTGGTAAAACTCGTTTATCTCCGAGAAATACTTTGATTGACGAAAGTGACATAGCGAACACTCAAGCATGGGACGCTTTTGTTGGGTTCGATAGTTGGTACCTAGGTAATTGGAAAGGCTCAATAGATAACTTTGTTCAAAACCAAGCGACGCATATACAAACTAGCTTTGGTTATGAGCAACAGGCAAAAATAGATAGTTATGCGACAAAGCTAGGTTTGGAAGGTGAGGTTAAATGGTCTGATATGTATTCTACCGACATGTCATTTGCCATAAATTACCACACTAGTGAATCAGATTATTTTGTTGACTTTGACTATCAATATTTTGATCGGCGCGATATATCGAAAGGTGTTACATCTAATGACCGAATTCTACTTGCATCACAAGATACACATCGCGAGTTTTCTAACGAGACTACCACTAATGCAACTGAAGCCGGGTTTGCATTTAATTCATATACTCGCATAACTGAAAACCTGAACTGGATGGTAGGTGCCAGATTAGATCGATTTACCATTGAGGTAGATGATCACAAACAGAGTAAAAGTAGTATTCAAACCGCTAGCAAACCTTCTTATGCAACTAGCTTAAGCTACCAACCAAGCGACAACAGTAATATATACGCCACATGGCAAAAAAATCATTATATCAACTTAGGTTTTTCGTCCAACCTTTCGAAATCCGTCTTGGAAGACAATGAAGCTATTTTAGGATCGAAGCTTATGGAGTTGGGTTTTAAAGGTCTCTACTGGGATAATCGATTATCAACTGAATTTGCTATTTACAAACAACTGATCTGAACCAGAAACAGTGGACACTTAGTTAAGCTATTTTCTTTAATTCGTAGTTTTCAGGGCTAAGATAGCCAAGCGCACTATGTCGCCTCGTTCGATTATAATCAACTTCAATATATTCAAAAACAGTTTGGCGCATTTCTTCTCGGGTTTTCATTAGCTCATTGTCAATCGCTTCAACTTTCATCGAGTGAAAGAAGCTTTCAGCGACTGCATTATCCCAACAATTCCCTTTACGACTCATACTTTGCTTATGCTCATGTGTGTTGATTATGTCCCTAAACGCGTGTGAGCAATATTGGCTACCTTGGTCACTATGGATAAGCACGCCTTTAGGCATGTCTCGTTTAAATTGAGCCATCGTGAGTGCGTCACAAACCAAGTCAGACGTCATTCTTGGTGCCATCGACCATCCTACGACCGCTCGCGAGTAAAGGTCTATAAACACGGCTAAATAAAGCCACCCCTCACTGGTTGCCAAATACGTGATATCCGATACCCATTTTTCATTGGGTGCTTTGGCGCTGAACTCTTGATTAAGTAGATTAGGAGCAACGGGGAGCTTGTGATTACTATCCGTCGTTACTTTAAATTTACGGGTGGCTTTGGCTTCTAACCCTTGCCGTTTCATACTGTCATTAATCGTTTTCACGTCTGCTTGCGTGCCATTTTCCTCTAATTCGACTTGAATACGCCGAGCACCATCGCGGCCTTTACTTGCATCAAATGCGGCTTTTACTTTTTCGTCCCGCTCTTGCCTTTTTTGTTGTCTAGGGCTGGGGTTTCCATCCTGTTTTCGCCATGCATAATACCCACTACGCGACACATCCAACACCGATACCATTGTTTTCATTTTGAATCGGTGCTGATGTTCTAACATAAACTCAAATCGGCTTATTTTAGGTTCTTCGCGAAGTAGGTAGCCGCCTTTTTTAAGATGGATAGTTCCTCATCTTGCTCAGCAAGTTGACGTTTCAATTTTGCCACTTCAGCTGCAAGGTCTGATTCTCGTTGGCTGACTGTTGATCTCTTTTGTGCTTTTAATCGCCAGTTATAAATTTGTGATTCATAAACGCCTAACTGATTAGCAGCTTCTTTAACACCAACTCTTTCTGCTAGTTTCAAGGCTTCTGCTTTGAATTCGGTAGTGTATCTTTTGCGGGATTTCTTGTTTGTCATTTAACACCTCAATCAGTATTTTTACATACTTAACAGGGTGTCCAAAATTATTGGTTCAGATCAGTAATCTAGTGACTTTGTTTAGTGTACGCGAGCTCAGTTTACTTTAATAAAGGCGCTGGATACCTGAATACTCAGGTATGACGGTAATTTTTTATACCAGCGGGAGAAATTCAATTCTATTTATAAATGTCTGATAAAGCCAATATTGTCCGATAATTTTAATTATGCGACAATGTCGTATAAAGCAATAAATGTCCGAAAAGTTTGATTTTATGCGACAAGATTCCACTGAAAAACAACGCGTAATCAAGTATGTAAGTACTTGTAAAACCCCAGTTTCCATTAGTGAAATTAAAGTAGCAACTGACTTCCAAGTTGATAACCGTACCGTGCAGCGTTGGTTAAACCAAGCCACTGAGCAAGGGGTTGTTGTCACTTTAGGTCAGCGAAAATCGCGTAAATACATAGGTACAATAACACCACGCAAACCCTCATTTAAATTCTTAGAAGGGTTACCTAGCTCTAAGCAAGCAGAATTGTTAAGCATGCTACGAACTATGTGGACTCACAATTCGACAGCTTTAGAAGGTAATACCCTTAACTTAGGTGAAACACGATTTATTTTAAGTGAAGGTTTAACCGTATCAGGGAAGCCATTAAAAGACCATAAAGAGATTGTTGGGCATGCAACAGCAATCGATATTCTTTACGATATGCTCGATCACGAACTGACAGTCGATAAAATCAAGCAGCTGCATAAAGCTGTACAAACCGATATCGTATTCGATATCGACAAACCTTATGGTGACTTTAAAGTCGTACCCAATGGCACTTATTTGTTATTAGAAGATAATTCAAGTGTATACCACGCTTACTCTCGACCAACAGATGTTGCCAAGCTAACGCAAGGCTTAGTCGAATATATCGGTTCCTGTCAGCCGGAAAACATCAATCAGGCAATAAAAATGTATGCCACTGCTCATTTAGTGTTTGGACAGATACACCCATTTTGGGATGGCAATGGTCGTATTGCACGATTGATCGCTAATCTGATTTTACTCAGATCTGGATATGCCCCATTAATAATCCCCGCCACACGTCGACTTGAATATATTGCCATATTGTCCAATTACAGTGCCAAGCACAAAGCTCCTAGTGTAGGCGAGCCTTTATTCCATTCAGGAAAAGAGTTAGATGCATTTAGTGATTTTTGCCAAGAATGTTATCAGGAGACAATAAACCTAATTGAAAGTATTCAAGACGAATAACTGATTTCAGTAGCCTATGTACTCCAACACCTGTCTCTTGATCACAAGTTTCAGAAGCAATCTTTTACGTTAATGGGTTGAAATTTTATAACCCTGGCATAGGTAAATACCTGGCACAGGTAAATACACTCGTCATCCTCGTGCTTGCATGGATGCAGGTACTTGGGAGCTGTCAGGAACAAAATTCTGTAGTCTTGCACTTTTAGCCAGAGAGGTTTACAGGCTTTGCAAGCATAAATGTCAATGTCGTTAACTTAAGGGCATTGGCACAAATGCTCGCCCACAAAAACTTGGAACTCTCAAGTTGATAACCTTACAGTCAAGGTAAGCAAAGGGGATTGCCCTGTAGCAAGGTGATAATAAAAGCAAAATACCGACATGAATTAGATAAAACACAAAAAGGGCCTCAATCGAGGCCCTTTTTCCTGTTTCTAAGTTATTAAAGAATTAATGAGCTAATTCTAAAATACCCCACACTTCTAAGTTACTCACGGCGATAACCGCATCGCCATTGGCGTTGTTGGTTACGCCGACGGTAGTGGTAGTACCGTCAGGTAAATGCAATGTCGCTGAGCTGACTGGCTCAGGGAAATAGCTGGCTGGAATAGCCACTTCAACATTGTTCAAAATGGGGGTTACGCCGTTAGCAAACGGACGGTTAACCAAATGCACAACATAAGGTGCTGATGTGTTGGTCTCGTGAATACGCGATACCGCAGATACGGTTTCGTTAGACACACTGCCATTAACACTCACGTTGATTTGTAAGCCTGCTATTGCCCCACGCTGACCAATATGACGCACCTTGCTGCCTTGCGCATCCAATACAGCTTGTTGCTCAGCGGTTAGGTAGTTCAAATCGCCATCAAAGAAGATATGCTCAAACTTATCAAAGTCCGCTTGGCGTGGCACCACAGGGTAGCCGGCATCACCAAACACTAGCATGTCAAAGTTGATATTATCTTCCGTTAAGATCTTAACGCTCGATTGCACTTGGTTACCACCATCAATAAATCCGGCTTTCATCGACGAGAACATGGCGTGTACATATCCAGCTTTAGCATACGAGGTATAGCCATCTAACAAGTTAGCTTTGGCGCGAACAAACTGGTAAATATCACGGTAGTTATCCGCTCCCGGTGACCAAGTAAATACTTCACCACCTACCCAAACATTAGCAGGTATAGAGAATAAACCGCCATAAGCATAAGCTTGCGCTACCCAGCCACGACCAAAGCGCGGCGCATTTTGTATACGCAGCTCGTCAAATTCCCAAGGATATGGGAAGTAAGCTAAGGTTTTATCAACCGCTTGTGCGCCTTTTAAATGTACCAAAATGTTAGTCGGTAACTCAGCAATTGTGGTTCTCGCACCTAGGTTAAGCTCGCCCGATAAGAAGGTGATATTTTCATTAAAGATATAACCACGCGATTCAAACAAGTGGGTGCTAGCGCCAATTTCAATGTTAGGACGTTGCTGGCGAATGTAATCCAACACCTCAGCAAATTTCTGGTTCCAAACATCACGGTTAAAGTAGATGAAGTCTTCAAGTAATGGAATATTACCTTCTAGTCTATCACCTGCGTTTGACCAAGCCGTGTGTGTTACACCTTGGCCACGTAAGTAATCGCCATAATCAAAGCTATTAACATCATTAATGCCCATGGCCACTAACTCAGCATTGCTGTATTTTTTCGACAACCAAGTGCGGAAGTTAGCCATGGCATAAGGTGAAAAGTCACCGCCAAAGTCACGCATATCGGTCGAACGGGTTGAGTTAGTTTGCGTATCAAACATCAACTTGTCCGGATTGGCTTTTAACAGCTGATCCACTTGTGATTTCATGAAAGGCACAAATGCTGGGCTGTGGTTACTCAACCAATTGTTGTTGTAACCATCATGGCTTAAGTAACCCATAAAAGTCATGCGTACATTGCGACCATCTAGGGTTTGTACATAGTGAGGTTGTGGATTAGTCGTAAACTCAGTAAACCAACCATAGCCCCAGTCAAACTCACCACGAGCGGTATATTCAAACCCTTCACTTTGGAAGTCGTCAACTACGTTGACCGCCCAGTCCATAATGACAGTATCGTCGTAGAAATCATGCTCTGGTGGGTGTCCCCAAAACGCACCGGTGGCACCAAAGTCGGCATAAGGCGTTTCACCATCGACCACTAAATTGCGATTTTGCGGATAGGTGTACCACACATCTGACTTCAATACTTGGTTCGCAAGTGGAATATCAACCGGCGGTTTTAAGTATTGCAATCCAGTTGCTGGGCCTTGAATCTCGGCCACTGTGTGCTCGTTCGGATTATAAACACGCGGTTGTTTGGCTGTGCTGTCGCTCACTTTAGCAAAGCGCACAAAATCACCACTCCACTGCCAATCTGAACCACCAATTGCTTCCACATGTACTGTGTGGTTACCTGTGCTATCTACCACTAAATCACCACCGTACAGCTCATATTCCGCGGCCACATCCCAGCCACCTGTGCTGTCAAAATAGCCCCAAGCAAAAGGTTCGCCATTAATATCAATACGCGCACCATAGCTACCACCCGCTGGGGTCGACACAGTAATAAAGGCTCGATATGTACCTGCTTCAAGAAACACATTGTGATACTTACCATAGTCACCATTGGTCACCCAACCAACATTGGATTCTCCAACCACAAAACCATCGTTCGGATCACTCGCCACTCGGCCAACTGTACCCGTTTCATCAAAGTCTTCGAGTTGAATATAAATACCACCTGGAGGCGGTAAAATTGGGTCAACCACCACTTGACCACTCGATCTAAACAAGCTTGGGCTTAAGTTACTTGGGTGAACAAAGTTAGTACCGCCGTCAATATCAATACCAAAGCCGATACCACTGACTGCACCACTGCCACCGTCAGCATTACCCAGCCTTAATTCAAAGTTATGCCAACCTGGAGTTAAATTTAAATCTGTAGTTTGTGATGAATTTTCCCAACTGTCGTTGCTCAGCACGAGTTGACCGTCAATGTATAAACGCACACTGTCATCAATATGTTCATAGAACGAGATATGGCCGTCAGCATCGTAAATTTCACCGCGGAACACTTCGGTTGAATTACCACGAATAGCATCATCTGTTTCTAACAAGTCTGTAGTCACATCATAGTTAGGCGGGTTAGCCACATATCCAGCTTCGCCTGCAAAGTTAGTTGCGCCGTCCACTCGGCTCCACAACAAACCTTGGCCATCGTGATCGTAGCCACCACTAGGAGGCTGACCACCATTGTCGGCTTCACACCCTGTTGCATCAACCTGAGTACCGGCTGGCGTATTAGGACATTGATCAACATTGTTCATCACGCCGTCGTTGTCGTCATCCAGTTGCGAAGCGCCACAACCTGAGCCATTAACCGCCTCGCCAGCTGGGGTGTTCGGACAAAAATCTTGTGAGTCTTGCACGCCGTCATTATCGGCATCAGCAAAGATAATTTCACAACCATTGGCATCTACAGTTGCGCCTGGCGGAGTATTTGGACATTGATCGACGCTGTTGTTAACACCATCATTATCAGTATCGTTGTCGATAATGATTTCACAACCATTGGCATCAACCTGTGCACCCGGAGCTGTTGCAGGACATTGATCAAGGTTGTTATATACGCCATCGTTATCATCATCTAATTGCGAAGCGCTACAACCGTTAGCATCTGTCGTTTCGCCTACTGGCGTATTCGGACAAACATCTGAATTATCGACTACACCATCGTTGTCAGCATCTTGGTTAGGCTCACCACCATTACCACCATCAAGGTTGGTAAAGGTTAAAGCATCACCAAACCATAACCAGCTAAAGGTGCCGGTAGAGCTGCCCGCTTGCACACGTATAGTGTGTGTGCCTGCACTTATGTATAGCGAACTAGCCAACGTAAAGTCGGCGAAATCAGCTTGGTTTCCTGTGTGTACCGGCACTTCATTAATTTGTGAACCATCGACAAACAGAATTGCCGTTGCATGATCGGTTTGGCCTGATGCCAACATGCTAATGCTGTAATTACCTGAACTCGGGAAGTTAATTGTATAGTCGACCCAATCAGTGGTTTGTACGCTATCGACCACTGTATGTTTGTCTTGCGGGTAGCCACGCTCACCGACTACCACGCCTTGTGCGCGCGGATCATCACTGCCGGTTGAGTCAAAGGCTTCCATTTCAATGACAAATGAATCGCCGCTAGGCTGACTGCCACCGCCGGTTTGACAACCTGTTGCATCAACTGCGGTACCTGCAGGTGTATTTGGACATTGGTCGACATCATCATTAACACCGTCATTATCAGAATCACCAACAGGTGGGATTGGCGTGACTTGAGTTAACGAGAAAGACTCTAAATTCCATTGCCAAGTTGAACCAACGGCTAGTAAACGCACCGTTGAAGAACCTGCCGGTAAAGTGACGGTATGCGCTGGAGTTAACGATTGAAAATCGTCCCAACTACCGTAAGGAACCGCAACCGAACCTTGACTTTGCCAAGCGCCGTTAACATTAACTAATACTTCAATGTTAGGCCCTGACTGAACACTGGTTCCAACTAAATATTCAATTTCGTATTCGCCGCCTTCAGCAGTAACGTTGTAATCAACATAATCTCCAGCGTTAATAAAGTTAATCGCACCTTGGCCATTAACATTATAGATAGTAACTGGATTAGGTTGGCCGTCTTGATAGGTACCGCCTGAGTTAACAAATGCTTCAGCTTGCAGTTGTATAGTGTCTGCATAAGCCTTAGCACCAAACAATGCAAATGATATTGCAATGCTTGAACTCAGCAGAGAACGCTTTGTTTTAAACATAGTGATGCCCTTTTGATTGTTATTTTTTAAATTTCGATAGGCTTAGATACCAAACCCTGTACCTTGCCTAACTGCATTCAAAACTCTTCTTTTTTCGTGTTATGTGCTTTTACAAGCCATTCAATAATTAACTCAAATTGCGATTTGATCAATAATTAATATTTAACAATTAACAATAAATTCGTTATTAGGCAGGGGTTATTTATAATTATTGTTAACAGAAAGGCGGATTTAATCAGGCTTACAGAGAAGTTGTTAACAATTAAAAATACATATAGAAGGATTTTTTATAATCTATGTACTTTTTATCGCTATTTACTTTACAAATAAATTAGCAAGAAGCGGATCGATTTAATTCTGGCAGTGATCCACAATAGACAGACATCACTTACTCAACAAACTTATGTCTGACTACCAAAAAATAGCCACTGCCATTGAATTTATTCGCCAGCAAGCTTTGCAACAACCTAGCCTGGCGGATATTGCTGAACATGTACATTTAAGTGAATTTCATTTTCAGCGATTGTTTAGTCGCTGGGCTGGAGTCAGCCCAAAGCGCTATTTACAAGCCTTAACTTTGCAAAATGCCAAACAAAAGATCAGCCAGCAGCAATCTTTATTCGACACTACTTTAGATGTAGGTTTAAGCAGTCAGTCGCGTTTGCACGGCCATTTTGTAAAGCTTGATGCCGTAACGCCAAGCGAGTACAAAACCGCAGGCTTGGGGTTAACGCTTTATTATGGCTTGCACCCTACGCCCTTTGGTTTTGCATTTGTGGCCTTAAGTGATAAAGGGCTAAATCAACTCGATTTATTAGACAATGACGATATAACCTTTGGCTTAAATAAACTTAAGCAGACTTGGCCTAATGCCACTTTGCAACATGACCAGCCAAAGTGCCAACAGGTGATAGAGCGTATTTTTTATCACAACTCGCAAGAACATCACCACAAATCAGCAGTCACACCCTTGTCGTTGTGGGTTAAGGGCACTAATTTTCAAATTAACATTTGGCGGGCTTTGTTGCGCATACCCGCCGGCGAATTAGCCACCTATAGCGATATAGCGCAAACGATCAACAAGCCCAATGCTGTGCGCGCCGTAGGCTCTGCCATTGGTGCCAATCCACTCGCATTTATTATTCCTTGTCATCGAGTATTACGTAAAGATGCCAGCTTAGGCGGCTACCGTTGGAGAGAAACCCGCAAACAAGCCATGCTAGCGCGAGAAGAAGTGCGGGCTACAAAAAGGTGAAAAACAAAAACGCCCTGCTAAAAACCTTCAGCAGGGCCAAGGTGTCGAGACTTCTTGAGGAAAGGTTCGACGAAACTAACACGATTAGAACTAATTAAAGCTAATCAACTGCGAACTATCACTACCACAAGCTGCTTGGGTTAATTGATCACCATTGCTTGTACCCGCATTACCGCCAACAATTCCTAAACACAAACCACTATGTTTGTTCTGCAATTGGAAACTGCCATTGCCAGCATCTAGCACGGTCCAAGCTTGATTGTCATTTGCAGCAGAGCAAGTCCATTGATGGACAATAGCGCCTGCATTGGCAGAATTAGTTTTATCAATACATTTGCCACTGGCTTGGTTTTCAATAAGGTAATAACCAGCGCTAAAATTGGTTAATTGAAACGATTGATTTGCGCTGGCGTAACATGCCCATTGCTGCAATTGCACGCCATCGGTTGCGCTACCATTAGGCACATCAGCACACTTACCGGCCGAGCCAAACGCCAATTGCGTATAACCGCTTGGTAAAGTCAAACTACTGATAGTAATGTTGTTTAATTGCGCAGTATCAATATTTTGTTGCCAGTTCGTCCCTTCTGGGCGAATAGACCCTTTTAAGATATAGCCGGTTTCACCTACCGTTGGTGCTGTCGCTAAATTAACCGTGACCGTCGCGGTGCCAGCTCCCTGCTGAACAGTGGCTTTGCCCTCGCCTTGCCAGCCTGCACTGTTCCATATTTCAACCACCAAATCTCGGGTTTGTAATGCGTCGTAATCAACTAAAAAATCATAACTGGTTTGGCTGGGTAAGTGGGTCAGCGCATTAGTAAATGCAAAGTCATCGCTTCCGATAGTAATGTTGTTGATTTGCTGAGTATCAATATTTTGCTGCCAATTAGTCCCCGCTGGGCGAATAGACCCTTTTAAAATATAGTCTGTCGATCCAACTGTCGGCGCAGGTGATACGCTTAAGTTAACGGTAGCAATACCAGATCCAGCATTAACTGTTGTCTTGCCGCCCGCTAAATAGGTCGCGCCTTGCCATAATTCAACCGCAATATCTCTGCTCGCCGCGGCACCATAATTCATAGAGAACGCATAGTCGGTTTGACTGGCTAACGAGGTGATTGAATTAGCAAAGGTAACACTGTCAGTCGCGCCGCCGCCATTACTGTCGTTGTTAACCTGTAATACAACAGAGGCAATTTTACCGCCAGTGTCAGGATAGGTAACCGTGACCGTGTTATTGGCTTGCAGTAAGCTATTAGTCAAATCCACTTCTATCGCACCAAAAAACTCGTCTCGCGTAGCTTGTGATCCACCGCCCCAATTTTGCTTGATCGCAACCGTTGTACCATTAACTTTAACCGTAGGTTGCAAAGACAAACCATGCGCGCGTCCCATACTAATGCGCAATACACTATTACCTGCGCCTGTCGTCACACCGTTAAAAGTAAAGCTATGTGCCGTACCAGCAGTAATGGCGACTGTATGCTCATCAGCATAATAATGTTCAGTATGATAGGTGTCGGTAAAACTCACATTATTGGCAAAGGTGTACTCTAGTACTATAGTTTCACCCGGTTGCATGGCATAGCTGCTTGGCGCTGCAATAGTGGTATCTTGGTAAATCGGCGTATTACTCTGATGCGCAACCAAGCGTTTCTGACGAACGTTCGTGACATTACCTAAGCTATTAACAAAGTCTAAATTCACGGTTTCCCAATAATCAGCCAAAGTATTTAATGCCACATACGCTTTATTACCCGAAACAAAGGCATTAACTTGAATATCAGGATTGGTCGACTGCACTTTAACGCGCTTGCCTTTTACGTCAGACCATAAACGATAAAAATCGACGCGCTTAGTCCAGAAAAACTGTGTGGGTTGACCATTAATTATGCTGTTTGGATCAGGGCGCAAAATTGCCGCACCATAAGGGTTCCAATTATTAGCCGCGTTATAATGCCAGCTAGATTTACCCGTATTAAATGGGATAGAGGTTAATAAACGGTCTTGACGATTAAGTAATTGCATCAACATTTTATTTTGTGAACGCAATGACTGTACCGATCGTAGATCAGAATAAGTGTCACCATAGCCTGATTCAATGCCGCCATACTCAGAGATAGCAAGTGGCTTGACGGCATCCCACTTGTAATGGCTATACGTTTCAACTAAATCAAGAATCGCTTCAAGGTTACTACCCGAACGTTCATTGTCAGCCCCTGTCACGTTTACCCCGTCATAAGGATGAACTGAAATACCGTCAATATGTGGGCCGGCTACGTCCATAAAGTACTTCATACGACCATCAAAATGGGCAAAGTCCCACTTTTCCATTGAAGGCCAAGCGCTTGAATAGCCGATAATTTTTGTTGAGATCCCTTCCTGCTTGAACTTTTTGCCAATTTCAGCAAACACGGCTGTCATCTGTTGGCGCGCGACAACCTGATCAATACCAAACTCATGCGAATGAACAAATGGCTCGTTCATGGGTTCGTAGTATTCTGGTCGAGTATCGTTATCAAAATAATATTTAAAATAGTTAGCTGCCCACTCAGCCACTTGCACAGGATCTTCATTCGCAACAAAAATTTTGCTGGGGTGCTCTGTCACAATATAGTTTTTGCTGAACAAATTGTAATTGGGATGATTTTTTGTACTGCTAATGGCCGCTGGACCGTTAGTTTGGGCGTAAGACGCACTAGGGTATGGCGCATCACCGCTATACGATGAAAAAGGACTCCAAAAACTGCGACCAAAACCCACGTTTAAATCGTTAACTAAATACGATACTTCCGCTTGCGTCATTTTGTTTTCGCTATTGATCGAGTGCAAATTAAAATACTTTGCGCGATCTAAATCAGACTGCCCGCCTATAAATTTTTGTGTGTTGAGATCAATAGTTGCTGTGGTGGCTGCCAGTGTAGAATGAGACATTACGGCGGTTGCCAGAGCAAGACTCACTTTTTTCCATGCTGAAACTGATTTTATCATTTTCATTTTGACACCTAAGTTGTTTTGAGTGTTTGTGTTTTATTTTACTTTTTCTTTATACACTTCCTTTTAAGTTCAAATATAACTTACAACTTTTTAATTTGAACAATCTCATTATGTGATAATTTAAATATAGATCAATAATTTTTTAAAGTTTTGTAAACTAAAACACTTAAGTTAACAAATATCCGACACAAATAAGCTGCAAAATGATATTTTTCATAAAAGCAGGTGACATAGTTAACAAGAATCGGCGAGCTAGAGATCAATCAAATAAACACAATTTTGTTTATTGTTAACGATAGTTGGGTAGGATAGTTTAGTAGAATGAATAACCCATTATTTTAACTTGGGCTGTATTTGCTGGCTCTACAAATATTTATGTTCGTCTAGGTTTGAAGGATATGCAAGAGTGGGGGCATCCCCACCCTAATTTCTAACTAGGTGTTAAGCAAAAAATCGGCTTGCTCAAAGCTTTCTAGTACATAAGCACAGCGATCTAATAAAGGTTGGGCAATCGGTAGGTAATCTGGAATAGCTACAACTTGGCAACCCGCTTCTAGCCCAGCAGTAATACCTGCCGTAGAGTCTTCAAATACTAAAGCCTGACTTGGCTCAACGTTTAACGCTTGGCAAGCCATTAAATACCCCATAGGATCAGGCTTAGGCTTAGCTACCTTATCACCGGTAATTTGCACCTGAAAATGCGGTAAATATTCAGGGTAAGGACCAAAACTTAAACGCGTGGCTTCGGCTGTGCTTGAAGTGACTAAGCCTAAAGGCAGCTTGGATGCCAACACTTTTTCAAAAAATGCTTGAAAGCCAAGCTTAAACGGCACGCCAATGGCTTTTTGATCATTGATCCATTTACGGTTGTATACTTTAAACTCATCCATTGGAAAGTCTTTACCAAAAATATCAACTGCGCGGCGATAGCACTCATCGGCTCTCACCCCGACAAATTGATCGTACATTTCGGCAGTAAAGTGCACATTGAATTCTTTGGCTGATTCCACCCAAGATTGGCAAAACATGGCTTCACTATCGAAGATAGTACCGTCTTTATCAAATAATATAGCCTTAAAGGGCAAGGTCATGTTTGGTTCTCACTGTAATTTAAATCAGTTTTAGCTGTTTATTGTTTACCATTGTAAATTTTAACGAGAGCAATTGCCATGACATCAAGCTTTGCCATTTTTCTGAATCAAACCTACAAACCCAAAACAATCACATAAAAAATCATAAAAACACAAATAATATAACTTTAAAAATCAAGCTGTACGGCTAAAAAACATTAATTAGCAAATAACCTAGTAACACTTCGCCTTTACTACAAGGTTAACAACAAACCACTTATTAACAATAAGTTTACATAACTCAATATTTGTGACATTATCAAAAAAGACTATTTATGAAAGTAAAATTTTATATTTAATTTTCACTGATTTTGTATAGGCATCTGTTATGACATTGAAAACCAGAATTAAACCCTTAGTCGCAATTATTGCGAGTTTAAATTTACTCGCCTGTGGCGGCGGAGGCGGTGATGACTCAAGCTCAGGTGGTGAGCAACCACAGCCTAGTAATAAAGCACCTCAACATAATGGTGATCTGGTTTTTAACTACAGTGAAAGCGACACGAGTAAAGTCATTGATCTGCTAAGCGGCGCTACCGATGCAGATAACGATAGCTTAAGCATCACAGACTTAAATGCCGACGCTGCCAACCCGAGTAAAGGCATTAGCGTCAGCGGTAGCAAAATCACAATCGACCCGACTGCTTTTGCCAGCGACTTAGATCAAGGTGAAAGCCAAACCATCAAATACAGTTATAAAGTTAGCGACGGCACGGCTACTGTTACTCGTAGTTTAACGGTAACGATTAGTGGTAAATCTACTCCAATCTCTAACCAAGCACCTATCCATAGTGGCAATATTAGTCAAACTTATACTGAATCTGACTCAGTTAAAAATATTGATCTGTTGGCTGGTGCTAGTGATGGCGATGGTGACACTTTAAGCGTGATAAACCTAACTGCTGATGCTAACAACCCTTCGTCAGGAGTTAGTCAATCAGGCAGTCAGATCACCATCACGCCTTCGGCTTTTGCCAGCGCGTTACATGATGGCGATAGCCAAAAAATTAAATACAGTTTTGATATTACTGATGGCAAAGATTCGGTTGCTCGTACATTAGAAGTCACCATCACTGGCATGTCAGACGTTCCAGTTGCCAATGCCCTGAAAATATCCACGTCATTGGATACTCAGCAATATTATGAAGACTCAGGTTCTTTAGAGCGCGAGCGCTTCTTCAATATGCACGACAGTTTTACCTCTAACAATAACAGTGTAGATTTACTAAAGCGTTATGTGAACGAATTTCAAATTGGCCAAGGTCGAAGCTTTTGGACCCCGATTGATGTCGCCAAACAAATCACCAATGCCGATGCCACCTACCCTGCAACAAGTGTCGCTCAGCAGCAGGGACCAAACGAGGTTACTAAATTTCACACTAATCCACGTTCAAAGTATTTGGGTGAACGAAATCGAAGTGTATCTACTGCCCACCCGAAAAACGCCATGGCAGTGGGCAATGATCCGGTAGAGGGCGCACGCTGGGCGGCGGATTACTTTGAACATTATTACGATAACGCTTCTCGCCCCATGTTCTATGAACCAATGAACGAACCTTTTGTTCACGCTTGGGAATACAAAAGCCAGTACAATAACAGCGATGCCGAAACACGCGAGCATATGACAAAATGGTTTGCGGAAATAGGCAAAGCTTTTGATAGCCGTCCAGCCATCAAAGATACGCTTATTGTTGGCTTCTCCTCTGCGTGGCCATCCATGGAATTACCATTCAACACTGGCGAGTATTTCGCGCATTGGCAAAGTCGACAAAAGATGTTTATGGACAATGCTGGCGATCATATAGACGCCTTTTCTGTTCACTTATACGACGGTATCAACATTATTGATGACAGTGTGCCAGACGACGAAAGCGAAACCCGTCGTAGTGGTTCAAACTCGCAAGCTATCTTAGATTTAATTGAAACCTATTCACAAATTAAATGGGATACAGTCAAACCACATGCGATTACCGAGTACGGCAATATTGTTGACCGTGCGGCTGGCGAAATAGACTATGATGAAACCGTAAGCAGCCAGACTATACGTTCTATTAATAACATATTGATGGAACTATTAGCACGAGAAGATAGAGTGATCACCTCTATTCCATTTATTACCGGCCATGCGACTTGGTTCTGGCAGGATCCGAACGGTGGTAATGGTAACCCTTATATTCCATCACTATGGCGACCGGATCCGAATAAAATTCAGTTAAACAGTTCAACCAATCGCTGGGAATTTAAAAACCCGAGTGATCCAGACAACTACTTAATCAACATTAATCATTTGTTTTTTGAGTTCTGGAAAGACGTTGAAGGGCATAGAATTGAAGTTAATTCACCGGATCCAGACTTACAAACCATAGCTTATGTTAACGGCGATAAAGCATACATCATAGTTAACAACTTAGATGATGACGCGGTTGACATTGAGTTAGATATTCAAGCCATTACGGGTGCTAACTTTGATGGTGTCGAACTAGAGCGATTAACCGTACCAGTTGATTCGCCTGCCACACATACTAGCGAAAACTTAAGCATAACGGGTTCGGTAGACGGGCAAGCAAATGACAAACTAGCCATAAAAATCGCAGTTGGCGAAACCATTAAGTTTACTGTGGATTTAGATCAGCCTCTTGCCATCAACAATACGTTGCAACGCAAGAGCTATTACTCTGATGACCACCTATTAAAGATCACTGCCAATCAAGCACTAACTTTTAATATCAATGGGGTTGATGTCACAACAAAAGATGCTGCACGCTCTAGCGCCATGTTACGCATGAGTATTGGCCGCGCTCACACCAGTACACTGCAGCCAACCTTAACGGTTAACGGCACGCAAGTACAAGTACCAAATGATTGGGCAGGTTATGATCAGAAAAACCGTAAAGATGGCTTTTTTGGCGCAATCGATATTCCTGTACCTTACAACTTGATCCAAGCTAACAACGAAATCAAAGTCACCTTCCCAGATAGTGGCGGTAAAGTCAGCTCGATGATTTTAGAAATGAATAACGAGATCGATAATGTAGTGGTCACTAATATCACCATCGATGACGACCAAACCATTAAAGCGGGCCAAACGTTTCAAGCCAATGCGACTTTAGCACCGCTAAATGCGCCAAATTTGTCTGTGACTTGGTCATCCGATAACGAAGCGATAACCACAGTAGACAACCAAGGATTGATCACCGCTGTCGCTGAAGGTAATGCAACAATTACGGCTATGACTGCCAATGGCTTAAGTGACACGCTTGCTGTCACTGTTCCAGCAGCCGATCCAAACTTGTTATCTGACTTAAATGCGGATTTCGAAACAGGCGTTTATTCGCCTTGGAGTACATACTGGCAAACTAAAGCGTCTAGCCAGTTTGATGTAAAAGCCGAAGCCGCAAAAGATGGTAATTTTGGTTTGCATGTGCAAATAAGCGATGACTCATCGCATAACGGCTTATCTTTAACCAAAGGCGTGCCACCTCAGGTATTTGGTGAAGGACAAGGCCGCAAGTTCCGCCTAACCTATGATATTAAACTCAATACAGATGTTGGCAGTGACGTAGCAATGAAGTTTTTTATGGTGGCACGTGACGATTCAACCAACAAAGATGTATGGAGTACCCGTATTGAAAAAGGCACCAGTGTTGGCAACAACATGAATTGGCAAAACATCAGCATTGATTTTGATGAAGTCGATTGGCAAGGACACTTAGCACGATTTGAGCTGTATTTTGTTACCGGATCAGGCGCAATTGATGCTTATATTGACAATATTCGTATTGAGCAAGTCAACAGCGGCAATTAACTAATCTGCATTGGCAGGAATAAATCCTGCCCTACATTAATCTCTTGTAGGGCGGATTTTATATCGCTAACACGCGGCATCTAACTCACTCCGCATTAGCAGGGGTAAACCCTGCCCTACATTATCCCCATGTAGGGCGGATTTTATATCCGCTAACACGCGGTATCTAACCACTCTGCATCAGCAGGAATAAACCCTGCCCTACATGATCCCCTTGTCGGGCGGATTTTATATCCGCTAACACGCGGTATTTAACCACTCTGCATTGACAGGGGGAAACCCTGCCCTACATTAATCCCTTGTAGGGCGGATTTTATATCCGCTAACACGCGGTATCTAACTCATTCCGCATAAGCATAGATAAACCCTGCCCTACTTAATCCCCCTTGTGGGCGGATTTTATATCCGCTAACACGCGGTATTTAACCACTCTGCATTAGCAGGGGTAAATCCTGCTCTACATGATCCCCTTGTCGGGCGGATTTTATATCGCTAACACGCGGTATCTAACGACTCTGCATTAGCAGGGGTAAACCCTGCCCTACATGATCCCCTTGTCGGGCGGATTTTATATCCGCTAACACGCGGTATCTAACGACTCTGCATTAGCAGGGATAAACCCTGCCCTACATTAATCTCTTGTGGAAATGCCCTATCCCCCCATCTATAAGTTTGTGACTAATTTCTCAATTAATCGCCCTGTCATCTAATTTTCCTCTGCTATATACAGCGAAAATGACAAGCGGTTCTATACTGGAACCTGTTTAGTTTCTCAGCAAATTAAGAAATTAGGCAGGTGTGTTTTTGAGTATTAATACCTAGCGTTAACGCTAACCGTATTGCAGTTTGCTCAACACGACAAATATAGTTGCAATAAAATCGTCCATTTGGCCTATGCCAAGTGCCGGTTAACTTTGCATTATTTTGCCCTGTTT
This sequence comes from Saccharobesus litoralis, assembly GCF_003063625.1. Taxonomy (NCBI): domain Bacteria; kingdom Pseudomonadati; phylum Pseudomonadota; class Gammaproteobacteria; order Alteromonadales; family Alteromonadaceae; genus Saccharobesus; species Saccharobesus litoralis. Next base: position 1,724,528 of record NZ_CP026604.1, on the reverse strand, counting down.
ACATTCTGGCTCTACTAATCCTCATTACACCCTTCTTTGTAAGTGCAATACAAGTTACACCTCATGCGAATGCTAAATGGCAAGTTTACCACTCACTTAGCATTCATTATTTAACATTGGCAGTTGTTGTCTTGGAGACAATACAATGAAAACTCAATCAAACGCGTTGCGTAAAGGGTTGCGCAATACCTATCGTTTGATCTGCAAAGTACTTTTATGGACAAGCATAATGGTGCTGTTACCAACTCAAGTGTTGGCGGCAGATCTCGTTATAAATCTACTGGATGCCAAATCCAATACCGCGATCAGCGGTGATAAAATTACCTTACTGCAAATTCAAAGTGATAACTCACGAGAATGGTATGCAAGAGCAACCACTGACGATGCAGGCCAAGCGCATTTTGAAATAGATGCAGACTACGACTATGTTGCCTATTCTGAATATTTCAGTGAATTTCGTGCCTACAGCGACGTTATAACTGACCTAGTTGATAACGATGGTGCCAGCAACCAAGCCAACCTTGTGATCGGTAACCTAACCGTAAACTTGCTGGATGGCAGCACAGCAGAACAAGCCGCCATGGCTGACACCCGGGTGTACATTCGGCAAAAATTAGTTACAGGGAAAAGCCAATATTTAGGTCGCGCCAAAAGTGACGCTAATGGCGTTGTGCGTTTAACGCTACCTGAGCCGACCGCAGATACGCCCTACATTCTGCAAGCCAAAAGCTTAACCAGTGGCGTCTACAAATACAGCCCAGAAATTACCAGCTTAGCCGACACGCAATTTGTTGTTGGTAACTTACCACTTAACGTTAAATTACTTGATGCCAGCAACAATCAAGCCATTGCCGAAACACGCATTGCTGTATATGAACAGCTAAAAGATGGCAGCCGAAAAGGAAGAGGGAACGCCACGACAAATGATAACGGGATTGCTGTATTTGATTTAGATGGCATAGGTCAAGGACGTCAATATTACTTCTCAGCCAAAGTGTTTAATCAATTCCAAACTTACTCTGCCGTGCAAAGCCAACCTGGCTCTATCAATTGGCCTATTGGTACAGTACAAGTCAATATTTTAAATGGCGGCATCCCTGAGCAATCTGGGTTAGCTGATACCACTGTCGAGGTATACCGCATAGAAGACACAAAAAAACACTGGATAGGCCGTGCTGTTAGCAATGCGCAAGGACAAATCAAGATTGACTTAACCGACGTTGATAGTGGCCAACCCTATGTTTTACGCGCGTACAGCCCGTCTGATAATAGTAAAAAGTATTCGCAAACCATTACAAGCTCGGGTCAACATGACTTTGTGGTAGGTAACTTACCGTTAAATGTCACATTGCGCGATGGGATTAGCCAACAAGTCATTAGCAATCAACAAATAACAGTGACACGGCTCGATGAAAATGGCAAACGTCATTGGCTAAGACGCGCCACGACAGATGCCAATGGTCAACTGGTTTTAGACTTAGACGGCTTAGGTCAAGGTACTCATTACCAGCTACAAACCCAATACTTTGCAGGACAATGGACATATTCACCGCCAATTAGTCAAACTGGTGATTTCACGTTCGACTTAGGCACCACAGCGGTAACATTGCGTAACGGCAATTTAGCCAATAACAGCGTGCTAGCAGGCCATAAAATATGGCTATATAAACTACTAGAAGATGGCAGCCGACAATATGTGCAACACACCACCAGCGATGACAACGGCGTACTGCGTTTCAACTTAGATCCAAACGCTAAATATCAACTAAAAACCACTAGTCCGAGTAACTCAAAGCTTTGGGCCTACTACGACGTGAGTGGCACAGGCGAGCAAGACTTAGCCGTAGGCAATCCATTTGTACTGGTTAAAGTCAAGCAAGCCACTAGCAGCCAAGCGCTGGCTAATATTCGGGTTGATGCCTATCGCGTCGATAGCGCAGGCAAACTGCACGGCGCGGGCTCTCTCACGACAGATCAAAATGGCTTAGCCGCGTTCGACTTAGCTGGCATAGGTTCAGGTAGTGAGTTTGTATTCCGGACGCGCGTTTATAACAACTTCCCTGTATACAGCGCGCTGATCAATCAGCCTGGAGAGGTAAATTTAAACCTAGGTAGTATGCAAATAAGTATGCTTGATGGTAGCCAAACTCCAGCAAGCGCCCTAGCCAATCAACCAGTTTATATTCATCGTATTATGCTCGATGGTAAAAAGCATGGCATGGGCTATTTCAATACAGACGATGGCGGGTTATTACAGCTAGATAAATCACCAAATGTTGCTCAGTATGTGCTAACCGCTAAATCGACGATTGATGGGCAAACACGTTACTATTTCGACGCAGCGCAAGCGGGTGATCACACTTTCACTGTTGGCACCTTGCCGTTTAATGTCAGCATAAAAGATGCTCGCAGTACGCTACCCATTTCCGAGCAACGTATTGACGTAAGCCGCTGGGATAGTGAACAAAATCGTTTTAGATGGTTTAGTCGCGCTTACACTAATGCTGCAGGTCAAGTAGCGATTGATTTACCCGGCGTCAACTCTGGTTCGCAGTATCGCTTAGTGACTCAGGTTTATAACGACATGTATTTATACAGCGACCCAATTAGTGCGTCGGGCTCGCTTGAGTGGAATGTCGGTAAAACCTTAGTGAATGTACTAGATGGCAGTCAAGATGCGGCACCACCGCTAACCGAACAACGCGTTTACATTGAAAAGCTAAATGATCAAGGAAAATTCCGTTACTACTCTCGCGCCAATACAGATGTTAATGGCCAATTGCGCATAGATTTACCTGACTTAGGCTCTGGTTCAATTTATCGCTTAAAAGCACAAAGCGCGCATGGGGTATACAAAGTAAGCCAAAGTATGCAAGCCAATGGCGACTATGAATTTGTGGTTGGTAATCCAGCGGTTACCGTAAGCTTAACAGATTATATGTCGGGCCAACCTTTGGCCGCAGTCAAAATTGCAGCCCAGCGTTTAAACGACGAAGGTAACTGGGTGTGGGCACATTCGGTAATGTCAGATGAAAACGGCCTTGCCGTATTCGACCTAGACAATATTAACCAAGGTGCCGAGTACCGCCTAGCCGCTAAAGCGTATAATGGAATTTACGCCTACAGCCAAACTATTTCAGCCCCAGGCGACGTGAACTTTACCGTTGGCAGCTTACCGGTAGAGTTAGTTAACCAAGATTCAGGTGACATTCTAGTCGGTAAAACCATCACCTTATATCGCATTGACGGCCAAAAACTACATTGGACAACGCGTTCTGCAACCGACGAAAGTGGTCAGGTGCGTTTTGATCCGTCTGGCCTATATGATGGGGAACGCTTTGTTGTACGCGTCCATAACCCATTCGGTAATAACAAAAACTACTATGGTCCAATTGTGAATCAACCTGGTTTTGTTCGATTTGCAGTGAGTGAAAACAGCCCAACGCGGGTTGACTTAATTGCACCTGATATCAGCATCACAGCACCAAGTGAAGGTTTAGCCTACGACCAAGGCTTTATGCTGCAAGGTATTGCAACCGACAACAATAGCGTGGCGGACATCCGCGTACAGCTAGCCAGCAATGGCACTGTTGTTCAAACCTACAATGTATTGCACAACAGCCAAACCGGTATGTGGCAACAAATGATTGATGCAAGTGTCTTGGCCGGATTGCAAGATATTCAAATCACCGCCACGGCAAATGATTATGCACTAAACCAAGCTAGTGTAATGGCTAACTATCAAGTACAAGCCGACATCGCCAGCCCCAGTTTGCAGGTCACCTCGCATGGTCAACAACAAGCGGTTAATGTTAGCGGCTTCACTTTGGCGGGCAGTGTCACCGACGATATTGGCGTGCAAAGCCTAACCCTGAACTTAATTGATGGTGCTCTGGGTACCACAATAGCTAATCAACCCGTTGGCTTTAACCCTGAAACTGGGTTATGGAGCTATAGCATTACCAGTGGGTTAGTTAGCGATAGCCAACGTATCGATATTCAATTACTAGCCACCGACATCGCGGGCAAACAAACCCAATACGATTTAGCCTTGTTTGCCATTGCCGCTGAATTGAATCCGTTGCATCTACTGAGCCGGATCACTTTTGGTGCTACGCCAGATTTAATCAACCGTGTGTATCAAGGTGAAAGTGAGCTCATTTTGCAAGAACAGCTAGCGCCTGACAATATCGACGACAGTGTATTTTTAGCCAGTTTGCCAAGCGATAATCCTCAAACCTTAGACGAGCTTAAGCAACGCTTACTGCAACATATGCTTACCTCGCCTAAACAATTGCAAGAAGTCATGGCATGGTTCTGGGAAAACCACTTCAATACCAATTACCACACCTCGCGTAATGTTGATTGGGAATGGCGTGAAAACCAAGGATTTCGCCAACATGCGTTGGGCAACTTCCGCGATTTATTAGAAGTCAGCGCCAAAAGCCCAGCCATGATTTACTATTTAAACAATGCACAAAACGTCGCCGGTGCCGCCAACGAAAACTACGCACGTGAAATTTTGGAACTGCATACCATGGGCGAAGGTAACGGCTATACCGCACAAGATATTGCAGAACTCGCGCGTATTTTCACCGGCTGGCATGAACAAGATGGTGACTTCTTCTTCAACCAAGATCTGCATGATTTTGGTGATAAGTCTTTCCTTGGGCAAACCATTTTGGGCACAGGTTTAGATGAAGGGGAACAAGTGCTGGATATTCTCACAACCCATAGTTCTACCGCTGAGTACTTGTGTAGCAAGCTACTAATGGTGTTTGTTGATGAAGATCCACTACCGGCTTTGCAATCTCAATGTGAAGCAGAATGGATCGCTAGCAGTGCCAACATGACAGCGGTGCTGAGCGTTATTTTAAGTTCAGATGAATTTGGTCAAGCAGGTGAAACCCGAGCCAAAGTGAAAACACCGTTAGAGCTGGTGACATCTGTTGGCCGTAACTTCCAAGCGGATGTCGACTTAGCTGAACTAGCCGATTCGGTTGATGATTTGGGCATGCGTTTATTTGAGTTCCCAGTACCAACTGGCTTCTCAGAAGAAGGGGCTGATTGGCTAAACACCAATGCACTAGCACAACGTGCACGTTTTGTTAGCCGAGGCATACTTAACTCGCAGGACGGTATTGAAGTTGATGTGATCACCCTGCTGCAAACTCAAGGTTATCAGTCTGATACAGCCATTATCGCTTATTTAGCCGATTTGGCCTTAGCCGGTAATTTATCGGACGTAGAGCGCAACCTTGCAGTCGGCATTTTATCGCCAGATGACGCTTTCAACTGGCAACATCAAGATGCCGAGCATAAGGTTCGTCGATTAATGGCATTTATGTTGAGCCTACCGGCTTATCAATACCAGTAACCAGCAAAAGGATAAGATCATGAAACGTCGTAATTTTGTAAAAGGCATAATGGCAACGGCTGGCAGCAGTATGTGGTTATCAGGGATGCCGTTTAATTTTAAAGTAAATTTAGCACAAGCTGCCGCAGGCAAAACCTTAGTGGTGGTATTTCAGCGTGGTGGCTGTGATGGCCTAAATGAAGTCGTGCCTTATGGTGACAGCCATTACTATGACTTACGCCCAACCATAGGCATAGCACCGCCCGATGACAGTAACCCAGAAGCCGCACTGGATTTAAATGGCTATTTTGGTTTACACCCAGCGATGGCAGAAATGATGCCGTTGTGGCAAAACAACCATTTGGCCGTTATGCCAGCGGTCCACTACCCCAATGGCAGTCGCTCGCATTTTACAGGGCAACACTATATTGAAAGTGGCCAGTCCGTGCGCGAATCTGACGGTTGGTTAAACCGTCATATTCAAAGCCAAATGTTTGATGTGCCGTTTCGCGCGGTCAGCTTTGGTAATGATTTGGCTCAATCGCTACGTGGTGCTGAAAGTGTGTCGGCCTTAACTAACCTCAATGCTTTTAGTTTAGGTATTAATAGTGAAGAACAAAGCTTGTTGCTGAGCAATTTGCTACAAGTCTATCAACAACCAGCTAAACAACTGACAAACCATCAGTTGCTTAATCGCTTTGGCCGAAAAATGCTAGGTGATTTAGATATTATCGCCCAAGTACGAGATGCCGGTTACACTCCCGCACAAAATGCCAATTATCCAAGTAACGGTTTTGCTAACCAATTACGTGAAACTGCGCAATTAATCAAAGCTGGCGTGGGGCTAGAGCTAGCCACGGTCAGTATTGGCGGTTGGGACACCCATGCTAATCAAGGCGGTGGCACAACAACAGGTCGCCAAGGCCGTTCACTTAAAACCTTTGCCGATGGTCTAGCCGCCTTCTATCGCGATATTCAAAGCCATTTAGACGATGTGGTGGTATTAACCATGACTGAGTTTGGTCGCACTTCTCGTGAAAATGGTAGCTTTGGTACGGATCACGGTTATGCCTCGGCATGGTTCGCCTTTGGTGGCGGTATACAGGGTGGTATTTACGGTGACTGGCCAGGGTTAGCAGCGGATCAGTTGCATAATGGCCGGTATTTAGCCATGGCAACCGATTACCGAGATATCTATGCTGAGATCCTCAGCAACCACTTAACCAATGCTGATATAAATAGCGTTTTACCGGGGTTTAACGCATCCAGCCTTGGGTTGTTTAATGTATAGCTGTCTTGTAGGGCGGATTTTATATCCGCTAGCACGCGGTATCTAACGACTCTGCATTAGCAGGGATAAACCCTGCCCTACATTATTCCCTTGTAGGGCGGATTTTATATCCGCAAACACGCGGCATCTAACGACTCTGCATTAGCAGGGGTAAACCCTGCTCTACATTGTTCCCATGTAGGGCGGATTTTATATCCGCAAACACGCGGTATCTAACCACTCTGCATTAGCAGGGGTAAACCCTGCCCTACATTATCCCCTTGTCGGGCGGATTTTATATCCGCAAACACACGGTATCTAACTCATTCTGCATTAGCAGGGGTAAACCCTGCCCTACATTATCCCCTTGTCGGGCGGAACACGCGGCATCTAACGACTCTGCATTAGCAGGGGTAAACCCTGACCTACATTAATCCCTTGTAGGGCGAATTTGATATCCGCTAACATGCGGTATTTAACCGCTCTGTATTAGCAGGAATAAATCCTGCCCTACATTATCCCCTTGTGAGGCGGACTTTATATCCGCTAACACTCAGTATCTAACCACTCTGCATTAGCAGGGGTAAACCCTGCCCTACATTAAACACCTCGGATGCAATTACTCTACCGGACTACCGTAAATATCAATTTCAGTGATCGCCCAAGCCACTTTAGGGCTGCCGTTTTTCAACACATATTTAATGTATCGGGCTTTTTCCCCTAAGGTTTGGCTAATACGTTTACCACCGTTTTCAACATTAGTATCCACGGTTTTCCATGTTTTGCCATCTTGCGAGAATTGTAAATCAAACGCGCGGGCGCAATGCCAAGCCCATTTACGACAATCCATATCCACTACACTGACATGATAAGTTTGCGGTAACTCAATTTGTAACCACATACCGATTTCTTGTAGATCTTCACTACTCCATTTAGCCCAGCCTAACTTGCCGTCAATCAACACTTTAAACTTGTCGTTACCGTGGCTAGCACTAAACTTCCATTGTTTTTTGTTGGTTAGCTTTTGGCCGTAGGTTTTGTTGAGTTCTTCTATTGTCCACGGTGTAGTACGCTGATTAAGCTTACGCAATTTAGCAATTTGCTCTGGTTTAACCATACTGGCTTTGTTGCCAAAGTCATTACGAATATACGTTAATACATCCGCAAGGTATTGGTCATCATTAGCCGCAACGGAGGCCATAATGCCACCCATGTAGGTTTTACCTTCAATAGGCCCAGTTAAACCATGTAGCACTATGCTACCCAGTGAGGCAATATCACCATTGACTCGAGGATTTTTAACAAATGAAGGCGCTAATAAGCCATTACCTGCTGGCGCCCCTTGGCCATCCGCACCGTGACAGGTAGAACAAAGCGATTTAAAGTGTTGTTTACCGCGTTTAACCGCTTGCGCTAATGCTTTGTTGCCTTTGGCTAAAGCCGCTTGCGCTTCTTGTTCTTTTATTTGGTATTTAATGGCTTTGTCTATGGCCATTAAGCCTTTTTTATTTGGGTATTTAGCAAGTATGGCTTGCGTCACTTTGCCACTAGTGGCTTTAGGTATATCAACATAAGTACTTGATAGGTATATTTGTTGCGCAAGTTCAATATCAGCCTTGTTCAATAATGATTGCCAAACCTTAACTATGCTCTTGTCTTTTTTAGTTACCAATTGCTCTGAAATACGCACCGCCGCTACACGAACATTGCTGTCTTTATCGTTAAACTTGCTAACCAATAATTTTCTATCGATAACCCCTAAGCCTTCTAACGTCCACAACGCATGTAAGCGCGCTAACGGATTGCTATGGCTTTGAGCCATTGTTTTAAGCGCAGGCACAACCGATTTATCTTGCTTAAGAACAATCAATTTTTGTGCGTTAATACGCCACCATTGGTTAGCATGAGATAAATGTTTAACCCATTGCGCTGGTGTTTCGTTATATAAATTAGGTTTTTCTCCTAACTCAACCCCTGGCTTGGTAATTCGGTAAATGCGTCCACCGCCAATAATTTTATCCAAACCAAATTGTTTAATGATTTTACGTAAGAAAGAGCCTTCTTTAGTCCAGTTACCTTCTTGAATAATACCGCGATACATATCAACCAAGTACAAGGTGCCGTCTGGGCCGGTTTCACTCCAAACTGGACGGAACGCCGTATCGGTTGAAGCAATGAATTCTTTTTGTTGAGCTTGATAAGGATGGCTAATCACAGTATGGCCATCTTGACGGGTGATTTTAGCACTACGAACTAAGTTGCCGACTGGCTCTGGCGCAATATAGTTACCATATAGCTCAGGTAATTTATCGCCCAAATAAACACTTTGCCCAGCAATACCGGTAAATACGGTTAAGCTGTTATCAGGGCGTAAGCGCGGCTTACCGCCTTGCACATCCGGAATTTGCTCAATCGGGAAAACTTCATTAAAGCCATCTGCGGTTTCGCCTTCAATCGGGATCATGCCGTAAACACTCGGCTGTTGAAAACTAAATACCGGATCTTCAGCTCCTGCCGCTGAATAGTATAAACGGCCGGCTTCATCTTGCCCCAAGCCCCATTGACCACCACCAAAGCGTATAGGCTGGCGAATAACTTTGTCACCTTTTACACGATAGCGAGCATTGGTGTAAGTCACATACAACCAGTTATCAATACCCCAAATTAAACCACTGGGTTGATGCTCTAAGTTGCCACCGCGTTTACCACCTTTAAATACCCTTGTACGTTTATCAGCTACACCATCGCCATCGGTATCTTCTAGTAATAGTAAATCGAAAGTATTGGTTTCACGCGCTAAAATTTTGCCATCTTCAAGCGGTAAAATCATACGTGGCAACAATAGCTTGTCAGCGAAGATGGTGTATTTATCCATTACGCCGTCATTGTCAGTGTCTTCTAACCGCTTAATACGGCTAATTGGCTTCATTTGCCCAGTGCCATCCACATCCTGCATGTAGGTCAACATCTCAGCCACATACATACGGCCATTACCATCAAACGTGGCTAATACTGGCTCTTCAACCATAGGTTCATGCGCGACCAACTCCATTTTATAACCGTCTTGCAACACCATGGTTGCCAGAGAATCTTCTGGCGATAAACCTTTGATATGCTCTGGATTATTACCCTGCTTGTGATCATGTTTATGATATTCAGCACTATGACCGGCTTTAACCTTGCTGCTAGCTTTTGGCTGCTGTTGGCTTTGATTAGTTATTTTTGCGGATTTGGCTGAGCTGTCAGCGCTACCCTCTTGCATTTGGCACCCTAGCTGAATGCTAGCAACCAAAAATAGTAAAGACGTAAATGCGGTTTTAGTCATTAATTGGCTCAATGAATTAGTTAGGCTTATTGTGAAAAATAAAAACAGTTATTAAGTTAACTCTTGTTTAAGTCACTTAATTGGCATTACTAATTATTGTTGACATTCAACATATGTCAACATTCAAAATTTCATACTTAAACTCAGCTTTCTAGTATTCAGTTATAATTGATAAACAGATAAAGAGTGAATTAAAGAGTCGATCACAACCAGCATGATTGCTAAGCAAGCACTGACAATGAAAGGTGAAAGGTTAATGCTAAAAGTACTGTTACAAACTCCGCGCGCAGGGAGCTAGCGACTTTTGCATATAAAAAACTCAGCAAGCAGGGTGAGGTGCCTCTAATAAACATTAACACCCTGCGCATAGGCTAACTAGTCAAGACTACAGATTAAAACGCTCTGGGTTAGTGATCCCTTGCTTTGGTACTAAACCAGCAGGAATACTAATGTCTTTGTCGTCGGAACCCGCTGCAAAATTACTAATGTTATAGTTATTTTTAGTGCGCCAATCCATTTCAACCCTACCGTCACCCAGTACAATGTTGCCAAGCTTTTTACGGAACCATTCAGCCAACGCTAAATACTCTGGCGTATAAGCCACGTTTTTACGCTCTAACGGATCAACTCGTAAATCGTATAAGGCCATGTCAGCTTTAATCGGAGTCGTAGTTAATGCCCAAGTCACATCATCATTTAACAATGGGGTTTTGGCTACGGTACGACGATCACGCGTTCGCATAGAAAATGCAAAATCATCGGTACGGATATAAGCGCGATGACCACAAACTAAGTTCATTTCACCCAAAATGTAGTCGCGCTTAAACGTTTTATCATTGGCTACCGTTGCTAAATCAAAACCATCAAGATACTCAAATGCTTTATCTGCAATATTAACGTCTGCCGCAGCTAACATGGTCGGCACTAAATCAACGTACTCCACTAACTTGTTAACAACTTTGCCTGCTGGGTATTTTTTCTTGTCTGACGACACAACAATCACAGCACCATTGGTAGACTCTTTCCAAGGGCCAAATTTCGCCATGATCCCTTGCTCACCTAAATGCCAGCCATGATCGCCCACAGTAAATACAATTAAATATTCACGCCCCTGCTCTTTTGAGTACTTTTTAAATGCCTCAACCGCTTCACCGATTAATGAATCACCAAATGCAGTAAACGCATAATAGTCTTGGATCGCTTGCAGCTTCTCTTCAGGCTTCATGCTATCGGTTTTTGATTCATTATAAATTTGTTGTTGCTGCGGCGAGAATGACGCCAACTCAACCGTGTCAAACTCTGGGATCTTGTATTGACGATTTTTAAATTGGTCACGGAACTTCTTCGGGGGTAGTACAGGTGTATGCGGTAAATGAAAGCCTAAGTTAACAAACAACGGCTTGTCGCCATCTGCACCTTTCACTTTTTTGCCTGCCAAAGTCTTGTATGAGCGATCAGCGTATTTAAGATGATCTTTAAACTCTTTTACAATCAACGCATCAACTGTTTTATCTGCCGGTTGTGGATTAACCCCGCCTAAAATCAAACCTGTATTGATACGAGTGTAAGCACGTAAAATATCAAATTCTTTTTCAACTCCGTCTTTAATCGCCTGTTCTTGGGCATTCAATTGGCGATCGGCCCACGACAATCGAATGGTCTTGGTTTCACCATTGGCATAATGAATAGTTTCAGTAGCATCTTTACGTAGCAATACTTCATCCACTAAACCATAAGCACCAGTAGAATACCAACCACCAAAACCTTTGCGATGTAAATCGCGATTAAACTCTAATTCGTAATCGAAAATCGGTTGGCTTTTACCTTTGTGCTTAACGCGAATACCAACATGGCTTTTACCGACTAAAGCCGTACCGTAACCTGCATCACTTAAATGCTGTGACAAAGCTGGTTTAGTAAAATCGGCTTCTTGGTGAGTCGACTCCCAACCATATTTACCATTGCGGAAAGGATAGCGCCCAGTATGCATTGACGTACGTGAAGGGCCACAAGCCGGCGATTGGTTGTAAGCTCGCGTAAACATGACGCCTTCGGCGGCCAATTTATCTATATTAGGCGACGATACATAGCCTAACTTACTTTCGCTCTTACCCGTGGTCGCGCGGTTATATGCTTGAATAGAATCAGGACGATGATCATCCGTAATAATCCATAAAATATTAGGTTGTTCAGCTTTCGCCAAACAGATATTAGACGCTAAAACAGCGCCCAATAAAGTCGTTAATTTAGTGATCGATTTTCGCATAGTAGTTCACTTGGTTTGAGTTTAATTGTTTTCAGTTATCTGTATACGAATGTCATTAAAAAACAAAACTGACACATACTTAATCAACTTTTCAGTAATTTACTAACAAAATTTTAAAGATCAGCAAAAACCTTGTGCCACGTTATGTTTAATCTAGCCTTTGGACTAAGCTCAAAATTTCATAAACCGCCCAATAATATCCTTGTCAAAAACAGCAAAAATTAAGAGCTCACCTATACTTTATAAAAGACTAATTTAATCAATTCTAAATTATCATATTTGGCGATATTACAGGCAATGGATTAAGCGCATAGCTCAATATTTTGCTCAATAAGGAATCACTGCATGAGACATTATTATGGACGTCACTTAGTACAGTTATGTTTATTGGGTGGATTGCTGTTAGGGTGTATTAAGCAGCAATCAGAGTCTTTAAGCATAGGCACCAATACTTGGCCTGGTTATGAGCCGTTATATCTAGCGCAGAGTATGAACTACTATCAGGATGATAATATCAAGCTGATTGAACTCGCCTCGGCATCTGATGTATTACATGCCATGCGCAATGGCACCTTAGAAATGGCCGCTTTAACCGCAGATGAAGCCTTTACCCTAATTGATGACGGGCTTGATATAAAAATCATTGCAATAATGGATTATTCTTCAGGTGGCGACGCCTTAGTTGTCAATCCCACCATTACATCTATTAACGACATTCGCAATAAACGCATTGGAGTTGAAAGTACCGCCGTTGGTGCCATTATGCTTGATGCGGTTCTTTCACGTGCTAATTTAGTCATTAGTGATATTACCGTTGTGCCCTGTACTGTCGATATCCATCTCGAATGCTTTAACAAAACCGATGGCCTAATTACCTTTGAACCTGCACTAAGTAAAATTGTAAGTTTAGGTGGCCGAGTTATATTTGATAGTAGTCATATACCTCAACGCATCATCGATGTATTAGTTGTTAGAGGCGATATATTAGTTAACCAGCGCCAACAAGTTAAAACTGTTTTGCGGGGCTATTTACAGGGGGTTGATTACCTACAAAAGGATCCAATTACCGCGCATCATAAAATTAGCCAACGATTGGCCATTAACACCACACTGCTGCAAAAGGCATTTTCTGGCTTAACTATTCCTAACGCGCAACAAAGTGTAACCACGTTTAAGCAACCACAAACATTAATACAAAACTTAAATCAGCTTGCAACACTCATGCAAGAACGCGGCTTATTACAGCAACAAATTAATGCCAAAAACATAATAGACACCAGCCTACTTTTGGAACTAAAACACAAATAATATGAAAGCCATCCGCCTTGAAACACAAGTGATATTAGTTGCTATATTATGCTCGTCTGCCATATGGCTAACGGGCAGTTGGTTGTTATTCAATCAACTTGAGCAAGACATTTACACGGTTAACGAAAAACAGATCCGCAAAGATATTTCAATTTTACAAAGGGAGATGGAACGCCAACTCATCAAACAAGACAGTCTTGGGGCAAAAGCTTCATTAGCCAGTCGTGGTATTTATACTAACTACGACTTACTGTTGGCAATTGATGAAAATTATAATATTTGGGCGGCGAATCATTTCCAATACATAAACAAACATATTGCCGACACACCGTTTGCGTTTTCAAGCAACGCTATTCAAGGAGTACTAGACAGCAGAAGTCCTATCGTAACGACAGATCAAGGCAGCTATCAAATCACAGCCTATTATCCACTGGCATTAGAACGTTTACCGCATGAGTTACGCGCAAGCCGACGTGGCGCTATTCTAATGCTGTCTAACCTTAGCGAGCAACGCGCGACTTTAGTCAATAAGTTTATCTATGCATCACTTGTTATTGGCGCCATTGTACTTTTATCTACTTTTATTTTCGTCTGGTTATTAAAACGCCAAATTACCAAGCCATTCAATAATCTATTAAGCCGTATCCAGCAACTTGCACAAACCGACGCATTGCCAGCTGAATTACAGCTAAAAACTAATTGCAAACCGCCTGAATTACACGAGTTAGATACCCTTTTACAACACGTTCAACTGACAATCAGCAAAAACATCAACACGCTAGAGCAAAAAGAACAAGCGCTCACCTTATTTAAAGATTTGGTCGAACAAGCCAATGATGCTTTATACATTATTGAGGCGAATACTGCGCAGGTTATCGATTGCAATATAAAATCTTGTCAAATGCTGGGCTATAGCAAACAAGAATTGCAAAAGCTCAAGATTTATCAGTTTGGCGCTAAATATAATAATCTACAAGACTGGCAAAACAATTTACAGCACCTAGCCGATACGCAAGGTACTAAATACCAATCTGAGCATATAAGCCAATCAGGAAAGCGAATACCGGTTGAAATAAGCGCCAAATTTATTAGCCATCATGCACATGACTTTATCGTAGCCACGGTACGCGATATTAGTGAGCAACTCGCACAGCAGCACGCAATTGAGCAAAAAGAACGCTATTTACATACAATTATCGAATCAATGCCACAGGCTCTTTGTGTTATCCAGCAATCAACCGTGATTACCTTTAATAAAGCCTTTGCTCAACTCGTTGGCTTAGAAGCCATGCGCTTAAATCAACTTTCAGTAGCTGAATTAACTAAATTCGAACCACAGTCGCGTAGTTTAATTCAATCGACTCAGTGTCCAGTGAATAATAACCAAAATGAACATATACAATGGAAGGAAAAAACGGGGGCAGTCTCTTGGCTACAAATTACTCGTTCCCAAGCAAATTGCTCAGGGTATCAAGATCCTCTGCACATTATTATCGCCAGTAATGTTACGCAAAAGCACAACTTAGAAATAAAATTAGAAAACAACAGAAGCTTTTTGCTCGGGTTATTAAATAGCTTGCCCGATCCCGTTTTTGTTAAAGACCAACACAAACAATACAGTGAAGTAAACGACGCCTTTTGCTTACTTGTTGGGCGCAAACGCCAAGATATACTTGGCAAATCGGATCCTGATTTGTTTCCCCAGGCTTTTGCTATACGCAGTCAAGAACAAGATGAAGTTGTAGTAAAACAACGGCAAAAAGTTGAGCATCAAGATGAGCTTGAAACATTACAAGGTAATAGATACATTGCCACTCGAAAAAGCTACTTTATCAACCCAATTACAAATGCCATAAACCTTGTGGGAAGTATTAGGGACATAACCGAAAACAAGCTCACCGAAGCTGCCTTGATCCAAGCTCAAAAAATGGAGTCGGTTGGTCGTGTGGTTAGCAGTATTGCCCATGACTATAACAATATCATGGGGATTGTTTTAGGTAATATTGAATTACTCAAGCTCAAAACAGAACCAAACGACTTAAATTACCAAAAGCTGTGCAATATTCAAAAATCAGCCCAACGCGCTGTTGTATTAACCAAGCAATTGTTGGGTTTTTCACGCAGTCACGGACATGAAAAACAAGCCATTACCCTTAACACGGTTATTAACGAAGTAGCAGAGCTACTGAATCAAGCGATTAATAAAAACATGCAACTCAATTATCGTTTACAAGATAATTTATGGGCAGTAAATATTAATAAAAACGACTTTGAAAATGCATTATTAAACCTTGTTATCAATGCGCGCGATGCAATGATTAATGGTGGCGATGTACTCATTAGTAGCGAAAACTTAAGCGTTTCAGCCTACGATGCAAAACATTATTATCAATGCAGCGCGGGTGATTATGTGCAACTCACCATTCAAGACCAAGGGGTAGGAATCAACCAAGACATTCAAAATAAAATTTTTGATCCCTTCTTCACGACTAAACCTAAAGGCAAAGGAACAGGATTGGGTTTAGCTTCTGTCTTTGGCTTTATGCAATCGAGTCAAGGCACAATAAAATTAGATAGCACGCTAGGAAAAGGAAGTATTTTTAAACTCTTGTTTCCACGCTTTGCCGACGATAAATTAACCCCAACGACTCATAAAGAAATGCTAAAAAGTCATGACCTTAGCGGGGTTTTACTCTATGTAGACGATGAATCATCTATGCTACAAATGGCAAGCGAAATGTTAAATCAAGTTGGCATTGCCTGTATTACCGCTGAGTCGAGCAGCCAAGCATTAGCTTTATTAAAACAACGAACCGATATATTTCTTGTATTAACCGATATTTTACTCGAAAGTGAATCAGGGTTTGATTTGGCAAACCAAGTATCCACTTTATTTCCTAACATACCTGTGCGCTATGCATCTGGTTACTATAGCGCTTCCGCCTTTTCAACATCAGGTCGGCTAGACCCGTCCTTGCTGCTTGAAAAGCCATACAACCAAAAAACCCTCGTTGACTTTATTACCCATGCTGTAGCAACTAAACAAACCCAACAGGCCAGAACATCGATATGTTGGCAGCCAGATTATATGCTAGACAATGCGTTGATGGATCACGACCATAAAGTCATTTTTGATTTAATTCAAAAATGTAATCAAAACTTAAATCATGAAGAAGACAGCGAACAAGTCAATAAACTCCTTTTGGATATAGAAAAATACACCATTAAGCATTTTACCGCTGAAGAAAAAATGATGGAGAAAGCGCACTACCCGAATTTAGATCAACACAAACTCGCCCATCAAAAGTTATTACTCGAAACGCGTGATCTCCGCGAAAAAATCAGTAAATTTAACGCCCCCGTTCAGCAAATATTATTATTTTTAACTGATTGGTGGAATGAACATATTATTACGCTAGACCGTTCTGCTGCTCATTATATGAGTGAGCGGAACAAAACAACCGAACAATAGCAATGGGTGTCGTGCGACTCCTCCCACTCATTAATACCTGACTGCAAAAAGCAATCAAAAAAAACAACCCTGTCTTTTTTAATAAGATTTTTCTATATCTAAAAACCGCTAATGTCTTAAAAACTCGCTATACCTGACAGCCTTCATTTAATTACCAACTCAGACAAAATCACGAATAAACAGCTATTTACGATGAAAACTGTAAAGACTATTACCTTTTTCATGTCTTAAACCACACCAGCCAACATGGCTAATTGATGACCTTTTTCACTTAGTAAAAACGAGCAAGCGCTTGACCTAAATCATGCAATACAGCATTATACATATGATGTTTACATTGATATAACAATAAATCACAAATCTTTAATAACAAAAGATTGTGTGAAACACACCATGCAATTGATT
This sequence comes from Saccharobesus litoralis, assembly GCF_003063625.1. Classification (NCBI taxonomy): domain Bacteria; kingdom Pseudomonadati; phylum Pseudomonadota; class Gammaproteobacteria; order Alteromonadales; family Alteromonadaceae; genus Saccharobesus; species Saccharobesus litoralis. The sequence continues at coordinate 1,707,126 of NZ_CP026604.1, read as the reverse complement.
TACAACCCTAAGGGGAACAATTAATGAAGTTTTATTCAAGAAACCGCGCACTGCTGTTTTCTGCACTATTAGTGGGTGCAAGCAGTAACGTAGTGGCAAAACCTGATAAAAATATCGGCGGCGCACAGGCAAATGCAACCTGCCAACCCAACCATGACAAAAGTACCGGCCAAGGCAATGCCAACGGTAAAGACTTTGACTGTGATGGCATTAAAAACGGTGATGATCTCGACGATGACAATGATGGCATCTCAGATATCGACGAGCTAGCCGCCGGTCTGCAACCAAGAAATCCAGATACCGATGCCGATGGCAGTATTGACGGTACTGATGTTTTTCCACTCGACCCAAACGAATGGCTTGATACCGACGGTGACGGTACAGGTAATAACGCCGATCTTGACGATGATAACGATGGTGTGAGTGACACAGATGAACAAGCCAACGGCACTAACCCACTAAACCCAGATACAGACGGCGACAGCTTCAACGATTTAGTAGATGTGTTCCCGCTTGATCCTAGCGAGTGGATAGACACAGATGCCGATGGTGCAGGTAACAACGCTGATCTTGATGACGATAACGACGGCTTAAGTGACTTAGATGAGCTAGCTAACGGTACCGATCCACTCAACCCAGACACTGATGGCGATATTTACAGCGATTTAGTGGATGTTTTTCCATTAGATGCCAGTGAGTGGCTTGATACCGACAACGATGGTATCGGCAATAACAGCGATCTGGATGACGATAACGATGGCGTGAGTGATACCGATGAGCTAGCTAACGGTACCGATCCACTCAACCCAGATACAGACGCTGACGGCTATAACGACTTAGAAGACGTCTTCCCGTTAGACGCCAACGAATGGCTTGATACTGACAATGACGGTATCGGCAATAACAGCGATCTGGATGATGATAACGATGGCGTTAACGACATTGAAGAAGTCGCTACTGGTACTGACCCACTCAATGCCGATTCAGATGGCGATGGTGTTAACGACGGCTTAGATATCTTCCCGCTTGACGCGACTGAATCAGCGGATGCTGATGGCGATGGCATGGGTAATAATGCCGATCCTGACGATGACAATGATGGCATCAGTGATGATGATGAAGTCAACAATGGCACCGATCCTTTCAACGCCGACACTGATGGTGACGGCTACAATGACAGTGAAGATGCCTACCCACTAGACGATCTGCGTTATAGCGAAGAAGGTACATTCTCGCTTAGCTACAACTTTAATACCGATCAAATTCAAACCGAAAATAACAACTGGGAAGGTTGGGTGTATCCAACCCAAAACCGTGGTGTGATGGCATTTGAAGTGGGTGCCGGTGAAGATGGTAGCGCTGCTTATTCTTACCAAGATACCAGTACTAACACTACGCTTTCGCAAAACGGCTTACGTTTTAACAATCGTATCAATCAAGCCAATATCAACCCATGGACAGATGTTTTCGCCAACCTAGAGTCGCACGGCGACATTATTCAAAGCGCGACGATTTGGGTGAAAGTAGAAAAAGCGACACCGGGTGAGGTAACCATCCAACACAATTTAGTGCCTTATCCTATCGTTGACGATACTAAAGGCGCACAAATTGCCGCCGGTAGAGCGGTTAGCCCAGAGTATCAAGCGACCATTCCAGCCTCAGAAAACGGCAATTGGCTACAAGTTCAGTTAGTTGAAATCAACAATAACTCAACTGACTTTACGATTCCAACCTCATGGCAACATTACGATGGCAGCTCTGCGATTCAAGTCTATCCTGAGTTTTTATTCGCTGGGTTAGATGTCGGCGACAAAGTCTATATTGATAACTATCAGATTAGCGGTATAGAAGGCGAGCCAGTCGAAACGGAACCTGAAGAAGAGATCAGCACCAGCAACCCGGTTAACGAAGGTGAATTTAGTTACAACTTTAACCTTAACCAAATTCAGATGGAAAACAACAACTGGGAAGGTTGGGTATACCCAACCCTAAACCGCGGTGTGATGACATTTGAAGGATCAGCTGGTCAAAACGGTACAGCCGCTTATGCTTATCAAGATACCAGCACCAACAGCAATATTACCCAAAATGGCTTTCGTTTTAACAACCGTACTAACAAAGACAACATCAACCCTTGGACAGACTTTTTAGCAAATGCCCACGGCAAAACCTTAGAGTCAGTTTCATTATGGGTAAAGGTTGAAAAAGCCACAGCTGGCAACGTTACGGTTCGTCACAATTTAGTGCCATATCCATTAGTGGACGACACCAAAGGCAATACGATTAATGCCGGCTTAGAACAAAGTCCTGAATATGAAATGGTGATCCCTGCATCTGCCAATAATACTTGGGTACAAGTTGAGTTTGTAGACAGCAAAACAGGTCTTGCTCAATTTACCATCCCTGATACCTGGGTGCATTTTGATGGCAGCTCAAACATTCAAGTTTATCCACAATTCTTATTCGACGGCTTAGACGTAGGCGATAAAGTGTACGTGGACGACTACCTTATCGGTAACGAACCAGTCGCTAACGCTTGTTGTGAGCCAGTTGATGATGATAACAACTCAGGCTCTGGTGATGGATCAGGTGGTAGTTCTGGTGGTAATACGGGAGGAAGCACAAACGGTAACTTTACGACAGCAGTAGCGTCACTGTCTGGTGCCACAGGCAGCAATGGTGAATTTGCGCTAGAAGACAACCTAACCTTCACTTACAACTTTGATGTTAACGAAGTGGCAGGCGGCCAAGGCAGCCAAGGTTGGATTTACTCTATTATGGATCGCGGTACGTTAGCTTTTGAAGAAAACCAAGGCCGCACGGGTTCAGCCATGTCATACACAGATGCCAGCGTTAATGTTAACCCTGAGCAAAACGGTACCTATTTGCAAGACTGGAATGCCAACCCATTTACCGCCATGTTCCATAACTTTGGTCATACTATCAATACGGTAAAACTGTGGGCAAAAACCGATCTCGTCTCTGAAAAAGATATTGAAGTTATCCACTACCTTATGCCTTACGGCCTTGTAGCTGGCAATAAGAGTGTCAACTATCCAGCGGGTATTGAAGCATCACCACGCTTAGTGGGTACTATTCCGGCCGGTAGTACCGACTGGGTAGAAGTTGACTTTGTTATTGAAGGCACAAATGGTATCGACTTTACTATTCCTTCAACTTGGTTCCATGCAACAGGTGGCGAATTACAAATTTATCCTGAATTTAAATTTGCCAATACCGAAGTGGGCGACAAAATTTATTTAGATGACTACTCTGCAACATCAACAGTAGGTGAGCCTTTAGCTATTCCAACCGACTTTAGTATTGAATACGACTTTGAAGCAGCAACCGTCGCCCAAAACGGTGGTTGGGGTTTTATTCTTAATGGCTTTGGCGCTATTGCTTTAGAAGAAGGTACTGGCTATCAAAATAGTAAAGCGATCGGCTATACCGATGTTAACGATGGCAGCGCGATTGGTAATCATTCGTTACTGTGGCACAAATGGGGCACCGCTAACCCATGGAGTGGCGCGCTAGGTGGTGGTCAAATCAACACTGAAGTTCGCTCTGTCACCTTACGCGTTAAAGTTGAAAAAGCAGACGGTAATGTCGGTACCGATGACGTAGTCATTAAACACCATCTACTGCCTTGGAATATTAGCGGCTCGAACAAATTTGAGAAAGTAGCAGCTGCGCAAGCCGTTACCGCTGACTATACCGCTTCAGTCAGTGCCAGCAACTTTGGTGAGTGGGTTGAAGTGACCTTTGTAGATGCCAATACCAATTCACCCATTTTCACCATTCCAGAGTCATGGCAATTAGCTAATGGTAGCGACATTGTTGATGTATTGCCGTCTTTCTTCTTCGGTGGATTAGAAACCGGCGATAAAGTCATCATTGACGATTATGTATTAGTTGGTGACAACGAGTACGGTGTCTCTGTGACCACATTAGTGGAATTACCTGATTATGGTTTCCATGATGGCAGCAACACCTATACCTCTAACCCTCGTCCACAACCGATTGCTGTGGTAGATAGTGATTTTTACACGCCACCAGCGTCGTACAATGTTCAACGCAACGCAGTCGTTGACTATGCTGTCAACGTAACAGATACCCTAGACGACACGGCTAGCATGCAATTGGCATTAGACGACATTAGCCTTAACCACGGTGGTGGTAAGTTAGTGTTGCCTGCAGGTGATTACTACTTCCGCAGCTTACACTTACGCTCAAATGTCCATATGGAAGTCGATGCTGGTGCAACCTTCTACATGGCTGAAGGTGGCGGCTACAATGTATGGATGTTCGAAACCGGAAACGGCAACCAAGGCAAGGTTGAAAATGTCAGCATGGTTGGCTTAGGTGACGGCTTCACAGTTGACCTACGCAACGCGCCTAACATTCGTACCGCCGTATTCAAAATGGGCGATATCGAAAACTTTAAGTTTGCTAACTTTACTATTGAAGACGGTAAAACAATCTTTGCTTCATTCATGGTGGGTATTACTGAACGCGACAATGATATTCACTGGCCAGTCAACGGTATTATCGAAAACGTAGACCAAAGAAACTCACTGTTTGGCTACGGCCTAGTACAAATGTATGGTGCGGATAACATTCTATTCCGTAACATTCATAGCCAAGGCGGTATTACCTTACGTATCGAAACCGACAACTTAACCATGAAAGAATATGGCAAAGGTGGCGTGCGTGATATTTTTGCTGAAAACGTCATTGGTACCGATTGTTTAGCCCCATTGATGTTTGGCCCGCACTTCCAAGAAAATGGCTCTGTGCAAGTTAACGGTGTTACCGCTAATGGTTGTGGACAAGCGGTGCGCGTAGACGATGGTTTTGTTGAGCTATTTAGCCCAGCAGGACAAAGCTATACGCGTGATTCATGGAAGGCCGAAGTGAATGAAACCTATGGTGAAGGCTGTTCAGCCCAGCCTTACCAGCGTGGTGTTAATCAATGGGCGGCGCGTATCAACCCAATCAAATCTTGTTTAGATGCGGTGCACCAGCGCCACAACTTAAAACCGGGTTGGTTTGCTGAATCATACGTGTACAACGTGACTGCTAACTATGGCACTAATGCTCACTTAAAACAAAACCAGTTGAACTACTTCTCAAGTACTAACCAAACCTGTGAAAACGTATGTTTGCCAACGGAAGAAATGTGGGCAGGCCGTGGGCAAATTTATCTTGGTCCATCAACCAGTGCCATCATTGACCACAATGAACCGGGTGTGGATTACAACTTTAATATTAATATTGAAGGCTTAGAAATGATTGGCTTCCCTGATCCCTTTATTGAAAAGATTGACAACAATACGCCATCAAGTCGTGTATGTGACTACTACGGCATGCAGGCTTGCCCAGCCGAGCGTTGGACAGTGGATCTAAGTCAGCCTTAATCAATTCTCACCTATACACACTTTATAGTGTAAAAAGAAAAGGCCAGTTTTGATAACTGGCCTTTTTGTTGTTTTAGTTAATTTATTAAGTTATTAAATTGGCTCATAAAGCTGAGCTAATTCAAAAAATAAGCTTAGGCTTCCAGTTCGTGCTCGTGCCCTAATAATGAGTATATAACCTGTTTTACCACGGTGGGTTCAAACGGCTTATCACATAATGAATTAATTCCACTATTTTGCACCGCTTGTAATTTGGCGCTGTTTTGCTCAGACGTCACCATTAAAATCGGAATATCCGGCTTGTTTGAAAAATTGCGAATAAAGTCGGTTAACTCTTGCCCATCCATCACAGGCATGTGTAAATCAGTCACCACTAAGTCGTAATTATTGTGCTCAACTAGCGAAATCGCTTCTTGGCCGTCCGACGCTTCATCGATTTGCTCGACACCACAATTACGGAATACGCGCTTAATGTGATTACGTGCTGTGTCGCTGTCATCTACCAACAGAATTTTTAATTCTTCTTCGTAAATTCCGTCTAATTCAAGCTCTTGTGGGTTGAGTAAACAGAATACGTTATCAAATGCTGACTGTAATTGTGCTGCTGCAAACGGTTTAGGCAAAATGGCAACTACGCCACTTTGTCTGAATATTTCAAGCTGTGCACAGCGATACTCACTGCTGACTAACATAAACAAACTTTCTTTCATGTCATCAAACACAGCGAAGCTTTGTAGTAAATCAATCGCCGTACCATCATCAAAGTAATACGCGCTGCAAACCAGATCAGGCTTAAACTCTAAGCACTGGTCGATACCTTGTTCAATATTACTCGCTTCTTCAATATTTTTAATCCCTAATTTATTCAGCTCTCGAACCATCAACTTGCGTTGCATTGAGGAAGGCTCAACCAATAAAACGGCTAGATTATCTACATCAATATTTAACATAAAAGGATTGTCGCTAGAAATGGGTAATTGCACTAGTAATAAAGCCAATTTATAGATATTACCGCTAAATAACAAGGGTAGGTTAATCAACTTTTCAGCTAAAAAGTGGGTAATTAATAACCCTTAGTTTTCTTGAGCTTCAAGTAACTAAGCTATACTGATACTTAAAATAATGAATCACTCTATAAAAATAGATAAGCATACAGCAAGCGGGGTTAAGTGGTGTTTAAATTATTGGCTGGGTTAATAGTTTGTTATCTTTATTTAGCCATCACCTCCTGCGTATCTGCTCAAGTATTAGATATTAATATTGCCACCTCGCGTTATCACAGTACAAAATACCTACATATGACAAACTCAGTGCCTTGTTACCAGCAACAATATCAGGCATTAACTAGCCCCTATCGTGGCGCAGTTGAAATTCACCTACTATGCCAATTGCTTAATGCTGGTGGCTTAAAAAGCCAATTTCGCTTTATTCCGGCTTTTGACTACCAACACGCTGAAAAACTCGTGTTGGAAGGAAAAGCCCATATGATGGGGGAAACATCTTGGTCAAATCTAATCAATGAAGGAGTAGAAAAAAGCGACGCGATTTACCGAAAAAATGAATATCTACTCGGCTTGTACACTACACCCGAAAAAGCATTAAACATAAAAATAGAAACCTTAGAAGATTTCAAATCTTTAACTGGCGTGTCCAATCAATTCTGGGTTAATGACTGGCAACTTTTAAACAAGCTACCCTTGCGTAAACGGTTATCAAAACGCACCGCGTTTCAAATGTTTAGCATAGTCAAAAGGGGTTATGCAGACTTTGTCCTCTGGCCTTTCTACTTCCATGCTGCAGACTTCTCGTATACTATTTCACCAATCGAAAATTACCCTGAAGACCATTTTAAGCTTGAGCCCATTCGTAACATAAAACTGTCTATTCCCTATTCTCGCCATTACATTGTTACAAAACAAAGCAACACAAATAACGCCATTATTCAAGCCATTAACCTAGGGATTACGCGCTTTAGGCTGCAAGGTAAAATCCGCCAATTTTACCTAAGTTCAGGCTATTTTAATCAAGAGGTCGACCAATGGCCAAACGTTGTCGATTTGATCGACTTACATAAAGCTGCAAATAATCAAATAAAACCTAATTAAGGGTTTTCCATTGCTCAATTCTCAAGACACCCATCTTATAAAATAATGCGCTGTTCCCGACGCTTATTGGCATTCCCTACGTCCGTGTAGGTCGAAATTTATTTCGACAATGGCTGTACAGCTGCTACAAACTTGGTTTTCAAATGCAATATAGCCTCTGATTATCAGCCAATTTTACTCAATCCGAACTAACGCAAAACATAAGGTTGAACCGTAATTTGCTCAGGGTATTGTAAAGGGTTGATTGCGGGGTTTGTTTTCAGTAGCCTAGAGCGATATTTTAAAAATTTAAGTTGTGATAGACGGATGTAATAGTTAGGGTTCGCCCGTCTACTAAACTGTTATACGTATAAGGAAGTTCAGTGAGCAGTTCAACCGTTTTTGAAAAGCTAGAACATGACATAGAAAAACATGGCTGGCATGTACTTTCCGTTTTGCGAAAGGAATCTCCTAGTTTTTCTTATACCATCGGTTTTCAAGAAACATTAAAACACCCCGAAATATTAATGTCTGGTTTAAGAACAGAACTCATGCATAAACTTTTAAACAATATCGGGAATTTAATTAAGAAAGGATATACTTTTAACGATGGTGACACTTGTAACGAAGTAATAAAAGGCTATCCGGTCAAATTTTTATCTGTTAGTTCTCATCAAGTTGAAGAGTATTTTCGAGCGGCTGTAGTGCACTATGGAAAAGACAATTTTCAAGCTCTCCAATGTATTTGGCCTGATAAAGATGGTAACTTTCAACTTGAAACTGATGTTAACCAGGATATTCTTGCGTAAATACGTATAACAATGCAATTAAGGGTGGACGCAAAAAGCTTGGCTGCGCTCGTACCTCGCACATTATAGCCAAGCTTTTGTGCGCCACTTATTGCGGCGTTATGTTTACTGGAGAGTATGGTTAGGGAATGAAGAACAAGTCTAAATACATTTATCTTTCATATGGCTTAATTGCATTTCTTTTTATAGCCGCGTGGTTTAGCGATAGCACAGTTTATAAACCATTAGTATCAGATCTTACCAAGAGCAATGCAGTAAAAATTGTAAACTCTCTTGAGGCCAACGATATCAGTTATAAAATTAATACGTCGGAAAGCATACTCTTCGTACCCGCCTCAGAGTATCAAACCGCTTTGGGCGCATTAAACAAATTGCATATTGATGAAACAACTCAACCTATAAGTGGCAACATCGAAAGCCTTATTAATTCACCAATTAAGTTTTATGAGCAAACTTGGTTTATACATTTTTACAAATTATTTGGTTGCTTAATATTCGCAATGGTTGTGGTTCTTGCTATTGTGAGACCTTTGCTGCGTCATGAGATATATGGCGAATCGTAAACATAACAAACGCATCAACGCATGGACTAATAAAGTTTGGCTTAGTTCGTGCCTCACTAATTATAGCCAAACTTTATTAGCCCGTTATGCGGGCGTTATATTGCCTTTTGGCTCTGGTAAAAATGAATAAAATCATTATTCGAATAGTAGCTTGTTTTTTCGCAATAGCGTCAACCTATTTATTGGTTTCATTTTCAGATGGTGTTGGTGAGGAAAGTTTTATTAAATTAGTGACCTTTATAATTTGGGGTGTTTTGTCTCAGTTGGGGTTGTTTCTTTCAACTTACCCCATTACAAAGCCAAAATATAAATGGTTAATTGCTTTAATGATGTTTCCGTTTTTTATGCTACTGCTAAGCTCAACTATTTTGGATTCTAGTTTTATCCATAGATTAACAGGTAACTCTGTTCAAATAATGTCGTCAGTAGCATATATTGTTGGTCTTGGTATTTACATTTTTAGCTATTACAAAATGGTTAATGGCAATATAACAAAGCAATTATGAAGGGACGCAAAAAGCTTGGCTGCGTCACTTCGTTCCTAATTATAGCCAAGCTTTTTCGCGCCCCATATTGCGGCGTTAGGTAACTTAAGCATGATCAGTTTCGTCAACTGGATGAACAATAGTACTAAAGTGGGATACTTGTATTTTATTCTTGGTACCTTGATGTTTTTTAGCGGCTTGTATATCACAAAGAGTACGTCAGATTTTATCGACAACGCTTTATCAGCAAACGGCACTGTAATTGAGTTAATTCGAAGAGATGACTCGTTCTATCCTGTAGTAAGTTTCACGGATGAAACTAAAAAACAGCATACTTTTCAATCGAGTTTTGGTTGTAGCCCTGCTTGTTATAAAGAACAAGAGCAAGTAAACGTTCTATATAGTGTTGGTAATATTAACAATTAACTAGACACCCATCTTTAAAAATAAACAAAATATCAATTAACTACAATTAACTAGACACCCATCTTAAAAATAAACCAACGACTTGGGTTGAATAGCAAACACATATCGCCATTAAGCCTGTTTGCTACATTTTTGTTTGATAATGGTTTGAAAAATCGCCCTAGTTTAGGGTTAGTTGTGGAAATTGCTTAAACTTGTACAAGTAAAAGTGCCGTGAATAAACGCGTGATGGGATGGTGGGATTAATATTACGTTCTTTGTTATTCGGCGGTATTCAAGCTGATGTCAATGCTGCTGGAATGGCGTAATAGCGCTTGGCTTTACCCACACCTCGATGGCGTTTTTTATGTAATGCGCGTCCAAAACTGTGTAAGCGGGTTTCTGCACCAATGGCTTGGCTAAAGTCTTGTTCTATTTGGTTGGAAAAGGCGAGCCAATTATCTTCTGTGATATTGAGTGTGGTTAATATAGTGGGATGCTCTGCTGCGACTTTGCCGCGTTTGTTTGGGTGAATTTGTCGACTCGTCCAATCAACCAATGCTAAGTAATTAATCAGTTCATGTTGAATGGCTTGTTTGTCGTTATCGATATGACTGTTACCCGCAAAGCGCTGCAAGGGGGCTAATGGGACTGATGCTAGCCTATCCTCTAGTAAAGTTTGGACTTTGTCGTTTTGCTGATTGTTGTTTAGGTCATTATCGCCTGCTAGAATTGGGTTGGTTTGTGGTTCAGGTTGTAAGCCCATACGCTCTTGAATGGAGGTGTAATCAGAGGTTTCCAACGAATTCGTGATATTAGCGCGAATGGGGTTTAAGTCCACGTAAGCCATACACGCCAGTAATGCTGTTTCATCTAACAAGGCTTGTGATTTAAACCGTCCTTCCCAAAATCGGCCTGTGCAGTTGTCTTCATCATTGGCTAACCTTGCAACATGTTCATTTAAAAAGCGCATAAACCAACTAATATCCATTAATCGTTGGCGATATTCACTCACGCATTGTTGAATAATGAGGTTATCAGACTGGCTGATGATATTACCTGATAGCCAGCGCTCTACAATGGGTTTGGGTTTACATAGTAATCCCCATTGTTTTAATACGGTTTGGTCATCCCATGCTAAAGCTTTTTCTCGGTTAACATGCAGCACGAGATGATAGTGGTTACTCATAACGGCATAAGCCGCAATATCAATGGCAAAGATACTGGCAAGTTGTTTGATGCGCTTGACTATCCAACCTTTACGATGGTCAAAGTTTTTGGTGGTGAATTTGTCGTTACCACACAAAAACGCGCGGCGCACACAGCGTGATATGCAGTGATAATATTGGGTTTCCTCTAAACAAATTTGCGATCGTCGTGCGGTTGCCATTGTCCACCTGCTAATCAATTTGAACACTGAGTTTATATACAGTTTAATTTAATTCATTTTTAGGGTTTGTCAATAAGGGGACTTTATTAAATAATGGGTGTCTGTTTAAAATTGTTTACATAATAGGCCATTTGATTCTCAATTAATCCAAGTCTCGGTTTCTACAATTAAATTTAGTGGTTGACTTAAATTTTCAAGTGGCTAAGTTAATGAAATTAATGTTTTTTATTGATTGGATTTATGGTTCGGAATGAGACTAGAAACTGTGAATTTCGATCAATAAGTTGTTAGTTTAAAAGGCAATCCACGAAGCTAATATATTACAGGAATATATACACTATGAAATTTCTAACAAAACCAGTTTTAGCAATAACAATTACGTTCCAATCAGTATTTGGGGTTGCAGCAGAAACAGCTACCATGGAGGACATAGCTCAATTGCAATCTCAATTGGATGCTCTATCTACTCAAGTAATAACTCTTATGAATGAGAACAGCCAACTGACATCAACATTAAACAAGCAAGCAACAACCATCGACGACCAAGAGCTGTCGATAATAAATTTACAAAATGAGAAAGGCTTGCTTTCTACTGAAATAGAAAACCTTCAATTAGATATAGGTGAAGTTCAAAACGACATTTCTTTGCTACCTTCTGCCCCTGTTGGAACCATCTTAGCGTGGCACAAAGACTTAACAGGCGTACCTGCCGAGTTAGGAGATGAGTGGGTTATATGTAATGGACAAATCATTTTAGATCCAGAATCACCTCTTTATGGACAAAATTCCCCAGACCTAAATAGCGATAAATATGAAGCGGGGAAAGGCCTGTATTTGCGAGGGGGAGCAACAAGTGGTGTGGTTAACGAATCAACCCAGATTACAGATAATGGTTATAAATACGGGTTCTCAAACCGCGGCTCGTACTATGGAGCTGCATATTTCTCAATTTATGATGCTGAAGATTTTGTAGGCCAACCAAACGGATTTTACAGCTCGAATTATCGAGTGAAAGCAAGATTTCAAGTAGCGGCAATGACGGTTGTTTGGATTATGAAAATTAAGTAAAACTAACAAAGCCATTAAGCCATAGAACACAAAAAAGCTTGGCTTCACTCGTTCCTCGTGAGTATCGAGAAATTAACTAGACACCCATTTTAAAAACAGGCAACACCAAATTTAAACCAAGGTTGGCGGTGGTTTAATCCGTGTTCTCGGATACTTCAGTGTTATGCAGATAAACCTGCACCTACAGGAGATTTGTTCTGGAAATCACCGCCAAATCAGGGCTAATCCGTAACGAAATAGAAGAAATACCAAGACACCCTCTTAAAAATTACCAATATCAGCAAGTAATAATAAATAATGGGTGTCTGTTTAAAAATGGTGGGTGTCTGTTTAAAAATGGTGTTTTGTGATTTGAGTTTTTCAGCTAAACGGCGCGACAAAATATTAAGAGAATTTAACTAGACACCCATTTTAAAAACAGCACCAAATTTAAATCAAGGTTGGCGGTGGTTTAATCCGTGTTCTCGGATACTTCAGTGTTATGCAGATAAATCTGCACCTACAGGAGATTTACTCAAATAAATGAGGTAAACGCTTTACGCGGCTGGTGTTCACCCTCGAACAATGCATATTGGGTACTAAAAATAACAAGACACCCACCTAAAAATACCTCACCTAAAAATACCTTCAGCCAGTTTGCTTCATTTTCGTTTGAGATTAGTTTTGAAAAATCTCTCAAATTTAGGGTTGATTGTGGCTTTTGCATAAACCAGCACAAGTAAAAGTGCCGCGAATAAACGCGGCAGTCGTCCGACTCCGGCCACCCTACGCTGAATGCATCTTGCTCGTATAGTTCCAACTATGCGTCTAGTTTTTGAAAGTGTTAACCACTCTACTTGAAAAAGAGATACGTCAAAACGCTAGTCACCTACCACGGAATGGACGCACCATCGGCTTCTAAAAACTGGCCTGAGTCTGCCAAACTAACCTTGTCAATGGTCGATGTCATATCCTTGATTGCCTGCTCTATACTCGTAGGAGCTTCAGCACCGCCCATATCAGTTTGCACCCAGCCAGGGTTAAGCATTAGCACAATAATATTTTGTGATTTGAGTTTTTCAGCTAAACGGCGCGACAAAATATTAAGCGCACATTTACTGGCTGCGTAAGCATCTAACGGATTATCTGCACCTATATTCCATTCAATCGAGCCCATGCCTGATGAAATTTGAATTAACTTACAACCCGCAGCCAAGCAAGGTACAAGTGCTTGGTTCAATAGCATGGGGCCTAGCGTATTAATTTGTAAATGCTGATTAAACGCTGGTGCTGTCCACTCGCCAAAAGGCTCGCCGTATGAAATACCGGCGTTATTAATTACCAAGTCCAGTTGATAATTAGCTTGTTGTAGTTCATCAGCTAAGCTTTTAATTGACTCTGGTTGGCCTAAATCCAATGATTTAACTAACAATTGTGCTGCGTATTCCGCCTTTAGCTTAGCTAAGTGTTGGCTTGATTGAGTTCGACGGGTAGTGGCAATAACTTGCTTGCCTTGGCTAAGGTAATGTTTAACAAACCCTAACCCCATACCGCGATCTGCGCCGGTAATTAATACTGTTTTCATCGTTATTATTTGCTCTTTTTAGTCAATTAGCCGGTTAAAAACAAAGCTTTAACCGGCTAGCTGTCTGCTAACTTATTAACAACATATGTTTACTTAGCGCGATTAAAGCGCTGCGAGTACATTTCTCCGTGTAACTCTTTTGCAGCTTTCACCATTTCTTCGTAGGGTTCATCCGCTACAGTGACAAAACCAACATTGTAGTTTTCACCATCGTAAGCTCGGCCAGTAATTGGCGAGTCGTGATATTGAAACCAATGCGCCCCCACAAAATAATTGTTGTTAAAGACTGATCGCATATAGTCTTTGTACATCATAGCGCGATCTTTTTGATCGGCTGCGTGGATCAAGCCCGGATGAAAAAAGCCAGACGACGAGGTGCCGAAATGGAATTCGCCAATCATAGTCGGTTTGTCTAGCTCTTCTAAAAACGCCCATGTAGGTTGGGTGATCCCAGGTTTATAGTTATTAAAACTCACGACATCGGTATAAGGTGCAGACGCGTTAACAACCTCCATTGGCATGCCCCAACTGGCAAAGCGCGCACCAAAATACAGGTGGTTAGGCATATGTTTTTTCATTGCTGTGCTAACAATTTTAAAATACTGATCAGCATACACAGCAAGTAATTGCGCATAGTCTGCGTCTTGTACCTTATTACGCTTTTGCAATTGGCTATTAAAGCCGCCTTTATCAAATGCGGCCCACGAGGCAATATTGGTGTTCCAAGCTTGGTTAAGCGATTTAATATCCTTGTATTTATCGCGCATAACTTGGGTAAATTTAGCTTTGGTCGGAACCTGCTTACCGTTGCGCTTTAAGGTATGGATGACAATTCCTAACTCGGTACTGCGCGAATTGGAGCGTCCCCAACTTTTTTCATTGTCGACAAACACTCCAACACACCACTCTGAACCTTTGACTTGATTGGCCACTTGCGCCAACTTTTTATCTGCAATACGAGCAAACTCTGGGTCAAACACATCTGGCATGGGTGCCCAAAAGTCGTTACCACTCGATACGGTTTTATACTTACCGTTAATCGATGTGTGGGCAAAATAAGGGATCTTAGTATTGTCGTAATACATAGGATGAGTCCAGTTACCTAGCGAGGTAAAGCCCCAATGACGCATGCGATCAATAGTGACATTACGCCATGAGCGCAAATAGGATTGTGGAGAGGTTTCACCGTATTTACGTTCAAGGTTGGCACTGTAAAAACTAAACACTTCACCACGCTTAAGCGCGCCCGAGTGAGCACCACCACGATAACCAAAATGGTCGGCTAACGGATGATCATAAGATTCAGGCAACCACTCAAACATATTAGCGCGCGTATCAGACACCACTTTACGTGTGCTTTTGTCTGAGCGTTTCGTAAAATCATAACCTGTCATCGTCGACGCGTTAGACAAACGAATAATATCGACTCCGGTGGCAACATATAAGTAGCCTTCGGGATCCACTAACCACCATTTTCCGTCAACTTTCTCTGTTCTAAAATAGCCCGTGCCAGTTAATTTTGGTCCTTGTTTCCAACCGCTGTATTTAGACCGATCGGCCAGCATTTTGCCATTTTGCAAGCGCTTTAATTCTGCTTGGGTTTTGGCAGCTAATTCCTCATCGGAATGGACTTTTTCAGGGTATTCCATCTTGGCGCTTTGCCCATACTTGTCGACAATATTAACCAAGTAGTTTTTATCCATTTCTGGGTGTGGCATTAAGCGAATGTTATCTAGGGTGATTTCTTTATCTCGCAGATTGTACGACGTGCTCAAACTAATACGCTTAATACCTGATAACTCAAGGTTTTTAGTACCCCACATCCATACAAACTGGGTGTCGTCACTTTGCCATGTAGCAGGATTGGAGCGTAAGCCCGAGCTTAAATTCAACTCTACCTTATCGCCTTTTTTATTATTCGGGCTGCCGACATCATGGCCATGCATTTTTGAGTAATAGGTTTTACTAGGACCAACCGGAATATTAACCGCGCGAGTATACGAGCGACCTTTAATATCAGTAACACCCAACATTAAATGAACCGAGGTTTCACCTTGGTTGGCAATATCAAACGCTAAACTAAAGTCTTGCATATGTGACCAATCAAACGGTGTTTTTGGCTCAATCACTATGGATGTATGCTCTTTGTTTTTGGCGTCAAACTTTACCCGTAACGCTTGCTGGCCTTGGCTAACGGCACTTGCCTCTGTTACTAGTTGGCCTTTGGCATTTTTTAACTTGATTGCAGCTGGAATAACGCTTTGCTCAAACCCTAAAATTAGCTCATCAGGTAAAGACTTTACCTTGTGTTTATTTTCATCAGTTGGATTGCCATTTTGCTGACAAGCGCTCAGTAATAAAGCTGTGCCAACTGTCATCGACAGCAAAAGCGACAGTGTTAATAATTTGATATTTTTTTTCATGATTTTTCACTTAATCGTTTGTGGCAAGACGAACTACAGCCGTTTAACCAACAAAGCTCAATTAATGCCTGATTAATTAGAGTTCAAAAAGCAAAGTCACGCAGAGCATATCAGTGCTCCGCGTAGCGATAAACGAAGAGTTAAGGAATTAAATGAGCTGGAATGTCAGCAATTTTGTCATCCGCCCCTTTTGCAAAATGACTGATGTGATAAGCATTGGCTTGAGACCAGTCTGCTTCAACTCGGCCATCACCTAATACAATATTGCCCAACTTGTTGCGGAACCAAGCCGCTAACTTTTGGTATTTAGGATCGTTGGCTAAGTTATTACGCTCGAGTGGATCATATTTAAGATCATACAATGCCATATCCACTTTTTCTGCTGGCGCAACCAATGCCCATTTAATGTTATTGCCTAATTGCTTAGGTTTTAAGTTGACGTTATTAAACGGCCGTGTGCGCATTGAAAAACGGAAACGCTTAGTATGCAAATAGGCACGGGGACCAATAACCAAGTTCATTTCACCTAACACGTAATCACGGGCTGGCTTGGTTTTGGCGGCAACATCATACAGGCTATAGCCGTCTAAATAATCAAACGCGGGCTTATTAATATCCACCCCACCAGACGCTAAAATGGTTGGTGCAAAATCGACAAATTCAACTAAGTCTTGATTAACTGAACCTGGTTTGAATCTGTCTTTGTCAGAAGACACTACAATCGCTGCGTTATTTACCGATTGCGCCCAAGGACCAAATTTAGCTTCAATTCCTTGCTCACCCAAATGCCAACCATGATCACCTACGGTAAAAATAATCACATATTCTTGATTGTTCTTTTTGCTGTATTGCTTAAATGCTTCAATCGCGTCACCCATTAAGGCATCGCCATAAGCACAAAAGGCATAATAGTCTTGGATCGCTTGCTGCTTTTCAGCATCTGTCATGCCGTCGGCTTGCATTGCGTTGTATAGCTTAACCAACTGAGCAGGCAATTTACCTAGCTCGGCCGCCTTATCAAACTGCGGCACGTTGTACTTAATCTTTTTAAAACGATCACGATACGACTTTGGCGGTAAAACCGGTGTATGCGGCAAATGGAAACCTAAATGTAAAAACTGCGGCTTATTTGAATTTGCTCCTTGGGCTTTTTTACCCCACAAGGTTTTAAACGACTGGTTTTGATTCGCCAAATAACGCTTAAATTCTTCAACAATATAAGCATCTACCGTTTCACCCGCTGGTTTAGGGTTTTCACCACCAATAATTAAATCTGGGTTAGAGCGAGTATAAGAGCGCAACAAATCGAATTCTTTATCTGTTGCTTCCAGTTGCTTTTGGTCTTCAGCATTGCGCGGCGCTTTGTGGCGTTTTAAATAATAAGATTTTTTATCGCCATTAGGATATAAAACGGTTTCAGTTAAACCCAATGGCGAAAATTTACCATCAACATTGCCGTACTTTAATTTGGTAAATAAATCACCAAAGCCATTTTTTTGTAAATCGTGTTTAAAATGTACTTTATAGTCGTACAGGTTAGCATCATGAAACCCTTGGCCAGGCCCCCATTTAAAAATGTATGCGTCTTCTTTACCAAAGGTTGCTGTACCGTAGCCATTCGCTCGCATGGTTTGCGAAACCGTAGGTTTAACAAAGTCTGGCTCTTGGTGGGTTAACTCAAATGCATAATGGCCATTGCGAAAAGGATAGCGACCAGAATGCATAGAGCCCCGAGAAGGACCACAAGCAGGCGAGTTGTTAAACGCATTGGTAAAAATAACACCTTCGGCGGCGAGCTTGTCAGCATTTGGGGATTCAACATAGCCTAGCGGACTATTGGCTGTGCCGTAAACTGCGCGATTATAAGCAGCAATTGAGTCTGGGCGCTGGTCATCTGTAATAATCCACAAAATATTTGGCTTGGTTTTAGTGTTAATATAAGCGGGTTTATTTACCACTACGGCTTGGTTAACGTCGGTTTGATTACTTGCACAACTAGCTAACAAGATACTGATACTTAAACTGGCTAAACCTGTTATTAACCTATTAACTCGGCTGATCATTTTTACTCCTAATCACATAGCTTGGTTGAATAGGCCAATTACCTATTCATTATTAACTCTATGTCACAAGCCTGCCCTTTTGACACAAAAAACAAAAATATTGTTAACAAAACTCTGTCAGCATTAAAATATGCATAATATCTAAATCACGCCTAAAATTTATTAACGACAACTGTGTCAAAACGACCCTGTAATTACATTTATTAATAGGCTTTTTTATTAAGCTAAAGCCTGAAAGATGTTGGAGACAGTCCTTGAATATCATTGACGAGCAAGAATTAATAGTTAAAGCGCAAAACAAGGACATTGACGCTTTTTCGCAATTAGTGAAAAACCATGAGCGAGAAGTTCGCATTTGTCTTGCGGCTCGTTTAGATACCGCGCACGAAGCAGAAGATTTAGCGCAAGAGGCTTTTATTATCGCTTTTAGCCGTATTGATGAATACGAACCAGTACGCCCCATTAAATATTGGTTTAGAGCCATTGCATTAAATCTGCTGAACAATTACCGACGTAAAGTCAAACCTCTCGCGGTAGGTGATTCTAACGATCTTGAAGACATGCTAAACAGCAAGATCGAAGCAAACTTACAACACGATGGTGAAAATACCGTAGTTTCGGCCCTGCAAGGCTGCATGGGCTTATTAAGCGACGATTTACAAAAACTGGTGGTTCAACATTATAGCGAAGGCTATAGCGTAGGCGATTTAACTAAAATGCACGACGTTAAACACTCTACATTAACTATGCGCTTGCATAGAGTACGAGACAAACTACGTAAGTGCATAGATGAAAAGTTAGCCGCGCAAACCGCATAACATGAATATAGTGAAGTAATCGAATGGACAAAGAAACAGAAAAACGCGTTGCCGCTTATATACAGGATCGCAGCCATCAGTTGGCACTCGCCAAGCAATGTAAAAACGATCCTGAATTGCTTGATTACCTAGCCAAACATAAATTGATTGATAGAATTTTACGCTTTAATACGCAAGATCAAGGCAGCGATATATTCGTTAAAGAAATGCGCATGCGTTTAAACGAACCACAGTCCAGCACCTTTGCAGATCAAGTTAAACAAAAACTACACGCTTTACATGGCAATTCCCCAGCGTTCTCGCAAGCGCCAGCGGCTAACGATAAACTATTTTATAAAGCCATTACCTCAGTTGCTGCCAGCATCATGCTGGCTTTCATTGTTTGGTTGTATTTACCGCAAGATAACGCGTTTGACGACCCAATCGTTAGCACCGCAACCCCAAGTATTATTCAAAATCGCGGCGTAACAACAGATTCAGGCACTCACTATACTATTGAACAAGACAATGAATGGATTGAACTCGACAATGGCATCACGCTAGTCGCCAAAGCCGATAGCGAGTTTTTAATTCGCAATCAAAATGAAATTGAGCTTTTACAAGGGCAGATACGCACTAAAATACCTCATGGCACGCACGCCCAAATTGAAACTCGCGGGCGATTTTTTAAACTGCATAATGCGGATAAAAGCCAATTGCTCAATGATGCTGAACACGAATATACCAAACCAACGAGTTGGATCGCTTGGCACCAACCTGACAGTATCTCCTTTGATATCAGTGCCAGTGGCGATATTCAGTTTAATCAAAATATGCCGCAAGCTATTACCAATGTACCAACACATACCAGCTTATTAGCTCACCAAGCCTCATTCCAATCACCACAGGATAATTTGGCCTTGGCGAACAATGCTGCCAATTCAGCCTTACTCGATGCCACACCGACGTCCCAACAAAACACAGCCGCAAATAGTCAAGTGCGCGCCGCATCTCAACTTACCAGCAATGATTTATTGCTCGGTTTAAATGGTGACTTTGAAACAGGGGCGTTGACACATTGGCGCTCTCGGCCGGAAACCCAAGGTTATGCCGAAGTCACTAGTCAAGCGGCTAAAGATGGCAATTATGGTTTATACGTTAACACTCAAGGTGGCAATGTTTATTTGGAAGTCAAAAAACAAAGCTTTCCACAAGGTTATATGCACAATGGCAAATTGTTTAAATTGTCGATGGACATTAAACGCTTAAACAATAATACAGGTCAAACAGGCATTACCGGACGACTATTTAATAACCGTGCTAAACCTATTGGCACCGCTTTTGGTCGATGGTTTGAGATAAATGAACCAGGTGAGTGGATCACCATTGAAAAATACATTCCTGGTGAAAACTGGCCTGCCAGCGGCACTAGCTTTGAGCTAATGTTTTTTAAACCAGAAGAAGAATATTACATAGACAACATTAAAATTGAGCCTGTGATCACGCAAGGCAACATATTAACTAAATACAATGGCGATATCGAAAACGGCGAAATCGGCACCTATATTCAAGAAAAGGTCAGCGAAAACGAAAATAACTACGCGCAAATTGAAGTGCGTGAAGAGGCCGCAATTACAGGCAATTACGGTATTTATGCCAACACCTATGTGGGTGATATGGCAATAAAAGTAAACTACAAAGCCCTGAGTAAATGGCGCATTGATCCTGACAAAGACTACATATTTTCCTATGACGTCAGATTAAAAGAAGGGGAAGTTAATTTAGTACACACGACCCCTTCAGGCTGGGTGCATGCTGTTCCAGGTTGGAAGCCCATGAGCTTTAACTTTATTAATCAAGCAGTCAGTGAACGCGGTATGATCAAAGTCCGTATGCGTGTTCCGCATGAAGTTATTCCTGATTCAGGCTATCTCGAAATCAATATCTACTCAAAAACAAAAGGAATTTTCCATATGGATAACTTTGAATTCTTTGTAGCTGACGAGCAAAATTAGTCAAAACAAAGAATGTAATAATTCACTAACAAATGGGGTGGCTATCCACCCCATTTATGTTTACTTTGCAAACAATTAAAATATTTAATTCTTCATTACAAAATAAAATAAAAAACCTTAAAAGCATTACTAATTGATTTTAAACACTTTTATTTTAACAGCATCATTTTTTTAAATTATTTTCACGCGTCCTGTGTCAAAACCGCCTTCTGATTACATCTTATTAACAACACAACAAGAAAACACACTCTAATAGAGAACGAGGTAACACGATGAACGCACCACTCGCCATTACGACTCATCATAAAATAGCCAAAGTGATCAGAACAGAAATCATCTCAGGCTTAATCAAGCCAGGTACTGAAATAGATGAACAACAGCTTGCCAAAAAATTTGGTGTGTCGTCAGCACCAGTGCGAGATGCTATATTCCAATTGAATATTGAAGGCGTAATTGAATGTAAAAAAAATACACCGCCAACTGTGGCACCTTTAATTAGTGAAGACTTGCGTCAATTGCTGTTAACCTTAATGCAAAAAATCGAAATCCAAGCGATTAGTAGTCAAATTAATAAAGCACGCCAAGCGGATATTGATTCACTCAGTATCATTTTTGGTTGTATTAAACTGCATTACAAACACAATCAATTAGTCGACACTGCCGAAGCCATGATTGATTTCCACAAGTATTTAGTTGATATGGAAGGTGGTGATGAATTAGTTAATGTTTGGCACCCTATCGTGATGCGCTTAGTTATGAATACCGACTATACAAACATTAACCCAGAACATTTTGACTACTATAAAGCCATTATAGAGGCGCTGACCAATCAAGACGAACTAGCCGCTTTAAAAGCCTTACCCAAAAGTTTAGGCTTTTTATCCTAAGCCAGATTTTCATCCAAGGGCGGGGTTACCTCCCGCCACCTCTTCGCCCTAACAGCCTCCTTACGACGAAAAACATTACGGCAGCCGTAAAATTCATACCGAGTACTACGCCACTAAAGATCGTCATTATTCAGCGTAGTTGGTTATACAAGCCATGGTTTTGCTATTTACCCTCGCCTTTACCGCGCCTACAGAGCATGGCACTTAGGTTTCGTCAGCCACGGTTTTGTTGGGATTTATTTCGGCTAAAGCAAAATTTGTCGATGTGAAATCGACCCTACAATTTGGCAAATGGTTATAAATTTAACTGGTTATTGATAGGCCTATTGATCAAAATATAAGCGATGAATATGTCATATTTCAGAGAAGATTAAGGATTATGCTGGTAAACCAAGGAAGGATTTAATTATCTCACGCCGCGCTTGTCTTCCTTGTCTATATAAGCATTGCAACACAAAAGGTCCATTGCGTTTTGACAATGGACCTCTTTCTATTAATATAGTCAAAGCGATCAGGTTTTAGGGGCAGGTTTCTAGTTCCAGACGAAACCTAAGTACTTACATCCATGTAAGCAAAGCCGTCAAAGCTACCGCGTCCTGCTCACGCCCCTTACCTGCATCCATGCAGGCAAGCTTCGAGACCCCATGAGCATATGCTCTACTATGTGATTGGGGCCGCCTAAATGGATTTAGGTGTTAGAACGACGCAGGAGCCAAAGTCGAGAGTAAGCGCTGACAATGAACCATAAGACCTGAGCGAGAAGACTATAGTCTAAAAACATTCAGGTGCAGCAATCGCGTCAACTTGAGTTAATTTACGATCATGCGCGCCAACCGCAAAATCACTAATGTGGTAAACGTTTTGCTTTTTCCAATTAACCTCTAAGCGGTTATCACCCAAAAAGATGTTTTGAGTTTTTAAGCGTAACGCCTCTACAATATTTTTGTAACGCGGATCATAGGCAACATTGTTACGCTCATTTGGATCACATTGCATATCATACAACGCCATTTCAACTTGTTGCGGTGTTGCATTAACGGCCCACATAATATCTTCACCGGCTTCGTGAGTTTCCCCCGGTTTGCCATTTTTCGGGCGGATCTTCATCGAGAAACCCCAACGTTTAGAGCGCAAATAAACCCGATCACCGATAATCTGGTTCATTTCACCCAATACATAGTCACGCTTAAGCTCAGGCTGGCGAATAACATCAGCTAAATCAAAACCATTTAAGTGTTGATGATCGTTATCTATATCAACACCCGCGGCAGCAAATAAGGTAGGAGCAATGTCTACGTATTCAACATAATCCGTATGCACAGTATTTTTCGGGAAGTATTCACCAGAAGAATCAACCACTATCATGGCGCCGTGGCCAGATTTGTTCCAAGGTGCAAATTTGGCTTGAATCCCTTGCTCACCTAAATGCCAACCGTGATCGCCGACGGTGGCAACAATCAAATAAGGGCGATTAGTCTTTTTGCTGTATTCTTTAAAATCTTTAATCGCTTTACCAATTAATGAATCACCATAGGCGGTAAACGCGTAATAATCTTGGATGGTTCTTAGCTTTTCAGCATCGGTTAACCCATCTGCCTTGGTATTCTTGTATAGCTTTTTTAGCTGTTGTGGCAATTTAGCTACTTCGTCTTTACTAAATTTTGGCAATTTGTAAGGAATTTTTTCAAAACGATCTTGGTAAGACTTTGGCGGTAAAACCGGAGTATGCGGAAAGTGAAAACTCAAGCTCACCATTACTGGTTTATCGTCAGTTGGACCTTGGATCTTTTTACCCAGCATAGATGTATAGCTTTGGTTAGCATTGCCTAAATAGTTTTGAAATGCTTCGAGAATTTTACCATCTGTGGTTTTGTCTTCTGGCATCGGGCTTTCACCCGCTAAAATCAACACAGGTAAAGCACGAGTATAAGAGCGAATAATATCCAGTTTTTTATCTGCTGGGTTAGGCTCGTCAACAAATTTACCGTTACGTGAGTAAACGAACGAGTCTTTACTGCCATCCGCATAGTGAAAGTATTCTGTCACGCTTGGCTTACCCGTTTTTTTATCTCTTACCGTTTTCTTAGTCCAGTCACCAATACCCGCTCGCTCTAACGCATAGCGCTCAACTTCAAAATCGTAAGTCAGCGGTACACCTTTAACATTAATGCCATTTTTAAGACGTAAGCCCGCCTTACCGGCTAACATGGTTTGATAACCATGCTCACGCAACACTTCTGGAATAGTAGGTTTGGCATGTTCACTTTGGCGATGCGCGTATTCAAAACCATAGCGACCACTGCGGTGCGGATATTGGCCTGTAGCCATAGAATAACGTGATGGTGAGCAACCCGGTGATTGGTTATAAGCCAGTGGGAACAACACACCTTCTTGTGCTAAGGCATCTAAGCTTGGTGATTCAACATAACCTAATTCACTTTCTTTTGTTCCGCGCAAAGCCATATTAACCGCGGCGATAGAATCCGCCCTTTGGTCATCGGTTAATATCCATAAAATATTAGGTTTAACTTTATTGGTTTGTTGCGGTACAGGCTTGGCAACATTTTTGGCAAGGCGCTCAGCACTAACGGCGTAGCTGTCATTATTAACAGACTGTTGGCTGCTATTGTTGTTGCCATTCACGGCACAACCAACAATGCCAGCAGATAAGGCAAAAGCCGAAGCAAGTGCTGCGGTTTTACTTAAATACTTATTTGTCATCAATTTATTCATATTACCACTATTAAAATTGTCTTTTGTTTACAGTTGTTTTTTGTATAACGTTCTTGGGGCAAAAAAATTTAAGCCTATATACCTAATGTCTTAACCACCACAAAATGCCACATGTAAAAACAAAAATTTACTCGTTAAGTGAAAACACTGCTTGATGAACCACTTGGTAAATATTATAAAGACTTTAGGTTATACCAACAGACAGTAAAAACCAGAATGAATAAACCCATCTACACCCTTGATAAACTGCGTTTTGAAATTGACAATTGCTTACCTCAGGTGTCGGCAGTACAAAACAATAAAATTGAAATGCACGCGCTAACTCACGGTAATTACCCTGGTAAAGCGTTAGCGGCCGAACAATTAGCAGGGATCAGTAGTATGGGTTTTATGCATGTGGTTGGCGAGCAAGACTGGGGAATTGAGCCACATCGTAACGAAGGGATAGAAATATGCTTTCAGGAAAATGGCACTAATACACTGACTGTGGATGGTAAAAACTATAACACGCCTGCCAAAACCTTAACTATTACTCGCCCTTGGCAACTGCATCAAGTCGGTAGCCCCAATATTGGCCCAGGGCGATTGCATTGGATAATTTTAGATGTCGGTGTGCGCCGCCCCAATCAAGCGTGGCACTGGCCAGAGTGGTGCATTTTAACCGAAGACGACAAGCGAGAATTAGAACAATTACTACGCGGTAATGAACATCCGGCGTGGCAAGCCAATAACGAAATACTCAATATATTTAAGCGCATTCAAAGCTATGTGACTGCCGAACCGATTGAACCCTACATTTCACATTTAAAAATTCATCTCAATCATCTATTGCTAGCTTTGCTTGAGTTATTACGCACACAAAATATCGTTTCGCAAGAGCACTTAACCACAAAGGCAAGAGCGGTAGAAGTCTTTTTACAAGAGCTTGAATCGAACTATCGACTCGCAGGCTATGAATGGACATTAGATGATATGGCTCGCCACTGCGGCATGGCGCGCTCGGCATTTAGCAATTATTGTCAGCAACTCACTAATACCAGTCCAATCCTATTTTTAGCTCATTGTCGCCTGCAACACGCCAGCCGCTTATTATTAAATGAAACCTATACATCCATAACCGATTTAGCGTTTGAATTAGGTTTTTCCAATAGCCAATATTTCTCACGCTGCTTTAAAGAAAAGTATGGTTTGCCACCAAAGCAGTGGCTTAAGCAGCAAAGGAAAATATCCTAAATGATAAAAACTGCGCAGGTTACAGCAGGGTGCCGTGAGTTCAACGAACCGCACCGATTGTGGTTGCAGACACCAATGGCATTCCCTACTTAATTACCCAAGTTTTTCATATTCTCTGTTTGATGGGCTTAACACAGTCACATGTTCGTGTTGCGATCCGCTGCGCTCATGGCAACCTACATACTTTCTGCAAAAAATTAGATGCAAAAAATTAGACACCCATCGCACTTTTAACCAATTCAATCTAATCCTTTCTATTTTTTGAAATTAATTTGTTTGAACTCCGGTACGCTTATCTGGAGCACTTCATTAATTGCAAATAGCTATTTAGCAATACTTGATGTTCTAGCATACATAACCAACAAAATAAAAATAGGGAGATAGCTATGAATAGGTCATTATCTATTCTGTTGTTAGCGAGCATGTCAGGAG
Source organism: Saccharobesus litoralis (assembly GCF_003063625.1). Lineage (NCBI taxonomy): Bacteria > Pseudomonadati > Pseudomonadota > Gammaproteobacteria > Alteromonadales > Alteromonadaceae > Saccharobesus > Saccharobesus litoralis. Next base: position 1,680,755 of record NZ_CP026604.1, on the reverse strand, counting down.
TGGTATTAGCCGCACCGGGCGATAATCTATCTGGAAACAGTCAGTCTGAAAATAGTCTAATAGACGTTCAAAGCACATCATTTCGCAGTCCACCAGCCACTAGTAATCTTTATGTGGCTAGCTATGGCAAACTCAATTGGTCGTCATTATCCACCTTGCAAAATATAGGTTCGGGATTTGGCACTGATCACCAGTATGATTACCACATAGGCGGATTCTTATTCCACTTATGGGGTGATGAAATAAACCCAGAAGCAGAAGGTTTTAGAGCTAAATCTGGGCCAATATATGCTTCACATAATGGCTTAGCCCATAACGATAGCCAAGGGTTACCCAGTGGTAATTTCGACAAAGTAATACTGGCCGAAGCACCTAACGCCATAGCCCATGTTTGGGGGCATACGCCACAATATGTAGCAAGATTTGCCAATGAAGCCAATATTGCCAACCCAAGTAGCCAAACTTATCTATTTCAAACTTGGCCTACCGTTGAATCTTTGGATTTAACCAGTTGGCGCGCGCAAATCGATTCGAGTTTTGCCAATTGGCAACGTGTAATTGATGTCGTCAATGGCGATTCGCCAGCTAACAATAATCCAGCTGAGTTTTTCTATTTAGCACCTGCCGATATTCGCGCCGAACTAGCGCCAGATGTCGAGTTAATTCCGGCTGCTAATGCCCTTGGTTATTTGTACGATGCTTTTCATAACGAAAATCCGCAACGCCCACCGCAAGCACAGGAATTTATTTCGGAAGTGTTTAAATACCCCGATTTTTCAAACGGTATTGAAAACGCCAATGGTGGTGAACATGTCGGGTATCTTAGTCCTGAGGGCGAATACTTTATTGCGCTGGTAACATATGGAGCCTTGTATCAACGCAGTCCTATCGGTGCTTCAAACAGCATTGAATTTAATCACAGAGGTTGGAGTGGCTATAGCGACAAGTTATTCCCTGCAACACCCTACCCGCAACCGGCAGAAATCCCTGCCGCTAAAGCCGAATTTTACCAAAACTTAGCTTGGCAATTTTTAAGCGAGTTTTATTTATGGGATGCCGATAGTGACCAAGTATTGGATCATCAAGATCACTTCCCACTAGATGCCACGGAGTCGATTGATAGCGATGGCGATGGTGTGGGTGATAACGCCGATGCTTACCCAAATGATCCTAACTTAAGTGTTTTGGTTGAAGCTAATCACGTCGGTGATATTTTCTTTGTCGGTACTTCACTAACTTCCAACAACATGATGTCCATGCTGGAAAATATCAGTGATGATTTTGGTCATGCTATGGATTATGGCTATCAAATGGCTTGGAATGATTCCTTGTATCAAAACTGGGGAGACGATTTTAATGGCGAAATTGGTGACTTTGCTTATGTTGGCCAACAACAATTACGCCATCGTTTAGGCAGTATTAATTACAATGATGAGCGCGCATTAAACAGCCGAGATTATGCAACCTTAATTATCGCTGATAACTGGAATCATATCCGCAGTGGCTGGGGCCATTTAAGCCGCTATACCGCGCGCTTTGCTGAGTATCTGTATCAACAAAATCCACAAGGTAAAACCTATCTCATGCAAACATGGCCGTTTGTATTAAATGGTGATCTCACGACATGGCGTCAACAATTAGCAACTAATACCCCACGTTGGCAGCAAGTGGCCGATACGGTAAATGGTGTAATTGAACCCAGCTCAGAGCCTGGTACGTTTTATTTACCAAGTGTTGATAGCTTAACACCTGAGGCGAGAGGCGTTGGCGTGATCCCCGCGGGGTTAGCCTTAGCGACCTTATACGACAGATACCAAGCCGGGCAAAGACCACCACAAGGTCGTGAATTTATCTCTGAAGTCTTTAAGTACCCAGATTTCTTTTACGAATGGGAAGGTGGCGATGGTACTAACCGTATCGTCAGCTTAAGCCCAGAAGGTGAATACTTTATCGCGTTAGTTACCTACGCTAGCGTTTACGAAATTAACCCTGTTAATGCCACCACCAATATTGAATTTAACGGTAAAGGCGAGTTTGGTTACAGCTCAGTGCAACATCCGCAAACACCTTATCCGAGCCCAGCCAATATAGCGGCTGACAAGGCTGCCTATTATCAAGCTTTAGCGTGGCAAGTGGTAACCGAGTTCAACGGCTGGTCGCAAGACCATGGTCAAAATGATGCCGATGGCGATGGGGTAATTGACGGGCGCGATGCCTTTCCAACCGATCCAACTGAAAGCCAAGACTCAGATGGCGATGGTTTAGGTAACAACAGTGATTTATATCCATTTGAATATTCTTCTAGTACAGCCATTGCGCTAGCAGAGCCTGTCGTAACCAGCCAAGTGACAGGCAATCAAGTTAGTCTAAGCTGGGCCGACAGCGGCGCTAACCAGTACCGAGTTTTATATTGGTATGGCAACGAAACGCCAAACGAGATAGTCACTCAAGCATTAAACGTCACGTTAAATGACTTAAGCCAATTAACTGGGTTAACCATTCTTATCGAAGCTAGTGACGAACGAGGCAATGCCGTATATAGCCAACCAATTATTGTGGAGGCGCTGTAATGAATATTTCAAATCTAAGATCAACCCTAAACTCTATCATAGGCAAACAAGCATTTTTAAAACTCAGCCTAATCGCTAGCCTTGCCATTTCGGGCTTGAGCCAAGCAGCAGACTATCCACCGAATATCGATTACGGTCAGCAAGGTGATTTTGTTGTTAAACGTGGTGAGCAATATGGCCGCACGGCGATCTTAATGCCGATTGGCCCAATTATGATCAACTTACCGGAATTACCCGGCAGTAGTTTAGTTAACGTTGAAGGTGCCAATGATTTAATCGATGTAGCGCGCGATTCAGCGTGGGATTTATCGGATCTCACTAACCCACAGTTGATCCGTGAACTACGTGAACCACGCCAAGTCGCGTCCATGCCAATTCATGCTCATGCCACAGTGATCCGAGTTGATGAGCAGCGCGGGCCATTACTCTATGGCCGCGGTGCGGGTGATCTGCAATTTGACCCATCGGGGGCTGATTCAAATAGCCAGCTCGTCCGAGTCGATGATTTTTGGCGTTGGAATCGAACCCAACCTATTTATGATCCGATTAGCTATACCCATTTAACCGCGCCCTATTACGTGCGCAATTACTGGAACTACGATCTTGATACTTCAGGTGCCATGGCTATTCGAGATACCTCACGCATCGTTGCCGATTTTCCTGCAGATGGCGTGTTAGGTGTTAGTCAGCGCCATGGTTGGTTAGGTGAAGTGTTAACCCATTGGGATCATCTTGGTACAACTAGCGTAACAGGCTTTACCACTTGGTTGGGTAATTTAGTTGTGGTGACTTCGGATCAACTCTCGACCGGTATGGCGATCTATGATGTATCAGGCTTTAAAGAAGGTCGCGAACCACGTTTACTTAGTGTCTATCAACCTACCTTGTCTGAGCCTGATGGCAACGGTGGCGTTAACCAAATCGGTATAGGTGGTTACTGGGTAGAATCTTACGGCGCTAATAAAATGGTATTCTCGGCACGCGCTCGTGATGCTGGGCCACGCCGAGTTAATCCGGGCATGTTTATTGTCGATTTTACCGATCCAACCAATCCACAACTAAGTTGTGAATTGTACTTCGATGTCGATAAAACCGACCAAAGTGATGGCGACGGTTCGAGTGATCCTATGTATGTTAACTTCCAAGATCACTATGCCTATGTCGATCATTTCAAAGTGGATATGCAAGCTTGCGAATCTGCTTATGTCGATAAACATATCTCGGATGCCGAATTCAAACAGATCGTTTACAAGTTTGACGATATCGCGAATCAATGTGATTCCAGCCAATACTTCCGACCATTAGGCCAAGTTGGCTTATTTGGTGGTTATGATTGGTGGCAAACCGATGATGTTAATGAACAAGGTATGTGCTTTTTTGTAACCGACGATGAGCCTGACACTAATGCACCTTATGTTGCGGGACACAGACCACTAGCTGGGCAAAGTGAATACCCAATTGATGGCCTGATCCAAATTCATATCCCAGAAACATTGCGTAGTGAAACCTTAAACAATGCTGTGCAGCTAACTATCGCTGAAACTGGCGAAGCGGTTAACTTCCGTTTGCAATTGTCGCATACCGGAATATTAGGTGTTTGGCCTGATGAATATCTTGAGCCGAATACCGAATACCGAGTACAGGTTTCTGGCATTGCTGATTTTATGGGCAATGTGATGACGCCGTATGAGTTCAGTTTTACTACCGATAACGGCGACTTATTTAAACCAACGCCAGGAGCAATTGGTGGAGCGCCAAGAGAAGTCGCGCCGTCATACTCAGGTGTTCCTTATTTTCCGAATCAGTCGAGCCAAATGGCCTGTCAGCCCGAAGCGGAAAATAAAGACTTATGGGTAGTTAACCCAGATAACGACAGTGTCGCGATATTCTCAACAAGTTTAGACCCGAATGACTACAGCAAAACTCACCAACTGCGCCGCGAAGTTAAACTTAACTTTGAAAAGCCAACTTCAGTTAGCAAGGTTGCTGGTTTATTTGCTGTTACCCATGCCGATGATGACAAGGTAGTGTTTTATAACGAAGATGGTTATCCTCGCTTTACCATAGATACCGGCCACGGCAGCCATCCCATAGCTTCAGTAGCTGATGGTGATAACTTGTATGTTGCCTTATATGGCAGTGGTGAAGTGGCTAAGCTGCATGTTGGTCGGCGGGAAATATCACAACGAATAACCGTTGGCCCAACACCAAAAGCCATGGCGCTATTTGCCGATCGCTTGTTAGTCACACGCTTTATTTCGACCATGGAACATGGCGAGGTGTATGACATTGAAATTGGTGATGACATGCAGCTAAGCCAAACCATTACCATTAATAAAGTCTTGGTCAGAGACGATATTGTCAATGGCTCGGGTGTACCTAACTACCTATCTAGCATAGTTATCAATCAAGACGGCACACGCGCTTGGATCACTGCCAATAAAGCCAATGTCGATCGCGGTTTACAACGCAGTGGCGAGCCACTTGATGAAGACAATACGATCAGACCTATGATCGCCATTCTCGACTTAACCGCAGGCGCGGATGCCAATATTGATCCGACTACGACGGAAGGCAGTATCGATTTGGATAACAGCGCCGATCCTTCAGGTATTACCTTGTTAGCCAATCCACAGATCCAAGCCCATACTTTGCGTGGTAACAACAATCTGATTTTAACTAATCATGAACGTAACAGTTCAGCGCAGATCACCACAGGTTCAGCGCCTCAAGAAATGTGTACCACTTTGCGTACCCTCTATGTGAAAAACTATACGGATCGCACGGTCAGTGCTATTGATGTTGCCAGCTATATGCACAGCAATAACCTAACTCCAACGATAGAAACTTTATCGACAGTGACCCAAGAAAAGCTATCAGACCAAGAGCTACTCGGCTTACAAACTTTCTACTTTTCGAGCATTCCAGAAATGGGGCGTGAAGGTTATATGACTTGTGCTTCATGCCACGCTGATGGTGGTCATGATGGTATGACTTGGGATATCACAGCCCTAGGTGAAGGTTTGCGTAACACCTTATCGTTAAATGGTAGCAGTGGTACGCGGTTTGGTAACTTACACTGGTCGGCTAACTTTGATGAAGTACAAGACTTTGAGATCCAAATGGAACAACTTAATGGTGGCGATGGCTTAATTCCAGACATTACCTTTACGCAAGGCATGTCACCATTAAGCCATATCACCAGTGGTCAATCTGAACAGTTAGATGCATTGGCGGCATACGTAAATGGCTTGGGTAAAGACAGAGTCGCCCGCTCGCCATACCGTGAGTATTCTGGTCAGCTAAGTACTGCTGCCCAGCGTGGTCAGCAAGTGTTTAATCAGCAAGGTTGTGCCGATTGTCATAGTGGCCAAGCGTATCGTGATGGTCTAAGTCATGATGTTGGCACCATCAAAGCTAGTTCAGGTCAGCGATTAAACGGTACATTAACTGTCATCCGTACGCCAAGCTTGATCGAACTCTGGATGAGCGCGCCGTATTTCCATGATGGTAGTGCAGCAACGTTGCAAGATGTATTAAGCACTGGTGATCATTATGTCGATATCAGCGAAAGTGAGCGCAGCGATTTAATCGAATATCTACACTCAATTGACCGCGAGCTATATATTGATGATGAGTAGCAAAAATTAACTTAAATAAGCTGCGGGAAGGCGTTATAAACCTTCCCGCTTTTTAATAAAGTAAACACAATACAAATTACCTCTGAGCGCGAGCAGTCTTAGTGTACTTAAATTTCGATACCTACACTGTTCGTCTCTTTAATTCACACCTGACAAATCATTGTGTTTGCCTTTTCCTTATCATTCACGACTATAGCTCTTTACCAATGACGCATAAGTTGGTTTCCGCCTGCACCTGAATACCGATGGGATGGGCCAAACCATCACGTTTTATATAGTTAGGTTACCGTCCATGATAACTCGTATCACACTCGGTGCATTAAGCGAGAACCCGACCTACAAAAGACCACTCTACTAATCAAAATTAAATTGAAAAGGAACTAAACGCTTTTTACTATTAGATAATGGATGCCAGATCAAACTGGCATCCATGTTAGAAGATAGCTAAAAACAGTATGATTTAGTAATCCGCGGCAGAACCTTGTACTACGCAAGAACCATTGTTTTCCCAACCCCAGCCGTCACCGTCGGGATCAACCGATGATGAGCTGCAGTAAGGGAAACCATTCGGCGCATGGGTATTAACAACAATACAGCTTTGGCCGTTTTCCCAACCCCAACCATCTCCATCAGGATCAGCCGCAGCTGAACTACAATTTGGATAATTGCCTGAGCCACCGGTATAGATAGTCGATAATACTGAGGTGTTAGTTATACCATTGCTGCTGTTTAGTAAGGTATTGCCCCAGGTGGTTAACGAATTAGCATTCCAATTATTAACGATATCAATTTCACCATAACTGGCGTCATTGCCATCCCAAGACCAACCTAGATAACCCATATCATAATATTCAGCACGTTCCATGATTGACGCTTCATCAACATCAAATTGTTTATGTGTCGCTGCAAACTCACCTACCACAAGTGGTAGGCCATTATTGGCAAACGTCGACATATAGTTATTAACCTTGTTGTAGCTGTCGTAAACTTCATACATATGCACGCTAAATACGATGTTTTTGTCTGGATCATGATTGAATACTTGAGATGCATTATCGCGCATCACGTTTTGCCAATCTTGTCCCCAGTTAGGCGCATCAACCATTAGCGTGTGGGTAAAACCATTGTTACGCAGACGTGTGATCGCCGTTTTATGATCGTTAATCCAGCTACTTGCCGCCTGATTGTTACCAAATGGCTCATTGCCTATATTAATGATCACGTAGTCTTCCTGACCGACAAGTTGATTTTTAATACTGATCCAATAGTCTACCGCCGATGATAATGTCGCTGCTGCACCATCTTCACCATAACCCGTGGTGTCATGTACTTCTAACACGGCCACTAAGTTATGGTCTTTAGCTTTTTGAATAATATTGGCAACATCGCTAGCACTATTTTTTGTCCAACGATGACCATTACTTAGCACAACACGCACCGTATTTGCGCCTGTTGCAGCTATACCCGAAAGCGAAGTATCAAGCTTGTCGGTAAACCAAGCGTGAGCATGGTTAACACCACGCATAACAAACTTGTTGCCATTACCATCGTAGATATCGCCACTATTTACATAGAAACCAGCGAAACTTGAAGCTGACATACCTAAGGCTAAAGTTGCCGTTATTGCTTTTGCTAATTTATTCATAAATATCCTCAAAATCGTGTTTTGTGTGTTAATTACACTTGTTATTTAAGTAAATTGGTGGCGCATCCTTGGCCTTGTTATTGTTTTTCGTAGGTTGGTGCTGAGCTTGTGAAGCCCAACACCTCTTACTAAATTGTTGGGCTTCATTCTTCAGCCCAACCTACTGATTATTCAAACAATGCGCGGTAATCCGCTGAGTATTGTTTGATCAGATCACATACGGGCTTATGCAGATTTAAGTGAATGGTATTGCCTTCAACATTATTTCCTGGCGCACCTAAGCCAGTAATGTTGTATTCGTTATCGTTGATGACACAGTAGAATTGGAACCCATCATTGTTAGCCGACCAACCGCCTGAATATTCACCATAAGGGCCTGAACCCCACTGGCCGCCAGTACTGCCATTGCCCCATTCAAGGCCGCTAAGTTGCCAGCTCAACATACCGCCGATTGCGTCTTTGTTATTCCAAGCAACCGCATACCAATCGGTAAACACTTGAGTACGTTTAGCCAAACCCGCTTCAATAGTGCCCGTGGTATAAGCCGCGCTGTCTTCCTGACCAACAGGTCGAATTACATTGGCTGGCCAGCTAAATTCTCCAATATAGGTAGGTTTGTTTAATTCGCGACCTAGCTGCGCCAACAGTTCAAAATTATTAACGGTTTGTGCATCTGTCATATTCCACCAAGTGGGATAGATATGCGCACTAACAGCATCAATATTAGGATTGGCATTAAGTGATTTAAGGGTTTGGTAATCGTCGCCTGAACTATTAAAGTTGAACGAAGACTCCATACCAATCGATACCAAATGTTGTGGTGCAATTGATTTAATATGACTTGCAATATCATCTACCCAATCAGCAAAACCATTGGCAATCCGCGGTTCGTTAGCTAATTCCCACATCATAATGGTCGGGTCATCTTTATAGGCGATACCAGTAATTTGATTGGTGTGATTAAGTAAGTTAGTGATAAAGGCTTTAAACTGGGCGCGCCCTGTCATATCGGTATAGGGCCCGTAATCGGTAATTCGGCCGAAATAGTCCCACTCGTCCGCTAAGCTCAGCACCAAGCGAATATTCTTCTCAGCCGCTAACGCCACATAGTTATCGAACAACTCAAAGCTGCGATCAATAAAGGCTTGCTCAGCAGCCGTTCGCTCACTAGGCGCTTTGCTCAATACAAAACTATTGCCGGATTGCAGATTAATACAAACCCCGTCATGGGTTTTCTCGTCATTACAAAACATCCAAGTGCGAACCGCATTTAAACCAACCGCCTCGGCTCGATTAAAGAAGTCTTGCGCCATAGGTTCTGGCTTGTACATCAGATAGTACTGATTAGTGCCATTAAAGTACCAAGGTTTACCATCCAACATAAATTGGGTGCCATTGGTGGTAACAAATGAACCCGTGGTGAGTTCACCCACGGTAACTCCAATACTTTGCGTTGTACTCGTACCTTGTAAACCTAAACTAATACGATAAAAACCTTCATTGGTAACAGGGATAACCAATGGACTAGCACCACTATAAGTTTGCTGTGCACCACTGTTTATGCTGTAGGTGATATCACCATTACCTAACTTATCAAAATGCACAACAATATCTTGCCCACTTGGTAATTGCGCACCTGAAGTGGGTGAACTAATCGATAAACTGCCTAAATGCTCGACCGTAGCGGATTTAAGCTGAACATATCCCCAATGTGTACTGGTATTGGCAACTCGGATCCCAGTGCTATGCGAACCGGCTTCTAACTCAGCATCAAAAACTATTTGTGCTGTTGAAGAAACAGTAAAGTCTTTAACCGTGCCATTAAGAAAAGCTTGGTTAACCCGATTATCACCATTAACGTTTTCGACATTTAAAGTAATGCGATACTGTCCTGCGGTTTCAACGGTAAAGTCCCAACCTGCAGAAGAACCTACTTGGCTATTTTCAATTTGAATATAGTCAGCTTCAATCGTAACGGGTTGCACAGTAACGCTAGAATCAACGGCATCAGCAATTGTTAAAGTTGTGGTGGATAGTGGCGGGATCACAGGATCGTTAGGGTCAACTGGATCGGTTGGATCTGTCGGATCGGTTGGATCTATTGGATCTATTGGATCTATTGGATCCTGAGGATTATTTGAATTAGCTGTCCAGTAATCTTTTAATGCTGCAGCGGCCTCAACATTAAACGGAGATTGTCCCGGATAACCATGCTCGGCGTCACCAACATCTAATCCAACACCATCGCCATTATAAAAACCAATCACATCATAAGGCGCACCGCTGACCCAAATCATTAATGATTTAGCAACAGTATTAGGATCTTGCATATATTCAAGTAAGCCCTTAATCGCAACTTCGGCATGTTTTTGATGAGCTTCGTAGCTAACCAATTCTGCAGCGGTGACTTCATCTCTATCCCAAACATTAGGTGTCACTAAGCCTTTAACACCCATACCATATTCACCTAAATGGAATGGCGGCAGATCATCTTTAGCAATACCCAATTTGCCCATCAACACTTTTTGCAAAAAGTTTTGTTCATGGATCTGCAAGGCATCTTTTACATCGCTTGGGGTAGTCGGTATGCTCGTTGAATTGTTGTCCGTAACCGGATTTAAGATATCCATTGGCATATATTGCGACACAGTAACCGTATCCAACGCCTTAATGTAGTTGGCAATATCTGCACGTTGCTGATCCGTCATATCATCCAAAAACAACAAGTGTTGATACTGTTGAAAGCTGGAACCTGAAACAATTCTTGAGAAGTACTCAGGGTGATTTTCAAGCTCCATCAAGTATTGAATATGATGACTAAAGTTGTGACTAAAAAATACGTTGTTGGCTAATGTCGGATTGGCTGCAACTTGCGCCCTAACATAGGCTAATAACTCGACCCAACGTGCCGGATAGTTTTTAGTAGACTCCATTAACTCAGCACCAATGTCATATCGAATTGGTTCGGCTAAAGGCAGGTTCACTTGGTTTAAAACATCTTCGATAATTGCTAAGCCTTTATCAATTACGCATTTATAGTCATCGGCCATAGGATCAAGTTGATCAAACAAACCGCGCCAATTTAATGAACCAGGATTTTCATTTCCGTTAGCTCCCAACCAAGAGAATTGGATAGGATCGATATGTGGACGATAGTTAACGCGTACGCCTTTATCGATTAATTCTTTTATTAAAGAGGCTTGTTTGGCAGCACTTAACGTATTGTTATCGTCATGACAACGAATACCCTCTGCATATGTGCTGATAAAATAGGTCGGAATGAAAGACACGCGCTTGATATTGTATTCATCAATCACCGCCATCTTGGTCGCTTTATTAGCTTCGTAGTGATATGGGTTCCATCCTGCCCACGCGATACCAACGTCTTGGCCCAAACCTTTGTCAAACAAAGCACCATCGTATAGATCACCATAATCACCGAACACCTGAGTTTGATCGGTTTGAACTATGTATTGATTGCTGGCGACACTAGGGATGGTGTCAGCGAAATCTGCAAAGTTGTCTTTCGTGCTATCAGTAACATAGCTGCCTGGATAATTTGAATTATCACCACCGGTACCGTTGTCACCAGTGCCGTTATCACCTGTGCTACTGTCACTATCTGCCGGAGCAATAATATTGACGCCACGCAGCCAGATATATCCCCATTGATTACGAGCATCCACGCCTATAGTGTTATTTCCTGCAGCTAACTCCAATGTAAAACGATAGCTGGCATCACTGCTAGTTTGAGCTGTCGTCACACTCTGCACGTTATCATTTACATAAAAGTTATTAACCTTACTACCATAAGGCGACTGATAAATAACATCGATTTGATATTGACCAGACGTCGGGGCATTGTAGCTCCACTGCGCTAAACCCTTGTTCAAATTGATGTGATCACTGGCTAGATTGGCACCGTCTGATAGGTTAGCTTGATCGATAGTTAATACAAGTGATGTATTCGAAGCATCTGTACCCGTATTGTCAGAGCCGCTATTACCAGAATCAGAACCTGAGTCCTGCCCTGAACCTGTGTCTCCAGTATCATTACCCGTGTTGCCATTGCCTCCGCTATTATTAGAGCCATCACTAACAGCGACAGTTAATACATCATAGCTACCATCACTAAAGTACACTTCAAAGTCATGCTCACCTGCACTTAGCGTTTGTAAAAAATCGCTGTTGATGGTGAGTACACCTTGATAGTTGGAATAACTGTTGACGTCTTTTAGATACCAAAAGCCTGTTCCAGGATCAGGGATCAGATCAACTTGGATATCTTGCTGAGTGTTTAAATCATATTGAACCGAAGTAGGATAAACCTCTCCGGCTTTGGCGTGTGTGGTTCCAAGCAACGCCAGCGCTACCACAGAAGTAGTAAGCGTACTGAGTTTTGTCTTGAACATTTTAACCTCAAATTGTTTTGTTATTTTTATGTGTGATTAGTGAGTCAGTTAGTAAGCCGTGATCGTGTCGAGGGTGATTTGGTAAACCAAAACAAATACAGCGAAGCATTTGTCCACAGCAAGCTAACTTATCACTCTAGTCTTCTCGCTCAGGCTTTATGGTTCATTGTCAGCGCTTACTCGCCCCAATCACATAATAGAGCATATGCTCATGGGGTCTCGAAGCTTGACGGCTTCCCCTAAAACCCGATCGCTTTGACTACATAAATAAAAGTAACCGGTTACATTTATGTTGTCAAAATGTATATTGCAAATAACTATATTGAAACATTTAAAATGAAATCCTTGATTGATATTTTTATTATTAAATTCAATATCTTAAAAAGATAAATTCAACTCGAAAGGGTCTATGTAAAATATCACAATATTCTATATGTAAATATTATAACCGGTTACATTAAGGGTGTGTTTATAGATATGTTAATAAATTTTAGAGAGCTTTTAGGGTCGTGGTTTGTTCAATATTGTAGGTCGCCGTGCGCTGTTCCTGTAGTGCCTAACCAATTACATAAACACCAGTTTTAACCTAGAGATAGCTATCAAAGACAGTCAGCACCAAGGCTTGCGGTGGTTTAACCTGTGTTAGCGGATACTTTAGTGTTATGCAGATAAATCTGCACCTACAGGGAACTAGGAAGTGCCGAGCGTTCTGGAATAAGCATCGGCCACCTACAGGAGGATATTTTGACTTAAGCCGAAGAGCACACAAGATATATTGCAAAGCCGAATTTCCTCCAGCTATTACAATATTTGTCGATATGAAATCGACCCAAATTACGAATTTAAGTCCTTAGATATAAAATCCAATAAATAATACTTAACTAGCCAAATTCAAAGCCATTGCCGAGCCCAATAGGTTAGCGTGCTCTACTCTTTTGATAACGAATTCAGTATCTAGTCCTAGCTCAGATACCAGCTGTTTTATGTAGTTTTGGGTTAAGTGCTCATAGGTATGTTGAGGAGTTAACTGACTCCAAAACAAGCCGCCTTCGGCCACTACTTTTATACTATCAATCTGACGACTATCACTTAATAGCAGCAAGTTAGCTACTAAACTGCAGGCAGTTAATTGCGCCGAGCGTTCGTAAAGCTGAGTAGCTATTTGCCCAGGAGTAGAATCAATACCATGGTTTTTTACTACAGCAGAAAATGCCTTAGCACCCTCACTCGCGTCTACTTTTACATCGTCGGATAATATATTAAATAACCGCGCTAAATACATGCTGGCACAGGCTTTTTCTAGCTGCTGTTGCCCAGGTAGCTCTGATGCTGCGTCTAATACATTATCGCAATCAGCCAACATCAGAGGCTTATGGTTACCACATTCTAAATTAATCGGAATGGGTTGTTGCTTAGCAAGCGAGGCATTTTCAAGTTTAGCAACCTCCCCCACTTGCATCATAGTCGCAATATTAAAACCAGTACCGGCAATCAAGCCTAAATAGCCTCCAAAACTGACGTCAACGTTGTCGGAATTGCCACTAAGTCCAGCTAATAAACTAGCGACGGTATCATTTACGATTTGCACCCCACTAATCGCTAACTGATACTCAGAGTCTAACAACGCTAATAGATCTTGGGTAACGCTTTGCCCCTCGGTATCTGGAACAAACAATCCTTTCGTCCATTTATTAAGTACCGCATCACCACTTGTCAGGCTGGTACAAGGAAACGAAAAACAAAACGCCAATGGCAAACTATTATTAATACGCACAGCATCAATAGCACGAGCCAAGCAATGTAAATAATCGGCTTTGGAAAATATTTCTCCACGCAGCCAAGGCATAACAAATTCTTTAACTTCACTCGCTAAAATCGCGCCATCTTCGGTTAATTCGACACGCGCAGCACGCAAGTTTGAACCTCCCAGATCCAATACATAAACTTGGCCTTGATAACGGCCAAAATCTGGGTTGATATAAGTCGGCAAGCAACGAATAGGTTGCTTATCATCTTGCAATCCAAGTTGTAACGCTCGATAAAAATCGCGACTTATATCAATCAATTGTTCATTTGAATAAAGTAAGGATGCAGTTCGCATCTTTAGCTCCTATAAATTATCTATTTGCCTTATGCCGAACATTTGCCTGCAAACCAGTCTCTTGTAGGCGAGCTTTTAAGCTTGCAGAGCCTGCAAACCGAACCCTCGTTGGCAAACCAAATCCAAAAGAGCAAGACTGAAGTCTCGCCTACAGATGATTAACAACTCTGTTTTAACCAACAGCAGCCTCGACTTTCCCACGCTCTTCCACATCATCCACTTTGTCAGACACAACCTCTAACGAGCGGCCTTTTGTTTCTGGCATTAAAAACAACACAAACAATAACTGTAATATCATCATAGCGGCAAAGAAGGTAAATATGCCACTAGCGGAAAATTGAGTTAAACACCAAGGCATAACCAGGGTAATAATCGCAGCAAATACCCAGTGTGTTCCGCAGCCCAATGCTTGACCTTTGGTACGCAATGAACTTGGAAAAATTTCAGCAATAAATACCCAAATCACAGCGCCTTGCCCGACCGCATGCGAAGCAATAAAGGCAAACACAAACATAGCGATTGTGATGCCACCAAGATCATGACTAAAGGCATAGGCAATAACCGCTAATGAAGAAATATAGCCAATCGAACCTATTAGCATTAAAGGCTTACGCCCTAATTTATCGATTAAATAAACACCCAACATAGTAAATAGTAAGTTAGTCAATCCAATTCCAGTTGAAGACAATAAAGCCGCAGACGTATCTAAGCCAGCCAACTCGAAAATGCGTGGGGCAAAATAGATTACAAAGTTAATACCTGAGACTTGATTAAAAAACGCCAGTAAGAAAACAAGTAAAGCGGAAAAAGCGAATGGTTTGCTAAACAACTTAGCTTTTGTTTGGCTTAAACCTGCTTTATATTCTTGCAGAACGGCTTCTACTTCCTGCGGTTCAGTGTACAAACGATTTAAGACTTGTTTAGCTTGGTCGGTTTTATTCTTAAACAAATATAACCAGCGCGGACTTTCTGGAACTTTTAGCACTAACAATAAGAAGGCTGCCGCCGGAATAGCCTCAACCCCAAGCATTAAACGCCAATCGTGGCTGATCACACCTGATAATAAATAGTTAGATAAAAACGCGATCAAAATACCGAATACTAATTGAAACTGGTACAAAGCAACTAGTTTGCCTCTATGCTGATTAGGTGCAATCTCTGTTATATAAGCAGGCACCACTATGGTGGACATACCAACACCAATACCGCCTAAAAACCTAAAAAGACTAAAGGTATAAGGATCGGTCGCTAACGCTGAACCCAAGGCTGAAACTAGATATAAAACACCAACTAAGATTAGGGTTGTTCTACGTCCGAATCTATCGCATGGAATACTGCCAGTTAGTGCACCTAATACTGTCCCCCATAGCGCGGAGGACATTATCAAGGCTCCATGAACTAGAGGTGAAGTATTCCATAAAGTTTGAATTGGCTTGTCTGCACCAGAAATCACTGCAGTATCAAAGCCGAACAAAAAGCCGGCCATTGCGACCGTAACTGACCAAAACACTAAATTTTTCATTTACTTGAACTCCTGCAGTTCATCTTATTTTTTGATACCACCAATTGAGACTTAACCTCTCAATCTACTTTTAACTTTCTACCTAACCTAAACAAATAGTAACCGGTTACATTTATAACCAAATAATCTTTCTAGTTTTATTTTGTTTAATCTTATTAAAATCATCAACTTACAAATTAATAGCCGTAAACCGGGCGTTACAAGCATCATACTCAAACAAATTAATTGCTAATTTAGTTTGTAACCGGTTACACATTATGCTTTACTATTAACAAAGTCGCAACATCAAATGTTGTGGTACACACAAACAGTGACAACGAGTCGCTAGGGATAAAACCTGAATTGTATTAAACAGTGTTTAAAACAATAAAGGTAACCGGCTCCAATATTAGCTTTGAGGTTATTATGTTAAGTCGTTTTAAATTTCTACATGTGTTAGTGCTAGTAGCCGTAGGCCTATCAATTCAGCTTGAAGCCAAAGAAACCCAAGTTATTAGCCACTTACCTATTCAATCTGCTCAAGATCAATACTTTAGTGAGCTAATAAAACTAGCGATTAAACATGCTGACAACGGCCATAAATATAAAACCGAAGAGATTAACCAAAAGCTTAATCAGCAACAGCAGGCAATACGCCTTAATGACGGCCGCTTGTCAATTATGTGGGCTGGTACAACGCCTGACTACGAAGAGCGTCTAAACCCAATTCGTATTCCGTTGTTAAAGGGGCTACAAGGCCATCGTATATTTATCATTCGCGCTAATGATCAGGCGCGATTCAGTTCAATTAATACCTTTGCTGACCTACAGCAGTTTAAAGCCGGGCAAGGTCGATTTTGGGGCGATACCTCAATCTTAAAAAATGCCGACTTACCTGTCGTCACCCCGTTAAAGAAAGAAAGCTTGTTTTACATGGTGGATGGTGAACGTTTTGATTATTTTCCGTTAGCAGTACACGAGCCTTGGTCTGAGGTGCAAAGTCGCCAAGATCTACAACTCGCAGTCGAGAAGCAAATTCTCCTAATTTACCCTATGGCTATGTACTTCTTCACAGGCAAAGACGACGTCGCTTTAGCCAATATGCTGCGCCAAGGTTTAAACCGCGCGGTAGCTAATGGCGAATTTGATAAGGTGTTTTACAACACTCCTCATATAAAAGCCGCGTTGAAACTCGCTAACTTGTCGGAACGAAAGGTATTTAGAATCAAAAACCCTAACTTACCTGCAGCAACACCGCTAGATCGAAAAGAATTATGGCTAGATATTGAATCTGACAATGATGCAAAAAAAAACCAATTAGTTGTTGCAAAAATGTAACCGGTTAACCCAGTTCTTACAGTTGTGTCTCGTGACTGTCCCTCCCCTAAACTTGGAGTGTACGCCAGGTTTAGGGGCTTTTTATTTTCAGGACGTTTGTTCCTTTTAATACCAACTACCTAGTTGCACAGCCCTTAAAGCACAATGTGGTCACCTTGCTTTAAGGGCTTTTTTATCCGCATATTATAGTCAAAGCGATCAGGTTTTAGGGGAAGCCGTCAAGCTTCGAATCCCCATGAGCATATGCTCTATTATGTGATTGGGGTGAGTAAGCGCTGACAATGAACCATAAAATCTGAGTGAGAAGACTATATTGTCAGGACTTTTGTTCCTTTTAATACCAACTACCTAGTTGCACAGCCCTTAAAGCACAATGTGGTCACCTTGCTTTAAGGGCTTTTTTATCTGCATATTAATTATAAAATCGCCACCAAAAGGCTTGGGGTTATGTAAGCATACAAGATTTTGTTCCCGACAAATCTTAAGTACCTGCAACCGTGCAAGCATAAATGCTCGCCTTGTATCTCTCTGTGATAGGTGTTTAGCTAGCACTTATCACATCGGGAAGCCAGTGAAGTATGTTGCTCGTCTTATCAGAAAATGATGTTTTGTAGATTATACCCTGGCTTCCTAACCTCCATAAAACTGAATGGTATCCAAGCGCTTGACGCTGCATGTACAAGGGGAGTAAATAGAGATGAAGGCTTTTACAGGCATTGATGTTAGTAAAGATAAATTAGACGTGTGTTGGCTTCGTGATGTCACCACAAATAAAAAGAAAACAAAGGTGTTAAAAAACACCTCTAAAGGCCATGAAGCATTAGCCGAATGGTTACTTAAAAATACAGGTTTAACACCTCAAGAGATTGTTATCACCGTTGAACCAACCGGTGTTTATAGTGAACCCTTGATGTATTTTTTACATGCAAAAGGCTTTATTTTACAACAAGCTAATCCTGGTAAAGCATACAAGTATGCTCAGGCCTTAGATTTGGTTCACAAGACAGATAAATCAGACTCGATAATGCTAGCGAGGTATGGCCACGACAGACAGTATTCTTTATCTCATTGGCAGCCAGAGGCCAAGGAATTCAGGGAGTTAAGAGCTATGTTGCGTCGATTGGAAGCACTAGAGAAAGATTTACAACGAGAAGAAAATCGATTTGAAGCGGCTGATTTTTCAAGTGCATCAAAACGTGTAATTGAATCATTAGAAAACATGATTTCAGCGTTAAAAGAAGAAATTAATAAGCTCACAGAAGAGATTGATGACCATATTGACCGTCACCCAGATTTAGGAAAAAACAGAGATTTCTTATTAACTATCAAAGGTGTGGGTCCAGTTATTTCTAGGATTATGGTGAGCTTATTTGCCAGTAAAGATTTTAAGGATGCAAAGCAATTATCGGCTTATTTGGGGTTAATTCCTAAGATGAAAGAGTCCGGAAAGCGAGCTGGAAAAACGACCTTGAGCAAAGAAGGGCCGGGTTACATAAGAGAAAAATTGTATATGGCAGCGGTTGTTGCTAGCCAGCATAATCCAGATATAAGGGCACAGAAAGTGCGCTTATTAGCCAAAGGAAAAACGAAAATGGAAGCCTTGGGCGCTGCGATGCGAAAGCTTGCACAAATATGTTTTGGCGTGGTCAAAACACAAACAAATTATCAGCCTCAAGTAACATAAATTAGTACTTGAGACCGGTATAGAGAGATGGTATCTACAATATAATCGCTAAACCACCTCATTAATCAGTTTGATGACAGCGAATACCTCTATCGAACAAAAGTCTCTATGTTAAACTTTAGCCAGCCTCTAATACTCAATTTCCTAACCATATGAAAACCAAAACCTTATTAGCTTTTGCTACAGTGCTATCAGTTAGCAGTTTAGTCGCTTGCTCCGATAATGAAGTAGGTGATGTGTCACTTGGCTTGTTTACCACTAAAGATATTAAATTAGATCAAATGACAGATCCGAAAATCCCTGGTGTCACCTGTCATGTAGCGTCAATTGAAGCCGATTTAAGCTTGTCAGACCCTAGTGATAGCTCTATTTCGTGTCGTCAAACCGGAGCGATTACACCAGCCATGATAGCTAGCATAGATAAGTCGAAATCTGGTGAAGTGGTATTCAAAAAATCGAAAAGTATTTTTATGAAAAATATGAAAGTACGGCGGATCTTCGATGCCAGCAGCCAAACATTAATGTATGTATCTTATTCAACCAAAGAAACATCAGGCAGCTTTAAACATAGCTTATCAACCGTACCTTTATGGGGAACGCAGGCTTACGTTACGCCAGCGCCTAAAAGTTAGAAATATTGGTAGCCTGGGTAGTTATTGAAGGTGTCTTACACCACTTCGTGGCTAGTTTTAATGTTGAGATTACAACCATGAGCTGAATACACAGCAAGCATTGGTCGAATAAATTAAACCAATGCTGACCGTATAGGCGATTTTATATTAACTTAAACAAAATTTGCCTAAAAATTCCAACCAACCACTAAAGATAAATCGGTGATAGCATGCTCAAATGAACCATCGACCAACTCCCAGCCTTCGAATAACTCATGATCATTAAAATTTTCGCTAACATTTAGCAACGAATATTCCAAACCTAGGTAAAAATTGTCAGTCAAGTAGTAATCAGTTCCAACCGAATAATATATATCTGCACCGCTTCGCTCATGATATAAAGCCATACTGTTGTCTGGGGGTCTTTGGTAAATAAAGTTATTAAATCGCCAATTCGCAATACCTAGGCGGCCATTGAAAAACATACTTTCAGTTATTTTCCACTGCCCCTTTACTCCAAGGCGCACTGATTGCAACTCAATAGGCATAGACGTGTCATAAGGGACATCAAATTTTGGATCTAGAACAATGAGATCGACATTGCCAAATGCATCAGGTGGACCAGTTACTACTTGAGAGGCGTAAAGTACATAGTCTAAATCTGCTGAGCCATGCTGATGTGCTGCGATCTCGAGTGCAAAATGCTCTGATATATCAAGACCTAGCCGCAAACCATAAGATGTCGCATCTAACGAAGTTGAATAATTGTAATCTTTATTTCCCTGTTTCATTTGCGAATCTAATTTATAACTAGATTGGCCGACAAGCAACTCAGCATAAATATCCATTTCAGCGTAACTAAATAATGACAGTGAAGAAAGGGCTATCCCTAAAAGCTGTTTTTTCATATCCCGTTGTTATCTTTTTAAAAGAAAAGATTTTAATCCGCCAATCAAAGTTGTATTAGTGTTATTTAGAATAAGTCTGCTTTTAAGGGAATAGTTTGAAGCTACAAATCAACATTTAGACATACCTGGATTTACATATTAGTTGCTAAGGTTATTGCATGAACCACTTGATTTTTCACATAAACTTCGAACTTACAATTAGCCGCATTCAGGAGTTCAGTACGCAATATTAGTGCCCAACATTGCGTACTGAAAATTGTCGACGCAAGCGTGCGACCTACAAATTTAGCGACCTAGTACTCTACTTCTTGTACGTAACTTTTTGCACATTTGACAGTTTTGAGTCGCCGCTTTCATTATGTGCTGTAACGCGATAGTAATAGGTTTTACCTGCTTCTGCGCCAGTATCGATATACAGGTCATCTTTGGCAGGATCATATTCGTTCTTACCATCCGACACATTTTTAGCAATCACCTGCCAACCTGAATCAGCACGGGTTGATCGTTCTATGGTGTAATGACGTCCTAATGGCGCTCCTAACCAATTAACCGCACCGTTACTCTTAATCGGGCGAAGTTTTGGTGCTTCTGGTGCTGGTAATGCAGGTACTACATCTAAACCCGCCATATCTGCTTGCGCTTTACGCACGATATCGACGATTGCCATTTCTTCATTTGAATCACTTTCAGGGAAGCCTGGTAAATGATAGCTGTAGTGACCTGTCCATTCACGATGCCAGTAAAAACCACCATTGTGTCTATGGCCGCGGAAGCCCCAGATAAACGCGCCAACTGCTTTTGCATCATTGTATTCGGTGTTAACCGCTGCATTCATGATTTCGCCCAGTTCAGTTGCACTCAGCAATCCAAACTCGCCAATAAAATAGGGCTTTTTACCATCAATCGCTTTTAAATCTTTTAAGACTTGCTCAGGGTTGTTATTGCCGACATTCGAATAGTAATGGTTGGAAATAATATCGACATTATCGTCATTTAACGCGAACTCATTGATCTTGGTATAAGTACCATCAATCACTAAATGGTTGCTATCTAACGATTTAATATAGGCTGCGGTTTTAGCCAAAAACTCTGCCGTGGTAGTTTTTAACTCATTGCCGGTTTCCCAAGCCATAATAGCTTTTTCATCTTTATACAAACGGCCTGTAATGGTGTTTTTACGATTAATCACCTGATCGATTATGTATAAATAAGCTTGGTACGTTTTACTGTTTATATCGTAAAAATCGTCTTTGGTTTCGCCATAAAATTCAGCTAATTGTTCACGACCACCCCACCAATGCCAGTGATCAATAAATGGCAAGATTAAACGTAAACCATGTTCGTCTGATAAAGCTATCATGCGGTCATAAACCTGCATGGCTTTTTCGTTAAAACGTGGCATTCCGCCTGGGGTTAACGGCTTAAGAATATGAGTTTCGCGCTCACAAGCTAAGTCAGTTTCGTGTTCAATGGATAACACATAAACGCGCATCGCTTTGTGGCCAGATTTAGCTAAAGCTTTAATCCAATTCTCTTGCTCGTCTGCGGTTGGCCATTGGAAGTATTGTCCCCAACCTCGCGGATCGGCTTTACATTTGCCACGAGCATCGTTTTCTATGCGGTGCAACTCTGGTGCATGAATCCCGGCAAAGCGGAATTCCTTGTCACCTTCTTTAAGTTGATGACCCTCACGAGTAATAAAGTGTTTAAAGCTTTTGCTGTCAGCATACTGAGGTTTATCCGTTTTGCTCTCAGTACTCACAGTTGCTGACGAAGAAGCTTGATTATTTGCAGCCGTATTTTGTGAGCCTGCCCCACAGGCAGTTAACAACAAGCTAGCGGCGGCAAATAATAAAGGTAGTGTGTGTGTGTGCTTGATCATAAATGTATGCTCTTTAGAAGTTTAATCGCTTCCATCATTGCGCGACCATTATGGTAAGGACCTTTCCAAAAGCCCGCTTTATATATGTCGTAGTTATCGTCTTGATCCAGTGTCGATAACCAATGCCATTCGCCGTTCTCTGCGTCGATATGGTATTTTTTGGTAAATTGCCAAATATCAATCACGGCATCAAAAAATGCTTGATTGCCAGTGGCTTGATAGGCATTTAAAAAGCCAACAATCGCTTCAGCTTGGATCCACCAACAGCTTTCTGCGTGAACTTTGCCTGTACTGATGTCTATTTCATCTAGTACCTGACCATGCTCTCCTATACCCTCAGCCAAGCAGGTTTCGGCTAGTTTGATCACGGTTGGCATCACTTGCACTGTGGTAGCCGGATGTTTTAACGCTTTTAACGATTTATGGATCAACCAGCTGGCTTCAATATCATGGCCATATGAATAGGCCTCTGAGTGATCACCCCAGTTACGACACATAAATAAGCGTAAATGGTAGCTAGAATGATCAACAATTGAACCTTGGAAATAACCGATTAAGCGCTTTAAAGCTCCCGCGACTTTATTAGTCGGGTAGATCTTTTGCAGGTTGGCGTAAGCCTCTAACACATGCAAATGGGTATTCATGGTTTTTGGCAAGTTGGCGTCTTTTTCACTAAGACGCATATCTTCGATTTCTTGCCACTCACGTGAGAATGCTTCTAAATAACCACCTCGGTTATCATCATGAGTTTTGGCTTCTAATAAATCAAAGTAAGCCAAAGCCTTATCGATAGCCGTTTGATTCTTAGTTAACTGGTAATAAGACGATAAGCCGTAAATAGCGAAAGATTGCGCATAGGTTTGCTTTTTACCATCGACTAAATTGCCTTGGTAATCTAGCTCCCAAACGACTCCACCTAACTCTTTATCGTCGAAATAAGTTAACAAATAATCAAAGGCGCGATCAGCCATGGCTTTGGCCTTGTCGCAACCAGTAAAATAAGCGGCTTCACTGAAATACCAAAGAAGTCGCGTATTTAAAATAATGCCTTTATTGGCTTTATGAATGCGTTCCCCGTTATGAGAAACTTCGCCAATAAATCCGCCCTGCTCATTGTCCTGGGTATTGTCATACCACCAATCGGTAATGTTTTGCAGCTCGGTTGCAAATTCTTGCTTTAATGTTTCAAGCTGAGTACTAACTGGTTGCAACATAGCCTAACTCCATTAAGAATTTTGATCGATTAACGCATTAATCGCTTGTACAGACGTCGCTGAACGTAATCCGTCTTCTGGCGTATTCATCGCGTAATCAACAAGTTGTTTAACTGAACTAGTCGCTACATGCATACGAGTATCTGATGATGCGTAATAAATAAATACATCACCATTATCGTCTGCGATCCAACCATTGCTGAATACTACGTTTGACACGTCACCAACACGCTCTGCTCCTTCAGGCGCAATAAAGTGACCTGCGGGGCTATGAGTAACAACCCAAGGGCGATCTAACTCAGTCATAAATACATACAACACATAGCGTAAACCAGCAGCCGTGTTACGCACACCATGTGCTAAATGCAACCAACCTTGCTCAGTTTTAATTGGCGCAGGGCCTTGACCATTTTTCACTTCTTTAATGGTGTGGTAGATCTTAGTATCTACAATCACTTCTTGTTTAACTTCAGCATTTTCCATCGACTCGCTTAAACCCCAGCCGATACCACCGCCGCCGCCAACAGAGATAAAACCATCTTGCGGACGTGTATATAATGCATATTTACCATCAACGAATTCTGGGTGTAAAACCACGTTACGTTGTTGACCTGAATAGGTAATTAAGTCAGGTAAA
The DNA here is from genome assembly GCF_003063625.1 of Saccharobesus litoralis. NCBI lineage: Bacteria > Pseudomonadati > Pseudomonadota > Gammaproteobacteria > Alteromonadales > Alteromonadaceae > Saccharobesus > Saccharobesus litoralis. Next base: position 1,656,611 of record NZ_CP026604.1, on the reverse strand, counting down.
CGCTGCCAAGTGACTAAGTCTTTAGTACGAGCAATACCGCATTGCGCTTCAGCTGCTGACGTATCTTCTGGATGATTTTCGTCTTTACGCTCAGTACAGAATAAACCGTAGATATAGCCATCTTCGTGTTGAGTTAAACGCATATCGTAAACGTTAGTATCTGGACGGTCGGTTTCTGGCATAGTGATTGGGCGATCCCAGAATGTGAAACCATCAACACCGTTGTCACTTTCAGCTACAGCAAAGTAAGATTTACGATCATTACCTTCAACACGCACAACAATTACGTATTTATCGTTGAACTTGATAGCACCCGAGTTTAACGTTGCGTTAACCCCGATACGCTCCATGCAATATGGGTTAGTCGCTTCATTAAAATCGTAGCGCCACGTCAATGGGATATGCTCAGGTGTCACAATTGGGTTGCTGTAACGCTGATAAATACCGTTAGTTTTAGCCGTAGGCTGATTTGGAGTCTCTAATAATGCCGCTTGCTCTGCCTGTAAACCTTGCAAACGTTGTTGAAAATCACTCATGTTTTTTCCTCTAAATACAAACTGAAAAACAAATTAAAAATAAACCGGTTACATATTTATCGTAGGCAAGGCTTGGCTTGCAAGCCCCTACTTTTGGTAGCCTTGCATTGGTTTGGCTTTACAGCCATTCGCAAGCATAAATGCTCGCCTACAACACTAAGCTCTCTTTAACGCCAACTCTTGATTGATATTGGCTACCACGTCATCGGTTAACTTGTAAAAGGCAATAAATAAACCTGATAACAAAGCACCAATTGCCGGGATATAACTAATCATTAAACGTAAACCCTCTTTGGCCTGCTCGGTTTGCTCTACATTAGCTTCATAGCCAAACCAAGCTAGCGTCCAGCCGGTTAACGCGCCGCCTAATGTCCATCCCATTTTTTGTGAAAATGAAGACGAAGAGAAAATTAAGCCTGTCGCACGACGCCCTGTTGTATGCTCAGAATAATCAGCAATATCGGCGTACATTGACCATAACAATGGGAAGATAATGCCCGCACACATACTAACAACACACTGTAATACTAGGATTAACCAGAAAGTCGATTCATCTAAGTAATAGAAACCACAACTAAAGATAGCTGCACCAAACATGGCAAACATAAAGGTTTGCTTTTTACCGATTAATTTAGAAATAGGCTGAGCTAAAATCACACCTAAAATATTAGCTGCCTGCCCTAGTACTAAATAAGTCGTGGTAACACCCAAGGTTAAACCCAGCAAACTGACTTCTTGCACAGCAAAGGTGTACTTAAAGTAATACACTGCTGAACCATCACGCATACTATTGAAAATCAAAGTGGAAAGCGCCGCGCCAAGTAATACAAACCAAGGCATATTCTTTGAAAGGTTCTTTAAGTCGTCTTTAAGTGAGTTCTCTTGATCCGCTGGCGGCTGCACACGTTCACGAGTTAAGGCAAAGGTGCCGTAAAATAAAATAGCCGCGATAAAACCATATACAACGATTGCCATCATCCAGCCTTGCTGTGGATTAGGCTCGCTTGTACCTAAGGTAGAAAAGAAATCAATTAATGGATCAATAAGCAAGAACGCGAAAATACTACCAGCAAAAGCAAATACCATGCGGAACGATGCTAATTGCGTTCTATCTTCAGAATGCGGAGACATCACCCCAAGTAACGAGGCATAAGGTACATTAACAGCCGTATAAGCCATCATCATTAAGGTGTAAGTCACATACGCATAAACTAGTTTAGCTTCCGCCGACCAATCAGGGGTGGTAAAGGTCATTACACCAATTACCGCGAAAGGCACCGCACCAAATAACAAGAAAGGTCTAAATTTACCCCAACGCGTATTTAAGCGATCAGACAAAATACCCATAATAGGATCGTTGGCGGTATCCCAAATACGAGTTAACAAAAACATAGTGCCAACCGCTGCAGCACTAATACCGAATACGTCGGTGTAAAACACCATCAAGTACACAGAAAATAATTTCCAGAACATGGAAGAAGCAAAATCTCCCAAGCCATAACCGACCTTTTCTTTAAAATCGGGTCTGTCCGTCATCACTGTCATACTCAATTTACCTTTATTTCTAATCGACTTTGTAAAAGCTTAGACTGTTTTTTACAAATCCAGACACTAGTACAAGTCATAGTTAATCTAACATCTAATTAAAATGTAACCGGTTACCTTTTAATTTTCCAGTGTTTTTACAAAATTTTTACCGGATAAAAATCAGTTTGTTATAACCAAATAAGATATTTCTATATTTAACAAGGAGTTAAATAGCCGATATGATATGAAATTCAGACTTTACTGGTTAAAAAATTAACTCAAAACTTTACCAAGGTCAGGTAAAAACTGGGAATTAGCGCCAACTTCGGGTACAATTTTTTTATGTTTGTAACGGTTTTCAGCCACGATTTATCTGGTGTATAACGGTTACATTAAAAAAGTGTTACAGCAAGTGGAAGTGGTTTTATGTCTAATATTCGAGAAGTGGCTAAAGTTGCCGGTGTATCTATTGCTACGGTATCTAGAGCACTAAGCAACCCTGAAAAAGTGTCTGAAAAAGCCCTTAAGAAAGTGCAGGATGCGATAGACCAAATCGGCTACAAACCCAACATGTTAGCCCGCAATTTCCGTTTTCACCGCAGTTACGCCATTCTCGTTTTGGTACCTGACTTAGCTAACCCCTTTTTCTCGACTGTGGTTAAAGGGATTGAAGATGTCGCCCGTAAAAAAGGCTTTAACGTCCTATTAGGTGATTCACGAGATTCGTTAGAACGCGAACAAGAGTATTTAAAACTAATCGATACCCGCCAAGCCGATGGTGTTATTCAATTACGTCCGCACCGTGAAGGCGATGAAAGCACATTCGTTGGTACCGACTTTCCCGTTGTCAATGCCTGTGGCTGTGTAGGAACTCCCTACCCTTCAGTGCGTATTGATAACGCGGCAGCACAAAAAACCGTTGTCGATTACTTGATTTCACTGGGTCATACTCGAATTGGCGCTATCACTGGCCTTAGTGACAATGCTCACTCTAAAAACCGTTTAAAGGGTTATAAAGCCGCGTTAGAGCAAGCCGGGATCCCTTATGATGATAAAATCGTTATCGAGGGTGATTACTCAAAATGGTCCGGTTTAAATGCTGCGACACAGTTTACCCATATGGATCATCGCCCTACCGCGGTAGTCGCATTTAACGACCAAATGGCCATAGGTGCAGTGAAAGGCTTTAAATCAGCAGGCCTTTCTATTCCAGAAGATATTTCGGTTACTGGTTTTGATGATCTTGAAGTCGCCAAATATATCGACCCTACCCTAACCACTATTGCGCAACCAGCAACAGAGCTAGGCCATACTGCGATGAATCTTTTACATCGCATGTTAGAAGGCCAAGAGTTAAGTCAGCAAGAATATATACTTCCGCATGAATTTATGGTGCGCGAAAGTACGGCTGCGCCTAAACGTTAAATTATAGGCATTTGGTCGAGTAGGCCGAGGGAGCTTCCCCCTCAGCCTCTCACAGATCCGTACGTGAACCTCTCAATTCATACGGCTCCTCTCGTTTCACCATTTACGGCCTGCAACCAAATTGCCAATGAGAAAATAGATACGGTTGTGTATTACACACCCTTTGCATCCATTTTCTTGCTCTTTGGTAACTGAATTTCAGCCGTTTGTATTTCTTCTTCGCCCATTTCAACAATTTAAGGTTTATCCAAGACATAAGTGGCCTTAATGCTGTTTTCCAAAACCGACTGAAGTAATTTATCCACCCGCTTATCATCGGATTAAGCTTATACGCCAACTCTTGTATCGTTAACCCCGTTTGCTTATGTAGCTTGAGCGCTTTAACTTTCTCTCTAATTTTCTGTTTCGCTTTAGGGCTAATAGCAGGTGTAAAGCCAACAAACATGCGACCCCACCGATTCCTTACTAACCTTGGCCTGAAACAGTAACTAAGAAAATCAAAGCTAATGACTTCATGTGCTTCTTGTCTACCTTCATCAAAGCAGTAAACCAGTTTAGTTTTCTCTGGATGACATTCTAGACAACAATCTAACATGCGTTGCTCAATAGCTTGCTTTAACGCCTTTGCTTCTTGCTCACTACGACAGTGAACCACTGCATCATCCGCATAGCGTGCAAATTGAACATGTGGATGTTCTCTTCGCAACCATTTGTCGAATGCGTAGTGTAAAAACAAATTGGCTAGCAATGGGCTTATCACGCCTCCTTGTGGTGTTCCTTTCGTTCGCTCTATTATCTGACCATCCGAGGTTTCCATTGGCGCTTTAAGCCAACGTTCGATATAGAGTAATACCCATGGGTTATTGGTATGTTTGCGTAACGCTTTGCCCAATAACACCCAGTCCAAGTTATCAAAGAAGCCTTTGATATCTAAATCAATCACCCAGTCGTATCGCCAACACCGCTGGCGCGTTATCGCTAATGCATCATGTGCACTGCGATTAGGTCTGTAACCATAAGAATCATTATCGAATACCGATTCTAATTCAGGCTCCAACTCCATCTTGACGACCATCTGTGCAACTCGGTCTGATACCGTGGGTATGCCTAGTACTCGAACGCCCTTATCCTTAGGGATTTCGACACGCTTCACCGTCGGTGGAAAATAGCTGCCCGATGACATTCGATTCCATATCTTGTACAGGTTCTTCTTCAAGTCCTGTTCAAAATCACTCATCGATTGCTCATCAATTCCTGCCGCTCCACCGTTGGCTCTTACACGTAACCAGGCTTCATAAACTGTCCATTTCGAAATACTAAATGGTTTTGCTGAATTCAATCATTCCTCCTGCTGCAGCAGTTGATGAAAGTTTCATTTAAAACGAGGCAATCCCTTCGCTAGATAACCATTACAGCTATCATCATCACTACTACGAATTGCTCCGCCCCAGTGCTTTGCATTCAGACTTGGCTCTCATGGGGTTTCCATTCGAGGATATCTGTTAACATCAAAACGACTGGTTCTTACGTTCCATATAAAACCCCGAGTTAAATTCACGTCAGCTCTTTGCCGGCTCCCGCTTAGTTGGTAATCAGGTTGCCTCTAAGCTCTTCCCAAACTCCACCCAGTAGCTTGGTTTCGGGATGCAACGGTTAAATATTTCGACACCTACGCTGTTCGTCTCTTTAACTCACACCTGACAAATCATTGTGTTTGCCTTTCCCTTATCGCTCACGACAGTGACTCTTAACCAATGCCGCATAAGGTGGTTTCCACCTGCACCTGAATGCCGATGGGATGGGCCAAACCATCATGTTTTATATAGTTGCGTTACCTTCCAGCCTTCCTTGTACTGTTGGTAACTCGTAACACACTGGGCGAGCATTTATGCTTGCATTTTGCAGGCTCTGTAAGCATAAATGCTCACCCACAACAAACAAAATTGCCAATCAATTCAATCCTATAAACTCCATTTGTTCACTTTTTGATAAAAACGACTTGTAACCGGTTACATTATGTATCATAGTTAATATAACGAAACATTAACACTGGCCGGTAAAGTTTAAGTGCAAATGCAGCACCAACTTACACATAATATGTAACCGGTATCAATATTATTTTGGTTAAAATAAACATGACAAAACTGACACGATTACAACAAGTTAGCGTTAAGTTTGCTAATTGGCTAAAGCAAGAATCAATTCCTTTGTGGGCGACTAAAGGCATTGATGCGACCACAGGTGGTTCTCATGAACGCTTAACGTTACAAGGCGAACCAGATCTAGAATGCAACCGTCGTGTTAGAGTTAATTATCGTCAAATGTTTGTTTTTGCTATGGCGAATGAGTTAGGTTGGATCGACAATGGCCAGCAATTAGTGAATCAGCTACACCAATTTGTAAACCGCTATGGCGCTAATCCTGAACAACCTGGTACCTATGCTCACCTGCTTGGTCCACAAGGTAATATTCTTGATAGCAAACAAGATACCTATGACCTAGCTTTCTACTTACTTTCATGTGCATGGCGCTTTAGAGCATTTGAAGACACAAAAGCCATGCAAGAAGCCGACGCCATGATGGCCAACCTTGATAGTTATATCAAAGGTTTAAAAGGCGGTTGGTTAGAAGGTGATTATAGTGCAGACAAACGTCGCCAAAATCCACATATGCATTTGTTTGAAGCGTTTATGGCTTTATACGATGCCAGTCAACAACCTAAATGGTTGGCGCGCGCCGGTGAAATATTCAATATGTTTGAATCACACTTTTACGATGCCGGTGCTAGGGTATTGCTAGAATACTTTAATGCCGACTGGACACCGCAATTTGGTACACACGGCAAAATTGTTGAGCCAGGTCATATGTTGGAATGGGTGTGGTTATTGCGTGAATACTCTGACCGTACTTCTGCTCCAGTCGATAGTTATGCCAACACACTTTATGACAATGCCATTGCTTTCGGTAAAAATGTAACCGGTTTAATATATGACGAAACAACTGAAACCGGAAAAGTCATCAAAGCGACAAAACGCTGTTGGCCAATGACTGAGCTAATTAAAGCCAGTGTTGCTCAAGCTAAGCAAGCTACCGATGCCGAGTTAAAAGCCCAATATGAAGATAATGCTGCCGAGGCCATTGAAGTCCTAATGGAATTCTATGTAAATAACGATGTTAAAGGCGGCTATTTTGACCAGTTGGACGCTGACGATAAAGTGATCGCTGAGTTTGCGCCAGCCAGCACCCTATATCATTTAATAATAGCGGCACGTGAAGCCTTAAACTATTGTAACCAAACAGATGCGTAACAACGGAAAATTAAGTTTTACGTCTCTCAATATTAAAGACAGCAATGTAAAGGTGGCCATCATGACCCGTAAAATGATTGATCCCTTGATTTGGCTTAGCATTATTTTAGCTGGACCATTAATTCTTATGTTGGCGTTTTCAGGTCCTAGCCACGCTGCGGCGGCTAAACCTATCAGCAAACCCAATATCATTTTAATCACATCAGATGATATGGGTTATGACGACTTATCTTTGCATGGCAACCCCATCATCGAAACGCCACGCTTAGATTCACTTGCGGCACAATCTCTGCAATTTAGTGACTTCAACGTATCACCGGTGTGCGCGACCACTCGCGCTGCCTTGCTTACTGGACGCCACTATTACAAAACAGGAGTTTCTGGCGTTCATGGTGGCCGCGATTATATGCGCTTAGACGAAGTCACTATTGCAGATGTATTAGCCAACAATGGCTACAAAACAGGCACCTGGGGTAAATGGCATTTAGGTAAAACACCAGGTTATTGCCCTTGGGATCGCGGCTTTGACGAAGCCTATTACTCAGCTTTGTACGTGCATAAAAACGCCTATGGTTACCAACCTAATCAGCAAGGCAAGGTTGAAAAACACAAAAGCCAGCAATGGGTATCTGAGCTGATTACCGATAAAGCAATCAACTTTATTGAACGCAATAAACAACAGCCTTTCTTTGCCTATTTAAGTTACTTGGCGCCACACGAACCTTGGTTAGCACCGAAACAATATGTCGATAAATACAAAGCCAAAGGCCAGCGCGAAGCGATTGCTAACTTATATGGCATGATTGAAGAAATGGATTTTCATATTGGCCGTTTAATCGACTACTTGGACGAAAGCGGGCTAAGCAACAACACCATGGTCATTTTTATGAGTGATAATGGCCCTTGGTTTGGCTCTAGCAACTATGGCGCAATGACAACCAAAGAATGGCAACAACGCAACCCAAATGATTGGCATGGCATGAAAGGGCGTAACTGGCAAAATGGTATTAAATCACCTCTATTTGTACGCTGGCCGTCCAAAGTTAAACCCAAGACTGTCAATGCCTACGTCAACGTTACGGATATCTTCCCTACTCTAGTTGATGTGACGGGTAGCAAACTGGAAACAAATCACCTACCACTAGATGGCGAATCATTTAGCAGCACATTGCTAACAGGCCAGGCTTTTAAACGCAAAATACCACAGTTGGTTGGCAGTCACGACGTCATGTCGGATAAAAAGCATTTTAACCAATGGACGCCGATAGACTCAGTCGCACGCGATAATATGCACTATGAAAAACAAATGTTTGCCTTACGCGACAGTCGTTATAAGTTGATTAAACGACCAGTACTGGATGAACCCCACTACCCTAAACCAACCCAAGGTTATTTGCTATTTGATATGCAAAACGATCCGCAAGAAAGCAAAAACCTAGTGACGACCAAGCCAAAGATCGCCAAGCGTATGCAAGCCCAAATGCAGCAAGCTTATCAAAACATATTTGCTGCTAATGGCAGCTTCGATACACCCATTTATCCGGTAAATGCAGAATACGGTGTCGTTAACGCATTTGGCCCTTCACGGACTGGCGGTAATGTAAAAAGCCAAGCGCATCAACTAGGCGGTTTTAAGGCCAAAGGTGACTTCGCAGAATACAAAATTGATATTGAACAAGCTGGCAAATATAGAATTGAGTTAGATAAACTAAGCCATGCTGGAGCTGGCTTTAATTTTAAAATGACAGCTTATGTTCTAGGTAAACAAGTCGACAGCTTTACTACCCAGTTATCTGAGTATGCTTTAGCACCAATAGGTCAGCTAGATCTGCCAAAAGGTAAAGTAACCTTAAAATTTTCCATGCTAAGCAATGATACAATGGCCACCTGGCAATCATTAAATAGCTTACGTCGTTTTTACTTAATTGCAGCAGCCAGTTCTTTAACACCTGCTGATATTGTTATACCTAATTAAATTAAGCTAAAGGTTTTGTACTATGACCTCATTAACCTGTTTTAAATCCTACGATGTTCGCGGCAAAGTGCCAGAAGAACTAAACGAAGATATTGCCTTTCGTATTGGTCGAGCATATGCACAGTTTTTAAAACCTTCAGCTGTAGCTGTTGGTTATGATATTCGTCTAACGAGTCAGCAACTATGTGATTCTCTCGCCAAAGGCCTAATGGCCGGCGGCGCCGATGTAATCAATATTGGCCAATGCGGCACTGAAGAAATTTACTTCGCTGCCTTTAACGAACATGTCGACGGTGGCATTTGTGTAACCGCCAGCCACAACCCGAAAAACTACAATGGTATGAAATTCGTTGGCAAAGATGCCAAGCCAATCAGTGGTGACAGTGGCTTGCGCGAAATTCAAGCATTAGCCGAAGCCAATCAATTTACCGATGCTGAATTTGAAGGCTGTATTAGCTATAAAGACCCACAAAATGCTTACTTAGATCATCTATTAAAATACGTTGATTTAGCTAGCCTGCCACCATTAAAAATTGTGGTTAACGCTGGTAATGGTGGCGCGGGTAAAGTCATAGATTTATTAGAACCACATTTACCATTTGAATTTATTAAACTTAACCATGAAGCGGATGGTAACTTCCCTAATGGCGTACCTAACCCACTGTTAGTTGAAAACCGTCAAGCTACCCAGCAAGCGGTTATCGACAATAAAGCAGATCTGGGTATTGCATGGGATGGTGATTTTGACCGCTGTTTCTTTTTTGATGAAAGCGGTGAATTTATCGAAGGCTATTACTTAGTTGGCTTGCTCGCACAAACGCTACTTAAGCAACAACCCGGTTCACCTATCGTTTATGATCCTCGTTTATATTGGAATACGGTAGAAATGATTGAACAAGCGGGCGGCAAACCTGTGATGAGCAAAACCGGACATGCCTTTATTAAAGAAACCATGCGTCGAGAACAAGCCATTTATGGTGGCGAAATGAGCGCGCATCACTACTTTAGTTCATTTGCTTTCTGCGACAATGGCACCATTCCTTGGCTATTGATATGTCAGCTTATTGCCGATAGCAAAAAAACCATTAGCCAACTAGTTAGTGAGCGCATGGCTTTATACCCATGTAGTGGCGAAATTAATCTACGCGTAAACGATGCCGCTACTATCTTAACCGAGTTATCGAGCCATTATCAGCAAGAAGCGAAATTACTCGACCACACCGATGGCCTAGGCATTGAGTTTGAAAACTGGCGCTTTAATGTTCGTATGTCTAACACCGAACCATTACTAAGAGTCAATGTAGAAGCTAGAAATGACAAGCAACTAATGGATGACAAAACCCAAGAGTTGCTTAAACTAATCAAAGGATTAGCTGAGTAGTAAATGAAGTAATTTAATCACTTCATTTACTATAGTCAAAGCGATCAGATTTTAGGGGCAGGTTTCTGGTTCCAGACGAAACCTAAGTACCTACATCCATGTAGGCAAAGCCGTCAAGCTTCGAGACCCCATGAGCATATGCTCTATTATGTGACTGGGGCCCCCTAAAGGGATTTAGGTGTTAGAACGACGCAGGAGCTAAAGTCGAGAGTAAGCGCCGACAATGAACCATAAGACCTGAGCGAGAAGACTATACTCAAACAATCGTCATACCTGCAAAAGCAGGTATCCAGTGTCTTTTTCAACGCTTGGGTAGATTTCATCAACTCATGCTTCTTACCTCCATGACACTAGATTGCGGCGTTCGCCACAATGACGAGTATTAGAATTGATTAGGAATAAACGATGTTTAACACATGCCCCAACTGTCAAAGCAATAAAATCGATTTTGTAAATCGTCGCTTTTTTAAATGTGACGATTGCAACTTTACTTATTTCCACAATGTAGCAGCTGCAACTGCAGCTATCATTTTATGTGGTGACGAGATATTAATGACAGTTAGGGCTAAACAACCCGGTAAAGGTCAGCTAGATTTACCCGGTGGCTTCGTTGACCCAGGTGAATCTTTAGAAGGTGCGCTAAGCCGCGAAATTAAAGAAGAATTGGCAATAGACATAAATCAATGGCAATACTTTAGCGGCTTACCTAATACCTACACCTATAAAGACATCACCTACTACACTATGGATTGTGTATTCGTTGCACATTTAGATAAAAAGCCACGAATCAAAATAGAGCAACATGAAATCACAAGCTATCAATGGCTTAAATTAAACTCGTTAGATACCAGCCAAATGGCCTTTGCTTCATTGCGCCAAGCGGTAGACAACTACAAAGCATCAATTGGCTAAATTATGAAATTTTCGCGTATATGTAAGGACATATACCAACAGATCGGACGTTTAATCTTAACTTTTTCTCTGACTTTATTCGCCTGTACAACACAGGCGACGCAAATACTGCTAATCAATCCTGATCAACCAGGACGTCCGTTTTGGGATCTAACCACAGAAGTCGCCAAAGCCGCGGCCAATAACTTAAACATTAAACTGGATGTTAAATATGGTGGTGGCGATAGGTTTGCCAACCACAAGCTTATCAGCAACATAAGCACTAAATATGATTACGTTATTTTTATGCCACATAGAGGCAAGGCCGCAGCATCATTTGAACAACTCACTGATAAAGGCGTGCACTTTATTACTTTGGAAAGAGCCATTGATAAAACCGAGTTCAAGCAAGTTGGTAAACCGCAAGAGAAATACCCTTTATGGCTTGCTGAGGTATATTACGACGATTGGCAGGCTGGAAAATTACTTGGTTCAGCACTGTTAAAGCAGTCTAAAAATCATGGTGAACTTCAACCGAATATTTTAGCATTTAACGGAGATCATTCATCACTGTCGGAACAAAGAGCTGATGGCTTGATTACAAGCGCCAATCAATACCAAGCGCAAATTAAACAGGTTTTCTATACTTTTTGGAACCCAACTATTGCTAAGCAACAAATTCGCAAAGCCATTCAACGCTATCCTAATAGCAATGTCATTTGGGCAGCTTCAGATCAAATCGCTATTGCCATTTCGCAAGAGCTAAAGCTGCTAGCTACGGATAAAAATTGGATAATAGGTGGCATCGATTGGTCAATCGATGCTATCGAAGCCGTCAAAAAGCAACGCATATCCGCAACCGTTGGCGGACATTTTATGCAAGCCGCATGGGCTATCATCATGGCATACGATCATAGTATGGGGTTAGATGTTGGCCATAGTCAGGCGGCAATGCCATTGTCACACCAGCTTATTACCCAAGACAATGCCAAACACTTTCACTCGCTCTGGCAATCAAAAATATGGCATTGTATAAATTTCAAACAGTTCTCTTTAGCATTAAATCGCAACCAAACATATTACCAATTTGATTTTGAACGATTGGTTACAAGTAATACAGCTAACGGTTGCCTTTAACTATTTATATACAAATTAATGAATTGGGTTAACATCTATAGAAAAATTGGATATACGCCACACTAAAATAGTACGGCGTAATTAGCTAAAACATCAGCATTATTTTTTATAAATATCAAAGTTCCAGCAAGACGATTTATCCATATAATAATCGGAATCAGTTACGTAAGAGCTACAACTCGTTGTGCTTTGGTCAAGACGAGCAACTTGCTTATTACCACATTTCAAGTGCTTATATACGCCAGAAGAACCGGAATACTCGGTTACCCAACTACAACTACTGCTTGTTGAATGCGCATCAGCGACCCAAACAGGTTGAGCCGGCGGTGTTGAACTTACTTCAACTTTGCTGATCCTGTAATTAAAACAACCACTGCCTGTCATTGTATAATTAAACGTTGGGTTAGCTAGCTGTAATGTACACCCATTTGTCGTTTGCGCGTAAAAAGCAACATTGACATCATTACAAGTCAAATGCTTATACAATCCACTTGAACCTGAATGATCTACGATCCAACTACAGCTATTATGCAAAGAATAACCATACGACCCTGTTGAAGCCATTGTAGTTAGTGTATTACCGGCAAATGAGGTGCTTGATACCAGTCCGCTTAATGCTAAAGCGAGTATAGTTTTTTTCATTATTGTTTCCTTCAGTTAATTTTGTGTGTTTAATTTAGAAACCGGTTACATATTTTTGAATATTCGTCCGTTCCATATGTTTTCACCTTAAATAAACATTATTGCTATTCGCTTATTTCGTTAAATAATATTAGTGAAGCTCCACTTTCAACGTAACAAACTTTAACAATACGTTAAATTTAAGTGGTTTAATGGTTTCATATTTATGTAACCGGTTAAACAAGATATTGACGTTATTAGATGAATGACCAATATTTAGCGATAAACAACAAAACAGATTTTAGACAAAAACAACTTACATTCATTGGCACATTGTGGAATATGAGCATTCTGCACTTCACTTGCTAAATATAGTCTTCTCGCTCAGGCCTTATGGTTCATTGTCAGTGCTTACTCTCGACTTGGCTTACAAGCCCCTACTTTTGGTGCTTACATGGATGTAAGTCTGTCTCTTCTACACAAACATAAATTAACTTAAACAACCAAAAGTCGATGAAAAATACGGATTAGCAGATAGTACATAACGGTTAAAAAAGTACCGTCTTTCCTGCGTAGGTACAGCTACCGCGTCCTGCTAGCGCTAAGTACCTGCATCCACGCAGGCAGACAGGAACCCAGTGTCTTTTGCTTAAACTAGGCTATGTTTATCCAACAAAAGTCGCTGGTTCCCCGCTGGCGCGAGGATGACGAGGGTATTTTCCTACGCCACGGTGATAAGATTTCGACCCATTGACCTAACAGAGCGCTTCTGAAACTTGTGATCAAGAGACAGGCCTACATGAATGTAGGCACGGCAAAGACGAGAGTAACTAGCGACACTATGGCGCGTAAAATTATATTCGCTGAGTAGTTACGAAATAATTGGAATAAAGACTTAGTGAATGACAAAAGTTAAATTATTTTGCTACGACGTTTAGATGTTTCGTGGACACGCGCTGCCTAATAAAAAGTATTTGAAAAATGATCTTTTACAAAATGCTGTAATCGAATGTCTTTTTAACAAAATACATCACTATTAATTTATCGGTGAAAAAATAATTTATATATATTTCAAACATTTAAAATTAAATGTAAATATTCCATTCCACTTTTTCTTTATATATAAAAAAAAATTAGTTCATTTTTTGTTAAATTATCGTTGCATTAAATAAAAATTTACTCTAAATTTATGTAACCGGTTTCTTTTAAACAAAACAACAATGTAACCGGTTACGTAACGAGAGAGGTTTTGTTACTAAAGTATTAATTTCTACTGATAGATGTCCAAGGTCTACAATTAGAACTGGCATTTATCAGTTAAAGCATTAAACGCAAAAGTGTCAACCATCCAAACACACACCGGAACTGACATTTGCCATACAATGAGGTGAAAAATGACAAGGTCTACACGATTGAGTATTCCGACAAGTGCTGTCGTCTATCCTGCTTTGCAGGAATTCATTAGCCAACGTGCAAACGATAGCGAGGTATAAGCCGTGAATATTCCATGTAAACTCAAATCGGCAGGTTCTCTTCTTCTAGCTGCCACTATTTCAGCTGTATTAGCAGGCTGTGGTCCAGTAGAAGAAAAAACACTAAATACAGATACGGTTGAATATACACCAGAAGAAAGACCAGTCGCGGTGGTAGCCGGTGTTGAAGAAGATAAAACAGAAGTACCACCAAATACAGAAGTAACCTTGACCTCTCGGTTACTTGGCCCTGTAACTGACCAAACTGTTGTATGGACCCAAACGAGCGGTACTCCATTAGATGGGTTAACTGGTTTAGACCAACAAGAATTAACTTTTACCGCTCCAGCCGTTTCTGGTACGGAAACATTTACCTTTCAATTAAGTGTGCTCGATGGTGACGGCAACCCTGAATTAGATGAAAACGGTAATCCAGTCCTTGATGAAATAACAATCACCGTTTTTGATGAATCTTCCAAGATTGTTTTAGAAGTTGAAACCGAAGGTGTTTCAACCGGGCCTACTATTGTAAGTGACGGTGATGCGAATTTCTTACCTGGTGGTGTCGGTTCTCATACAAGTGATTTCATCCCTGGCACTAGTGTGACATTTACGGTTAATGTGCCTTCAGATACCTTTGTAACTTTATATGGTACGTTCGCTATACCAGCGTCTGGTTACGGTGATGGCAAAGGCGCTGTAATTACAGTTAACGGTCTGTCTACCGAAGTATTTATTCCAGCGACAGGCTCATTTGCCGAATATCGCTATGGTGTATATAAACTAAATGCCGGTGACAACATCATCGAAGTCGGTGGCGGCTGGGATTACTACCGCTTAGATTCAATAGCAATGGTAACTGCTGAAGCCCCTGCTGGCCCGGTACCTGTCGTCGATCAGCTAGTTAATGACAACGCGACTCAGTCTGCAAAAGATTTGATGAGTTTCTTAGTTGAAAACTACGGTTCTGCGACACTTTCTGGTCAAACAGAATTCCCACGCAAAGACGGTGATAGCTTCCCATTGACCGAATTCAACAAGATCACGGCAGCAACTGGAGACGATGCGCCTGCTATTGTTGCTTTTGACTATATGAATTATTCGTCGTCACACTCAGGTAACAACTTTGACGGCTTAACCGAATCAATCATTGCCGAGCACGAAGCCAAAAATATCGTGATTTCTGCCTTATGGCACTGGCGCGCGCCAAGTGGTAATACCGGATCAGAAGGCTCGTTCTACAGCAATGGTACTAACTTCGATTTGGCCGCAGCCTTAGCCGATACTAACAGTGCAGAATATGCAGAACTGATTGCCGACATTGACATCATTGCAGCAGAATTGCAAAAACTAGAAGATGCCGATGTGCCTGTATTATGGCGTCCATTGCACGAAGCGTCAGGTGGTTGGTTCTGGTGGGGTAACCACGGTGCAGACGCGCTTAAAGATCTTTGGGTGTTAATGTACGACCGTATGACGACTCACCATGGCCTAGACAATTTGATTTGGGTATTTACCCATACACATGGATTGCCAGAAGATTGGTACCCTGGTGATGATTACGTCGATATTGTTGGTTTTGACGGCTATGCCGATCCAAGAAACGACAGCAGTGCGACCTTCTCTCAAGAGTACGCAACCCTAAAAGATCGCCACGACGGTCAAAAACTTATTGCCTTAACTGAAACAGGTACCATTCCAAATGTTGAAACCATGCATGGTGCCAATGCTTGGTGGTCTTTCTTTATCACTTGGAATTCTGAAGTTTGGGATTCAAGCTCAGTGATTGGTCCTCAAGGTGCCAATTCAACTGATGTGGATACCTTCTATGCACAAGACGGTGTTATTAACTTAGCCGACATTCCGGGCGGACGCGCTAAAACAGAAGCGGGTATCTTTGATAACTTTGAGATCAGCTCGGCTGGTTTTGAAGGGCAAATCAATTGGAGTCCTTCACCTGGTTTGTCAGTCATGAGTGATTGGGCCGCAAGTGGTGCTTATTCATTAACTTACAGTAAAGATCTAAGTGCTGAAGCAGGTGCTAACGGCGTAATCATGCAAACCTATCCTGCTGGTGGTATAGACGTTTCTAGTGTTAATACCCTAAGCCTAAATGCCAATGCCATGAATGTTGGTGACTCTGTCACTATCAAATTATGGGCTAAAGATGGTTCAGGCGTATGGCGTGATGCTGGCGCAACTGCCTTAGTTGCAGGTGGTTTAGACCTAGCGATTGATGTTTCGGATATCGACAACGTAAGCGGCTTTGGGTTACAGATTGAAGGTTTTGATACTGCAGCAACCGATGCTAAGTTCTACTTAGACAATGTTCGCTTAGACGACACCCTGATCCATGATTTCGAGCCACAAACATCAGGCTTTGAAGGACAGATCAACTGGAGCACTAAACCTGGTATTACCGTAACTAACGGCTGGGCTACCAGTGGTGTACAAGCACTTACCTATGTTAAAGACCTTTCCGCTGAAGCGGGTGCCAATGGCGTCATTATGCAAACTTACCCTGAAGGTGGGATTGATGTTACTGGCGTGAATATGTTGAAAGTCAGTGCCAACGCGGTCAACGCTGGTGATGCAACAACTATTAAGTTGTGGGCAAAAGATGGCGCTGGTGTTTGGCGTGATGCTGGCGCTACCGCCTTGGTTGCAGGCGGTTTAGAGCTAGCTGTTGATGTGTCTGATATCGACAACGTAAGCGGCTTTGGCTTACAAATTGAAAACTTTGATGCGACAGCGACTGACGCGATGTTCTATTTAGACAATGTTCGTTTAGACGACGCAGTGTTGTTTGACTTTGAAGGAACAGGAAAATGGGAGTTCCAAAATAACTGGTCACCTGTATCAGGTATTCAATTGGCGCAAGATTGGGTTGCCGACGGTGCAAACTCATTATCTGGTGTCGTGCAATTAGCAGATGGCGACGATAACGTGGTTCTGCAAACGTATCCAGTAGACGGACTTTTGCTTGGCGATGTAACAACCTTACATATTACCGCTAGCGCGAAAGATGCCGGTTCATCACTTCAAGCTATGTTATTCGTCAAAGATCAAGACGGTACATGGTCAGACAGTGGTGCGGTAGATGTAGTTGACGGTGGTGTTGAACTATCAATCGACGTATCAGGATTAAGCGAGCTAAGTGGCTTTGGCGTCCGGTTTATGAGCCCAGACAATAGCACAACGCCTGCTCAATTCTATATCGATAAAGTTGAGTTCAAATAAAAACCAAAACAAATGACTCGAAAGTGGGGCCATATGCATCCTGCCCCACTCATCTCGCACCATTAAACTGATGAAAATAGGAATGAATATGTCTTCCAATACAAACAAATTTAAATTTAATATTTTAACCGCTAGTGTTCTTGCTAGCTTATCTGTGGGCTCATTGCCAGCGTTTGCTGAAGAAGAAAAAATAGAAACAATAGAAGTCACAGGTATTCGTGGTTCTTTAATTGAATCCATGAATAAAAAGCGTTTTTCTGGCAACGTGTCTGATTCAATTACCGCAGTTGATATCGGTAAATTACCGGATGCGACTATCGCTGATTCTTTACAACGTATTACCGGTATCCAAATCACTCGTGAAGGCGGTGAAGGTACTAAAGTTAATATTCGTGGTAATGAGAATGTAACGACTACATTAAACGGCGAGCAAATGATCACCGCGGGTGCTATCACCAAGCTAGAAGCCGATTTTGCCGATATTCCTTCGACTATGGTTTCGGGTATTGACGTATTAAAGTCAACGCAGGCTAAACATCTTGTTAGCGGCCTGGCAGGTACGATTGATTTACAAACCACTCGCCCGCTTAGCTTAGATGAAGGTTGGACAGCGCTCGGTAAAGTCGAAGCGACTCGTGGCTCTTTGGGTGGCGAAGTTGACCCGTCGGTTTCTGCTTTTGTGGGTTATAACCTAGATACGCGCCTTGGCTTTACGTTAAATATCGCCAAATCAGAAAGCTACTTAGCTGACTACACTAACGGCTCACAAGGTGGTGAACCAGGTCGTTACGGCGGTTGGTCTTTTATGGCAACCGAAGCTAACAACTTTGTGCAAGACGATATTGATGTAAGTGGTGACGGCGATACCAACGATGTATTTTATTCATTCCAAGGTCATCAAGCTGCTAACCGCTTTATTGAGCGTGACCGCACTGGTATCAACTCATCATTGCAATATCAAATTACTGATGAGCTACAACTCACCGCAGAAATGTTCTACACCAAGTTAGATGAATATGCGATGGCCAATGCCATTACTGCAAGCCAAGCTTGGTCAAGTGAAACAGGCTGGTTTACTCCACTAGAGGCTACGGGTTATCACAATGTCACCCATGTAGACGGTGAGCCTGTGTTAAACGAAGGTGAGTTTTACACTTTACAGTCAGCTTTGTATCAAGCACGTGTTGTTAAAGCTCAATCTTTTACTCGCGCAGACGAAAAAGAAGCCTTTAACTCAAACTTACAGCTTGATTACGTTGGCGACTCTTTGTCATTAACCTTACGTTGGGTTCATGGTGAAGCGGCTGCAGATGAGACCAACAGTGTTGTCGATTCATTCGTAACAGATGGTTCATCAATCGGTGATACATACCATGGTCCGGGTAAAACCTTCATTAGCCACGTTAACCCTTGGGGTTATCAAGGAACTGAAGCTTACCTACCAGACGGCACAGTAGTAGAGGGGGCTTACACACAAATTCCAGTAGGCATTGCTTATTCAGGTGGCAAACAACACTGGGCATTTCCAGATATGATGTTGGACGATGGCACTACTGAAGCATTTGGTAGCAACTTAAATCGTTACAGTGCTAAATCAAGTAACTTGTACGGTATTTATACCAATGCCGATCTTGATGTTATTCGACTAGACGGTAAATACGAATTAGATTTAAGTATCCCTGTTTTAGATAGTTTTACCTCAATTGAATTTGGTGCTCGTTCAGCAGAACGCACCGTTAGCAAACAAGGCTGGTACGGCGGTGTTGCCCGCACTAACCAATATGGTGATGCATTCTTAGCCCGTTGGAAAGATACTGCAACAGACGCGCCTGAAACCGTTGAGTCTTACATTGCGCCAATTTCATTTACCGAATTAAATGAAAAAGGCATGATCAAAGCCATTGATGATTTCCATGGTACAACCGGTTTAGGAACTTTATATTTCGTTGACCCAGAAGTCATGAAAGATCCTATCGCTTGGCACAATGAAATATATGGCACTCATGTTTTAACACCAGATGCGGCCAACGTTTATGAAGTAATAGAAACCGTGACTTCGGCTTACGCGCAATTAAACATAGAAACCGACATAGCAGGTATGCTGTTAATTGGTAATTTTGGTTTACGCTATGTTGAGACTGAGTTTGACGTTACACAGAGTGAAGCCCTACAAGGAACTGTGGCTAACTTTAATGGTCAAGACTTCTTGCTTGGCCCTGGTATGCAAAAACCAGTGGGTAATACCTTAAGAACGGTTAATAAATATAACAATGCGTTGCCTGCACTTAACTTAGCCTTAAACCTAAATCCAGATATGGTGTTGCGTTTCTCATATACCGAAACAATCTCAACCCACGACACGGATAACATTGGTGGCGGCTTAAACGTTAACCGTACTAAAACCTGTGAGCAAACCACCGACACTGGCGAGACTGTGTTCTGTGCTACCAGCGGTACTCTATTTGGTAACCCTTACCTAGAGCCACAACAAAATGACAATATGGAGCTATCGTTTGAGTGGTATTTCAGCGAGTCAGGTATGTTTAATGTTGGCGCATTTAGAAACAAAGGTAATGTTAAAGAAGTCGATGTAACCTTAATGCTTGATAACATTCCAGATAGTGACGGTGTTGTGCGTGGTTTTGATATAGAAACTGGCACCTATACTGGCGTTGTACCTATTCAAGCGAAAGTTAATGTACCAGCTAAAGGCGACTGGTCAGATACGGGTATTGAAATGGGTTATCAACAAGGTTTTGACTTTTTACCTGGCATTTGGAGTGGTTTCGGCATAACCGCCAACTACACTTATTCGCCTGGCGAAAGTGATTTAACTGACTACTATGGTCAAAAATTACCAAGTGTCGGCCAGTCTAAAACTCAAAGTAACATCGCTATTTGGTATGAAAAAGATGGCTTACAAGCCCGTATTGCTCAAAATAAGCGTAGCAAAATGTTCCAAACATTGAAAAACGATGGTGCTTATAAGTTTGCTTACTTTACTGCCCCTACTACATATATAGATGCGTCTGTTAGTTATGAGGTATCTGACTTAGTTACCTTATCTTTGCAAGGTACTAACTTAACCGAAGAGCATCAAGAAAACTACCATCAGTGGGAATCTAATATCGATGGTCAGGTATACGCAGAGCGCCGTTTAACTTTGGGCGTTCAAGTTAAAATGTAATTTACAGTAATTAAAACTCCTTGTGTTGTCCTGTAAAGCCTTAATTCAAACGAGTTAAGGCTTTTTTTATTTTTACTCAAACTTAAATCCATCAAACTCTAATCAGTCAAAGCTGCTAAATCTTAACCATTAGATATTTGTTTGACTTCGACTTTATATTTGTTCAATCTGCCCCTGCTTAACACAACACTATTACCTAATTCATAAAATAAAATTGTCACAAAACCACTTAGGACTTGTAGACGACAGAGAAAAATAACAATGACACTAAGCGCTAAATTAAAACTCGCTAACAAAATCGTATTTGGCTTATGTATGCTTGCGGTAAGCGTTTTCAGCTGCGCGGCACAATTTTTTGAAGCCGATAACAACCACTTTCAATACACAGGGCGCATCGATTTTACCCAAGCCAAGCAACCGCTAATTAGTTTTGCTGGTACCTCGATTAAAGCGAAATTTACTGGCAATAAACTAAACATCAGATTAGATGACCAACGAGGTGAAAACTTCTTTAATGTCATTATTAATGGTAACGATCAATTCCCATACGTTATTCAAGCTAAACAAGGTTTACACACCTACCCTGTAGCCCATCATCTTAAAGACGGGATCCACACTGTAGAGATTTATAAGCGTACTGAAGGCCATGAAGGTTATAGTCGCTTTTTAGGGTTAGAGCTAAGTGACAACGCAAAACTGTTGCCTGCGCCTGCTCGTCCTAATCGCAGAATTGCCTTTTTTGGTGATTCGATTACTAGCGGCATGGGCAACGAAGCAGCGGATAACGCTGGCGATAAACAACTGTCGGAAAAGAACAATTACCTATCTTATGCATCCATCACCGCCAGAAATTTAAACGCCGAACACCATACTATCTCGCTAAGTGGTATTGGCATAATGGCCAGTTGGTTTGATTTCACTATGCCTGAGTATTACGACCAGGTAAATGGCGCGGGTAATAATGATTCAAAATGGGATTTTAAACAGTGGACACCGGATATAGTCGTGATTAACCTATTTCAAAATGACAGTTGGTTGGTACACGATCCCAAGCGCATTTCCCCTATTCCTAATGATGAAAATATTATTCAAGCCTATATCAAATTTGTGAATACTATTCGCAGTAAATACCCCAATAAACCCGTTATTTGCGCGCTAGGTAGTATGGATATCACTAAGTCGAATTCTAAATGGCCAGGATTAGTTAAAACAGCGGTTAAAAGAATAAAACAGCAAGATAACACTGCAGATATTAATACGCTCTTTTTCGAATTTACGGGTTACAAAGCTCACCCAAGAGTGCATCAGCACCAACGCAATGCCGATAAACTAACGAAATTTATTAAGCAGAAATTAGCGTGGTAACTTTGCTTGATTTATAAATAAGGAAGTTATTATGCTAACTTTAATTACATTTGGTTTTACTCGCAACAAGCGGTTATAGCTTAGCTCTGGGGATGGAGCATTTTGATCGAGAGACTCTTACCGACCATAAAATTAAGTCCCTTTTTATAAAAGTCTCTAGGTACGAGAAAGGCAAAGAACCACCAGAATATTTTCCTTGTGTTACTTACATTTATGGTTTTGATAAACGAGGTAATATTGTAGAAAGTGGTATTGGCAGAACAGGTTCAACACCCGTATATGTTTACGATGAACAAAATCAGCTTGTTACCTCTGGTTGGAAAAATAAGCAGACGGGCGAATTAGACTTGCGCCCGTTAGATTTTTTCAAAGAGCCTGAATACAGCCAATATTTACCAAGAATGCAAGCTAGATTTGATAAGCAACTATCGACAAAAGTCAGCTATAAAACGCCACATACCGCACCCATAGTCGATATTTGTGCAAGCCTTGATGCTAACTACCGACTAAAATGGTTAGAAGATAAAAATAACCTTCCAGTCCATTTTAAAGCGACTAAGCAATCAGATCGTAATGCTTTACCAGAGCGCTATAGAGGCCATTCGCCACAGCATTTGTATATTTCCTATGAATACACATTTTTTGACCCACAATAAACCGCATATTTATTAAGAATTAAATTAACAACATGGAATTTTTATTTTTAGGCACCTCGTCTGGCACCCCTACTAAAAGACGCAATGTCAGTGCTATTGCCCTAATCGAAAGCCAAGGTAAAAATTGGTATTTAGTCGATTGTGGCGAAGCAACCCAACATCAATTGCTGCACACGAAATTAAACAAGTTGTAATACACAACAATAGTTCTTTTTTATTTCTGGATAGAAATTTTTGCCAAAGAAAAGGTTAAGTCACAAAACAATAAACTATTGTTTTGTGACTTAAAATCAAGCTTATTTAACCTTATTGAATCTATATATTTGAACGTCTCGCGGGGCAATTTGAACTGTTAATGCACTTCTAGTATCCCTGCTATTTTCACCATTCCATAAATCTACAATAGTGTAGTGATTTTCAGCAAATTTGGAGCGCCAATGATGGAGGCTATCCTCTAGATCGAGTAAATCAAATTTTAGCGTATGTTCTACGCCTTGCTGACTTCTGTTTAAAAAAGCGAGTGCAAAGTCACCTCCAGTTAACAATTTTAGCCATATTTCTAGCTTCTCATCTTGGTAATAGCGAAAGCCTTGAATAGCTAACGGATCTTGGTTAATCGCAATGATTTCGCGATTGAGCAATATATCCAAGATAGGCTGGTCTAGTTGACGAACATCAGTACCAATAATTAATGGCGCTGCTAACATAGCCCACATTGCAAAATGAGCGCGATTTTCACCCAACGTAGGTAAGTTTCCAACCTCCATCATATCAGGATCATTCCAAGCATTTTTGCCAGCATAAGAGCGCAGTGCATCTTGCTGATCCAAAATAGGTAATATACCTTTTGATGCCCAAGTACCGTGGCCGACTTCACAATCCCAGCAATTTATAATGTCTCCAGTTGTTCGCCACATGTGCCCGACGTTTTTTGCCCATAGCCATGGTTTACTGTCCCCCCACTCACAGATAGAAAGTAATATTGGCCGACCTGAATCCATCAATGCGCGACTCATGGTTGTGTAAGCTTCAATTGGGTTACGCTGCGCGGCGCCTTCTCCTGTATTACACCAATCATACTTTAAATAATCTACGCCCCAACGAGCATATTGCAATGCGTCTTGATATTCGTAACCCTGACTACCTGGACGTCCAGCACACGTTTTCAAACCTGCATCTGAATATATGCCAAACTTAAGCCCTCTAGCATGAACATAATCTGCTAAGTCTTTCATTCCTGATGGAAAACGCTTTTCATCAGGCTGAATGAAGCCATTAACATCTCGCTCCCCGTGCCAGCAATCATCCATATTAACGTATTGATAACCAGCATCCCTTAAACCTGATTCAACCATTGCATCAGCTGTTTCTTTAATAAGTTTTTCATCAATATCACATGCAAAGTGATTCCAGCTGTTCCACCCCATAGGTGGTGAATTGGCCAATTCAGGTGCTTTACTCGCTTGCACCTGAGTCATAGAGAAAACTACGATCAATATTCCAAGACAAATAACATTGATGTTAAATAGACCCTTATTAATTTTCATATCCTTTCCTTTACGTAAAAACAAACAATGTAACCGGTTACAATGCAAAAGTAAAATACTCAGGGCAACAAACTAACTTGATACCAGCAAAAAAACACGGCAAAACCAACGTTGTTAATTAGTAGAATTCAAAATAGCCGCAGCAAACAACGTTTACTACAAAGCATCAGCCACATTAGTTGCTCGCGCAAGAAAAACACTCCGCGTTTATACGCTATATAGAGCTGATAACACCCTCACAAATCTCTATGATTTTAAAGCACAATTTGGGTATGAATGGCTATTGCGACATAACATTGGTTTTAAAAATAATATAAAGCCCAAACAAAAAACAATTGAAACTAATAAAGGGAATAACCTACTTAACAAAGCTGAAATAGAAACCGTAGATCGCCCTTGAAAGATCGGTTCAACTGTCAATTAGGCTCTTTAAAATGATTTAGGCTGAGGGGGACTTTGTCAAAAACGTCAGCTTTAGCTGACGTTTTTAGAAATGTACGATTAAAATGGCTGTTAATCGCACTATACATTTATAACTAGCTTTATTTTAAAGATGCAAAATAAGCCGCTAAATTGGCAATATCAGCATCTGACAGAGGTGCTGCCATGCCAGCCATGATGGCCGCTTGACCACCTGTGCGCTCACCTTTTTTATAAGCATTCATGGCTGAAACTAAATAAGCTTCGTTTTGACCTGCTAGATTTGGGTAAGTTGGGATTTGCGCTTTGCCGTCGGCACCGTGACAAGCCGCACACATAACGGCTTTAGCTTTACCAGCAGCAGCGTCAGCCGCCATAGCTTGACCAGATAATGCGCCCATTAATAAAGTTGTTGCAACACCCAAGGTTTTAAGTGTTTTCATAATTATTCTCCGTGGATAAGTAAAAATGCTGCGTACCCAATCACTTGGGCATTTTGAGTAAATTTATCATGTAATTTACCCACCCGCATTTGATAAAGATCATTTTGTACCAGAATTAGGGTTAATTACACCTAGGTTAAGATAAAATTCAGGCAAAATAAAACCCGCAGTGCGAAACACTGCGGGCTCTAGCATCTAATAACGAGTCAAATTGTTCTCGACTAACAATGGTCTAGCTAGTTAAGTCATCGAAAAAGCGCTTAACCCCATCAAAAAAACCTTGCTCTTTCGGTTTATGTTTATGGGTGGTCGAAGCTTCCAATTGACGTAGAAAGTCTTTTTGTTCTTCGCTTAAGTTAACCGGCGTTTCAATAACTGTTTTACAAATTAAATCCCCGACAGCGCCACCGCGCACTGACTTAACCCCTTTACCACGCATGCGGAACATACGGCCGGTTTGCGTTTCCGCTGGGATTTTCAACTTAACTTTACCTTCTAAAGTCGGAACTTCAATCTCGCCACCTAATGCGGCTGTTGTAAAGCCAATTGGCACTTCACAATATAAGTTATTGTCGTCGCGCTCAAAGATTGAGTGTTCGCGCACAGAAACTTGTACATATAAGTCACCAGCTGGTGCACCATGTTGTCCTGCTTCGCCTTCACCGGCTAAGCGAATTCGGTCACCTGTATCGACGCCAGCAGGTACTTTAACAGACAAGGTTTTGCTCTTTTGCACGCGACCTTGACCCGAACATACGTTACACGGATCTTTGATAATTTTGCCTTTACCATGACAGGTTGGACAAGTTTGCTGTACCGCAAAGAAGCCTTGGCGCATTTGTACTTGACCTTGGCCATGACAGGTTGGACACGTTTGCGCTTGTGTGCCTTTTTTCGCACCGCTGCCATCACATGGATCACAAGCGACCCAAGTCGGCACTTTAATTTCAACTGATTTACCTTTAACCGCTTCTTCTAATGTGAGCTCTAGGTTGTAACGTAAGTCGGCACCGCGTTGCGCTCGCGACTGACGACGGCCACCACCGCCGCCACCAAAAATGTCACCAAACACATCACCAAAAATATCTCCAAAGTCTTGTGCGCCGCCACCGCCGCCAAAGCCACCTTGCTGTGGATCAATACCCGCATGACCATATTGATCATATCTGGCGCGCATATTGTCGTCAGTTAAGACTTCGTAAGCTTGTTGGATCTCAGAAAATTTTTCTTTGGCACTTTCATCCGGGTTACGGTCTGGATGATATTTCATAGCTAGGCGCTTGTAGGCCTTTTTAATTTCACGCTCGCTTGCGCCTTTCTGGACGCCTAAGACTTCGTATAAATCCCGTTTTGACATAATCTTTTACTTCACTCAACCATTGGCATATTGCCTAAAAAACCAGTAAACCTTTAGCCTTATTTTTACAATAAAATAAACGCAAGGCTAAAGGCTTAAACGTATGGGTATTCACCTTTAGCAACAACAAAAACGGGCGCATAATACGCCCGTCCTTAGTCGTTTTAAAAGTCTGACTTATTTTTTGTCGTCATTAACTTCTTCAAACTCAGCATCGACTACATCATCAGCAGGAGACGCTTGTTGTGCACCGGCGTCAGTCGCTTCTGGACCGCCTTGAGCTTGTGCTTTCGCTTGAGCGATTTCCATTAATTTAGCCGATGCTGTGATCAACTCTTGAGATTTTGCTTCAATCTCTGCTTTGTCGTCACCTTTGATCGCTGTTTCTAACGCAGATACCGCTGTTTCAATCGCTTCTTTATCGTTAGTCGCTAACTCATCACCAGCTTCTTCGATTTGCTTCTTAGTTGCATGAACAAGGCCATCGGCTTGGTTACGCGCTTGAACTAATTCTTCAAACTTAGCGTCTGCGTCAGAGTTAGCTTCGGCGTCGCGAACCATTGCTTCGACTTCTTCATCACTTAAACCAGAAGACGCTTTAATGGTGATCTTCTGCTCTGTACCCGTATCTTTATCTTTGGCAGATACGTGTAAAATACCATCCGCATCAATATCGAACGTCACTTCAATTTGTGGGGTACCACGCATTGCTGGGCGAATACCTTCAAGGTTGAACTGACCTAACGATTTGTTCAAGCTCGCTTGTTTACGCTCACCTTGTACAACGTGTACTGTTACCGCTGATTGATTATCTTCAGCTGTTGAGAAAGTTTGTGACTTCTTAGTCGGAATAGTCGAGTTTTTCTCAATTACAGGTGTCATTACGCCACCCATGGTTTCGATACCTAGTGATAATGGTGTAACGTCTAGTAATAATACGTCCGTTACGTCACCTGCTAATACACCACCTTGAATCGCTGCACCTGCGGCTACGGCTTCATCAGGGTTAACGTCTTTACGAGGCTCTTTACCAAAGAAGTCAGTCACGGTTTTTTGCACTAATGGCATACGTGTTTGACCACCAACTAAGATAACGTCGTTGATGTCGCTAACTGATAAATCTGCATCTGCTAAAGCTTGCTTAAGTGGCGCAAGAGATTGTTGGACTAAATCTTCAACTAAAGACTCTAACTTAGCACGGGTTACTTTAATGTTTAAGTGCTTAGGACCTGTTGCATCAGCTGTGATGTAAGGTAAGTTAACTTCAGTTTGTTGTGAAGATGATAGTTCACACTTAGCTTTTTCAGCAGCTTCTTTCAAACGTTGCATTGCTAATGGATCATTTTTAAGATCAAAGCCTTGCTCGTTTTTAAATTCAGTCACTAAGTAGTTGATTAAGCGGTTATCAAAGTCTTCACCACCTAAGTGAGTGTCACCATTAGTCGCTAATACTTCAAATGTGTGCTCGCCTTCAACTTCATCAATTTCAATAATTGAAATATCGAATGTACCACCACCTAAGTCGTATACTGCAACAATGTTGTCACCTTGCTTTTTATCCATGCCGTAAGCAAGGGCAGCAGCAGTTGGCTCATTGATAATACGCTTAACTTCTAAACCTGCGATACGACCCGCGTCTTTAGTAGCTTGACGTTGTGAATCGTTAAAGTAAGCCGGAACTGTAATAACAGCCGCTGTCACTTCTTCACCTAAGTAATCTTCTGCTGTTTTCTTCATTTTCTTAAGAACTTCAGCAGAAATTTGCGGTGGTGCCATTTTTTCGCCTTTGGCTTCTACCCATGCATCGCCATTGTCAGCTTTAACAATTTTGAATGGCATGATGTCTACATCGCGTTGAACTTCTTTATCTTCAAAACGACGGCCAATAAGACGCTTAATAGCAAATAACGTATTTTGTGGGTTAGTGATCGCCTGACGCTTCGCTGGCTGACCAACTAATGTTTCACCTTCAGCTGTGTAAGCGATAATCGAAGGAGTAGTACGATCGCCTTCGGCGTTTTCAATAACTTTTGCTTTGTCGCCGTCTAAAACAGCAACACATGAATTGGTTGTACCTAAATCGATACCGATGATTTTACCCATGCTGGAAAACCCTCAACTAATAAATAACTCTGGATTAATTTCTTGGTTTATAAGTAGGGTCGAGGAATAGACTTTCAAGCTTTGTGGGTGATTTTTTTTCGAAATAATTGAATTTTTTTCATTTTGGCTAAGCAAATTTCTAGCCAAGCATATTTTAATGGCAATATCTTGGTAAAACTGAGGATAATTTCAGAAATCTTTAGGGGCTTTACGCTCGCACTTAACACAGTTAAGTTCAAAACCCAGTTTGCTGTTTCGTCCTTCTGGGGTTGTTACCCAAGGTCGATTAATAAAAGGCGGTTGGTGGCGAACATGTTGGTTATGATGACAGGATAATTTTGCAACCCAATGACCTTGTTCATCCTTGTAATAACCAATAATGGGTTGCAGCATATAGTCTTCTCGCTCGGTTTCTAGGACGGCATTGTCTGCGCTTTTCGCCCCAATCATTTAGTAGAGCATAAACTCATGGGGACTCTAAGCTTGACGGCTTTGCCTAAAAGCCGATCGCTTTGACTATGATTAAAATATGCTTAGACTTTTTTACTCAAGGCAAACAAATCGTAATAATTTTGGGTCGTCACTTGAGCCAACTCTTCTAAGCTCACACCTTTTAAGTCCGCGACAAATTGCGCGACATTTTTTACATAAGCCGGCTGGTTTTGTTTTCCACGATAAGGAATAGGCGCTAACCAAGGTGAATCGGTTTCAACTAGCAAACGCTCGAGTGGAATTTGCCGTACCGTGTCTTGTAACTCTTTAGCGTTTTTAAAGGTAACAATGCCTGAAATAGAAATGTAAAAGCCCAATTCCATGGCTTGCTGGGCCATTTCCAACGATTCAGTAAAGCAGTGCAATACCCCGCCGACTTTCTCTGCGCCTTCTTCGCGCAGAATATCAATGGTGAGTTGCCGTGCATCGCGCGTATGTATGATTAATGGTTTATTTAATTCAACTGCAGCGCGCACATGTTTACGGAAAGATTCGGTTTGGATCGCTTTACTGTCAGGCGAATAATAAAAGTCTAACCCTGTTTCACCTATGGCAACGACACTGGGATCAGCGGCTAACGCAATTAAATCGTCATAAGTATAGGCGGCGTCTTCTTGGTGTAATGGGTGCACCCCACAAGAGATCGAAACATTGTTGTAGCCCGCGACCGCGTCACGCATTTTATTAAAGTCTTGCAGCGATACGCAAACACACAAAAAATGCTCAACACCTTGCTGTTCAGCATTAGCTAATACGGTATCTAACCCGTTTTCAAACTCGTCTAACTTTAGTCTGTCTAAATGACAGTGAGAATCAACTAACAAAAAATCTTACCTTTCATTTGAATAACCAACCAAGGTTTAGCACTGGCTTATATGGATATAATTAGCTGAGGTTTGTCTAAAACAAAATTTCTAGAGCACGCTTACAGCAGCTATTGTTGGTACGAAGCCCAAGCTACAACAACTAAATATGCGCAGGATGTGGTAGCTGCAGCAAATTGCTCTGCTGATTTAGGCATACAAAAATAACCTCAGTTACATAGTAAAGGTCGGTTCGCTGGAATTTAATAAACCGCCGAGCATGGTTTCTATGCGATCTTTTAAATGCTGCTTGTCTTCGGTAAATACCACACCTATACCT
This sequence comes from Saccharobesus litoralis, assembly GCF_003063625.1. Classification (NCBI taxonomy): domain Bacteria; kingdom Pseudomonadati; phylum Pseudomonadota; class Gammaproteobacteria; order Alteromonadales; family Alteromonadaceae; genus Saccharobesus; species Saccharobesus litoralis. The sequence goes on along the minus strand of NZ_CP026604.1, from coordinate 1,626,385 downwards.
TGTGGGGTGGCACTAGAAGCGCTAACTGGGTTAATCCAACAGACCTTTCCCGTAACTTTTAAGCTATCAATCGCATTAGGCACTAACACATCTAATTCAAGCTCGTATTCCATTTCGTACTGACGACTGGTTTCAATAAACAAGCCGCCTTCTGGCAAAAATGCCATATAACTTTTGTATAAATCTTGAACGCTTCTAAATTCCAGAGGGATAGCTTCCATAACCTTAACCTTACTTATTTACCTGTGCTATTTTATGGCAAAGTTGCTGATAGTTCAGTTTTTTATTGACACCAGTTAAGCCGTTTTGCTTTTGACTGGTCAACACGGCTTGGTACAAATCCATAATTTTATATAACTGAGCATGATTGAAGCCCGCCTTTTGCCGCTGTGCACTTTTCACTTGCAGCCATTTATTCAATGCTTGCATCATCCAAATATAATAAAAACTCAACGAAGTTTCTTCAGCTTTAACACCAAATTCCATAGCGCAAATTTTACCGGATAAGACTTGCTTAAATTCATTTAAAAACGCTTGGCGTTGACTAATATAATCGTCAGCCAATAACTCGAGTGCACACAACGGCGCTTGCCCCATATCTTGATAAGCTATCGCAAAATCATCAATATTAACTTGCTTGGCTTGTAACCAAGGTTGTAAAGCTTGCAAAGTGGGTGCGGTGATTTTATAAATTTGGCAACGGCTCAAAATAGTCGGTAATAAATGACTAACAGAGGTCGTAGTCAGCAATAAGTAGGTTTGGGAGTTTGGCTCTTCTAACGTTTTAAGTAATGCATTAGCCGCGGATTCCGTCATTTTATGGCTTTGGTCAATAACGAAAACTTGATTACCGCCCAACTGCGACTTATGTTGCGATTTAGCCACTAATTCACGAATGGCATCTACACCAACAGAGTTTGCCTCTCTATCTGAAATCAACAAATAATCAGGGTGATTGCCTTGGCTAAATAAATGGCAAGATTTACATTGACCACAAGCCCTGTCTTGACCAGCCGTACATAACAGGTGTTGAGCTAATTGCTTAACCAGTGTCAGTTTACCCATGCCATGATTGGCATCAATCAGTAAACCATGATGTAAACGCCCCTGTTGATATTGCTGGCCAATATTCAACAGAGTAGATTCTAACCAAGGATAAGTTTCGTTAACCATAATAGGTGTTCAGTGCTGCCGTTATATCTTGCGCGACTTGTTCAATACTTTGTTCAGCATTAATAGTTACTATGCTATCGTCACTAGCGGCAATTTGCTGATATTTTTTACGCGTGTTATCAAAAAACGTTCGTTGTTCCAGCTCAATGCGATCGAGTTCGCCACGGGCTGACGCTCGGGCTAAGCCAACCGCTGGGTCAATATCCATATATAAAGTTAAATCAGGTTTAAACCCTTTAAGCACGGCGTGACGTATAGGTTCAATTAAATCGTCTGGTATCCCACGGCCACCACCCTGATATGCACGTGACGATAAATCATGGCGATCACCAATAACCCACTTACCTTGAGCTAACGCAGGCTCGATGACATTTTTAATCAATTGAATACGGCTTGCATACATTATTAATAGCTCGGCTTCTGCGGTAACCGTTTCTTCATGCACTTTTTTAACCAGCGTACGCAACGCTTCCGCCATGGGTGTGCCCCCTGGTTCACGTGTATTAATAAACTCAATACCACGTTCACTTAACCAGGTTTGAATGGCGTTAACGGCAGTTGATTTTCCTGCACCTTCCAAACCTTCAATAACAATAAACTGACCTTGCATATTTGTCTCTTATTTATCGCAGTACTACTTACTGAGTTTTAAATAGCGCTTAACCGCTGCATTATGTTCGCGTAGGGTTCGAGAGAAACTATGTCCTCCCTTTCCGTCAGCCACAAAATAATAATATTCGCTCTGCTGTGGATTAAACGCAGCTTCGATGGCCGCTTTACCCGGCATAGCAATGGGAGTCGGCGGTAAACCTTTAATCACATAAGTATTGTATGGCGTCGCTTGTTTTAAATGAGCACGCGTAATATCGCCTTGATATTCGTCTCCCAAACCGTAAATCACGGTTGGGTCGGTTTGTAGGCGCATTTTTTTGTGTAACCGGTTATGAAATACCGATGAAACCAAAGGCATTTCCGACACTATACTGGTTTCTTTTTCGATGATCGAAGCCAAAATTAGCGTTTGGTAATCATCCAATGGATAAACATGTTTACCTCGGCTCTGTTGCGCTTGCTTGGCTTGATTCATCACAGACTGCATACGTCGATATGCTTGCTCAACAATATTAATATCTGGGGTATCAGCAAAAAATACGTAAGTATCGGGAAACAACAAACCTTCTATACGGCCATTTGCATAATAAGGTTTAAGTTGCTCATCTTTTGATGATTGTAAAGTGGTTTGAATAAATGAGTGATCTTGTAATTTGGCATACCAATCTTGCCATCGGCTGCCTTCAATAAACGTGATTTTAAACTCGGCTGGTTTGGCAAATACTAAAGCTTCAACTAATTCGCGCTGAGTTGCCTTTTCCGGCAAGCGATAAGTCCCCGCTTTAATGTCACGTAAATGCGGATTTAGCCAAACGAGTATTTTAAATGCAAACGGCTCTTGAATCATATTGCTATGCTCAAGCTGCTCGATTAATTTGTAGTACGACCAACCCGATTCAATAGTAAATAACGGCTGATGTATAGCCGCAGGTTGTTGCCATTGGCTAGCAATTTTAAATGCCAAAACACTTGCGACAGTTAAACAAGCAAAAATACTCGCGGCCAATAGTTTTAAAAATGTGGATAATTTAATTTTCAAAAGTGCGCTTAAAATGATGAACGGGTTCAACTGATAGGCTATTTTCGGCGATTTGCGTCACAGGCACAATACCTTGCAATGCATTGCAGGCAAAAGCCGCGGTGAAGTTTGTTAAGTTTTGCCTAGCAATAGCACAAACTTCAATTTTGATATTATGTTTTTTCGCCTGTTGCAGTATATATTGTCTATATACCCCAGCCACACCAGCCAAACTTAATTCTGGGGTATACCAAGTATGACCATCATAAAAAAACAAGTTTGCAATCGAAGTTTCGATAACATTTCCAGTCAAATCACAAACAATGGCATCACTCCAACCTTTAGCTTGTAATTCTTGTTTAAGCATTACCTGCTCTAGGCGGTTACAATGTTTTAATCCGGCTAAAGCAGGTTGATGACCTAACGTAAAATCAGCAATGTTTAACGCGATACCTTGTTGTAATTGTGCAAGCCAATCAATTGGTAATTCCGATGTATAGATAAAAGCTTGATAGTCAGGTGGTTCAGGTATGGCGTAACCGCGTTGGCTTTCGCCACGGCTAATAATGATTTTCACAACCGCCGTTTGCTTACCTTCTGCATGGGAGGACAGCATCTCAAAAAGCCATTGCCACTCACTTTCATCAATGACAAAACCCAACCTCGATGACGCCAATTGCAGACGAGCTTGATGATATGAAAATAGCTGAATTTCACCCGAGCACACTTTCATGGTTGTAAAGTGTGCGTCACCAAATTGTATAGCCCGATTATAAGGACTCAATTTTGACCGTTCAGAAATAAAATGGAGGCGCATTTAAAGTGTTTCTAATAACAAAGTTAAACCTAATATAGTCTTCTCGCTCAGGCTTTATGGTTCATTGTCAGCGCTTACTCTCGACTTTGGCTCCTGCGTCGTCCTACTACCTAAATCCCTTTAGGCAACCCCAATCACATAATAGAGCATATGCTCATGGGGATTCGAAGCTTGCCTGCATGGATGCAGGTAAGGGGCGAGAGCAGGACGCGGTAGCTTTGACGGCTTTGCCTACATGGATGTAGGTACTTAGGTTTCGTCTGGAACCAGAAACCTGCCACTAAAACCTGATCGCTTTGACTATACTTACGATAAAATAATAGAAAAATCGACCTAATTTTTCTAATTTTTCATGTCAGGCCATTTAAAATTATCTTTAGATATTCTGGTTTTAGGTTTGTTTTTAACTGGCTTAGAAAACGACTTTTTCGTGACTTTCACTGTTTCATTACCAGAAGGTTGCCAATTAGCATATGGGTTATCACTTGGCTTTTTGGGCGTTTTATTGAAAGGCTTTTTAGGCGCTTTTGAGAATTGATTACCTGCAGAAGAAACTTCACTATCACCACGATATTTTACCTGCATTCCGCTCAAAAACTTGCGTAACAACTGGTCTTTACATTCACGAAAATGATGATGTTGCGGGTTACGAAATAGCGCACTCAATTCATGTTTACTGATGGAAAAGTCTCCATGCGAGATCATTGCAATGAGTTCTTCTGATTGTAAATTTAACGCGATTTTTAGTTTCTTTAGAATGATATTGTTGTTTAAATGGTCTTCCGCTTTAGGTAAAGGTTTACCTTCTTGTTTACCGCGTTTTTCGACAATAAAGCCATTTAAAAAGTTAGAAAATTCGCGATCGCTACACCGCACATAAGCTTCATCTTCTTCTTTTTTTAACCACTGGGTAATTAACGCCGGTTCAACTTTATAACCAACCAATTCCAAAATACTGGCCATTTTGGCGTCGTTATAATTAAAGGTGTAGCGAATACGACGCAAAATATCATTGTTGGTCATTTTAGTCTGCTCCAAAGTATCATAGCTATTCGCTAGTAAAGATGATCAGTCTGAACATCAAAAAGCAATAGCTTGAATTAATTTGGGTGCATTATACGCAAAACAGTGAAAATAACTCCTAATATTCTTCTCGCTCAGATTTTATGGTTCATTGTCTGCGCTTGCCCTCGACTTGGCTTACAAGCCCCAACTTTTGGAGCTGACAGGATGTAAGTACTTAGGTTTCGTCTGGAACTAGAACCCGCCCCTAAAACCCGATCACTTTGACTATAATACAATTAAAAAAGGCCAGCATAGCTGACCTTTTTTACAATACTAAAAAGCGTTTGGATTTAAACTTTTTTAAATAGAAGTGAACCGTTAGTTCCACCAAAACCAAATGAATTACAAAGCGCAAGCTCCATATTTAATTGGCGTGCTTCGTGCGGCACATAATCCAAATCACAGCCCTCATCTGGATTATCTAGGTTAATTGTTGGCGGAATAGCGCCATCTTGTACTGCTTTAACCGTGATAATCGCTTCAATGGCACCGGCTGCACCAAGCAAATGGCCTGTCATCGATTTAGTCGAGCTAACCGCTAACTTGTATGCGTGATCGCCAAATAAGTTTTTCACAGCCGCTGTTTCTGCTTTATCGCCAACTGGAGTTGATGTACCGTGGGCATTGATATAATCAATCGCTTCTAGTTCAACACCTGCATCGCGAATGGCATTAGCCATTGCAGCTTGAGCACCACGACCATCATCCGGCGGAGACGTAATATGATTGGCATCACCACTCATACCAAAGCCAACTAGCTCAGCATAAATTTTTGCACCACGTGCCTTGGCATGCTCATACTCTTCAAGCATAACAACACCCGCACCATCACCCATGACAAAACCATCACGGTCTTTGTCCCAAGGACGGCTAGCACGAGTTGGATCATCATTTCGTGATGAAAGTGCACGAGCAGCAGCAAAACCACCTAAACCAAGTGGAGTCGTAGCGGCTTCTGCACCACCTGCTAACATGGCATCAGCATCACCATACGCGATCATACGCGCAGCATGACCAATACAATGAACACCTGTGGTACAAGCGGTTGTAATAGCAATATTCGGCCCTTGCAAGTTGTACATAATCGACAAATGACCTGAGATCATATTAATAATGGTCGATGGCACGAAGAAAGGCGACATGCGTTTCGGGCCGCTTTTTAATAATTTACTGTGGTTTTCTTCAATTAAGGTTAAACCACCAATACCAGAGCCAACGCTAGCACCAATGCGATGTGCATTGTCGCTGGTGACTTCGATACCTGAATCTTTAAACGCCTGCATACCCGCGGCAACGCCATACTGGATGAAAACATCCATTTTTTTGGCTTCTTTTTTAGGCAGATATTCTTCTATATCAAAACCTTTTACTAGACCGCTGATTTTGGTTGCAAAGCTAGACACGTCAAAAGTATCAATGGTTTGAATACCACTTTGACCTGCCAATAATGATTTCCATGATTCGTCTACTGAGTTACCAACAGGCGATAACATACCTAGACCAGTGACGACTACACGACGTTTAGACACTTTTCTTGCCTCCGAATGGAGAAAAACAGATGGGTTTTTGCTTTATCTATATGGATATGAAAAGGGCGGTGAAGAACCGCCCATAAAGAATCTTATTCTTTGTTCGCGTCTACGTAATCAATTGCTGATTGAACCGTAGTAATTTTTTCCGCTTCTTCATCAGGGATTTCTGTGTCGAATTCTTCTTCAAGAGCCATAACTAGCTCAACTGTATCCAAAGAATCTGCACCTAAATCGTCAACAAATGATGCTTCGTTACGAACGTCTTCTTCTTTAACGCCCAATTGCTCAACGATAATTTTTTTAACTCTTTCTTCGATAGAACTCATAAGTAGGTTTCCCTTAGAAAATACGCAATTTTAATTGCTGATAGTTTATTTGATTGGCTGAATCAGTAGCAAGTTAAAATTATTAAATTGCTTCTGGTCAAACCTGTATTCTTATTGCTCAGTTCAACAATCTTTGACGCACTTATAGTGTCAAGTTTTGAGTGTGCAAATTAAAATTACGCACATAATAGCCCTTATTAGCGGCATTTCAAGCATTAACTGCGCTGTTTAACGCAGTTAAGCAAAAGTAGGTTAATAAATAACCATTACGTGCGTGCGGACATAGGCTTTATAGCCTTATGCCATGTGCATACCACCATTTACATGGATAGTTTCACCTGTAATATAACCAGCTTCTTTTGACGCTAAGAATAATACAGCTGAAGCAATCTCTTCTGGTTGGCCCAAACGTGCAGCTGGGATATTACCGAAGATAGCTTCTTTTTGCTCATCATTTAGCGCTTTTGTCATATCAGTGTCGATAAAACCTGGAGCAACCGTGTTAACTGTAATACCACGAGAAGCCACTTCTTTTGCTAAAGCTTTAGAAAAACCAATAACACCAGCTTTCGCCGCACAATAGTTAGCTTGACCAGGGTTCCCCGTTGAACCAACAACTGAGCCTATATTGATGATACGACCGTAGCGCTTTTTCATCATAGGACGTAAAGCAGTTTTTGAAATGCGGAAAATAGAAGATAAATTCGTGTCGATAATTGAATCCCACTCGTCATCCTTCATGCGCATCATTAAGTTATCGCGCGTAATACCCGCGTTATTAACTAAAATATCAACGACACCGTAAGCTTCTTTAATTGCATCAAATGTTTCAGCAATGCTGTCAGCATCGGTTACATTCAGTTTTAAGCCTTTACCGTTTTCACCTAAATAATCACTGATAGCAGCAGCACCATTGTCACTTGTTGCCGTGCCAACCACTGTTGCTCCGGCTGCAACTAATTTAAGTGCGATTTCTTTACCAATACCACGACTTGCGCCAGTGACTAAAGCGACTTGTCCTTCTAAGTTTCCAAACATGATATTACTCACTAATGAAAGATTCGATTGATGCAATATCGTTAACCGATGTTGCAGATAATGATTTATTAATACGTTTTGTTAAACCCGCTAATACTTTACCTGGGCCCACTTCAACTAATTGGCTAATACCTTGAGCCGCGAGTTGCTCAACACTTTCTGTCCAGCGAACTGGGCAATAAAGCTGACGAACTAAGGCATCACGAATAGCATCGCCTTCTGTTTCGATTGCCACATCAACATTATTGATGACTGACAAGCTTGGGTTAGAAAATTCAATTTCAGCTAACTTCTCAGCTAGTTTATCTGCGGCTGGTTTCATTAAAGCACAATGAGAAGGCACGCTTACAGGTAAAGGCAATGCGCGTTTTGCACCCGCTTCTTTACATAAAGCACCGGCTCGTTCTACCGCTTCTTTTTGTCCCGCGATAACGACTTGACCAGGAGAATTAAAGTTAACCGCAGATACAACCTCGCCTTGCGCAGCTTCTTCACACGCAGCTTTGACTTTATCATCTGCTAAACCAATAATGGCATACATAGCGCCAGTTCCAGCAGGAACGGCTTCTTGCATTAATTGGCCACGTAATTCAACTAGTTTGACTGCATCTTCAAATTTAATCACTTGCGCTGCCACTAAAGCAGAGTATTCGCCAAGACTATGCCCCGCAATTAAAGCAGGCTGGGCCACGCCTTTTTCACGCAACACCTCAAAAATAGCGATACTGGCAGTTAATAACGCAGGTTGCGTGATATGTGTTTTATTTAACTCTTCCGCCGGACCTTCAGCAACTAACGCCCAAAGGTCATAGCCTAAGGCATCACTGGCTTTAGCAAAGGTTTGCTTAACGACATCGTATTCTTGGTATAAGTCGGCAAGCATACCAACGGTTTGTGAACCCTGACCAGGAAACACAAATGCAATGTTATTATCTGACATAATTTCTTCTTCGTTAACTAGATAGAAGCTCTGCTAACAGAGCTTAATATTTAAGTAAGGCTGATGCCCACGCAAATCCTGCGCCAAAGGCTTCAATAAGAATGGTTTGACCTTTTTGAATTCGACCGTCGCGAATGCCTTCATCCAATGCAGTTATAACAGAAGCTGCGGAGGTGTTACCGTGTTTAGGTAAGGTCACAATGACACGATCCATGGTCATATTTAATTTTTTAGCGGTCGCTTTAATAATACGTAAATTCGCTTGATGCGGAACTAACCAATCAATATCTTCTTTTTGTAGATTATTAGCCGCTAATGTTTGCTCGCAAATCTCACTTAGCTTGGTGACAGCAACTTTAAATACTTCGTTGCCTTTCATATAACCCCAAGAACTGTGAACGGTTTCTTCTTCGCCTCGAGTTGGAATACCCGCCGTTAACAACTCGCCATAGTTGCCATCTGCGTGTAGGTGGGTCGATAAAATACCCGTTTCTTCATCGGCTTCTAATACACAAGCACCCGCTGCGTCACCAAATAAAATAATGGTTGTTCTATCGGTCGGATCAACAACACGTGAAAGGGTATCTGTACCTATCACTAGTATGCGTTTATTCGTACCCGATTTTATAAATTTATCGGCAACACCAATTGCATAGCAAAAACCTGAGCACGCCGCAGCGACGTCAAAAGCCGCCACACCTGGCGCACCTAATATTTTTTGAATTTCACAAGCCGCACTAGGAAACGCTTTTTCCCAACTTGTCGTAGCACAAATGATTAAATCGATATCACTAATGTCAAGATTAGCGGCTTCTAACGCTTTTTTAGCCGCTTCGGCGCCCATAGTCGCGACATTTTCGTCGGGTGCCGCAATACGGCGTTCAGAAATACCGGTTCTTTCGATTATCCATTCGTGGCTGGTATCAACCATTTGTTCTAAATCTGCATTGGTGCGTACTTGAGAAGGAAAATAACTACCTGTACCTGTAATTCTTGAATACATAACGAACTTAAGACCTTTCGTTTAAAGCTGCAATACGGTGACCAATTGCTTCTGGCACCTTATGCTCTATTTCATTCACGGCTTCAACAATGGCGTATTTAAAGCCATCTTTCGATGCATTACCGTGACTTTTAATGACAATTCCGCGTAATCCGAGCAAACTTGCCCCATTGTATTGATCGGGGTTGACCCTTTTATACATTTTTTTCAGCGTAGGTAAAGCGAGAAATGCTAATAACTTACTTACCCAGCTTTTGCCAACAGCTTCTTTAATGCTCTCGACAACTAGTTTAGCGATACCTTCACAGGCTTTTAGTGACACGTTCCCGACATATCCATCACAAACCACGACATCGGCTCGCTCAGTAAAAATATCATTACCCTCTACGTAACCAACATAATTAATTTCATCATCGTCATTAATTAATTTAGCCGCACGTTTAATTTTACTAGAGCCTTTAATTTCTTCCTCGCCGACATTTAACAAACCCACTCGAGGCTTGGTGTGATTGGGCGTACCTTTTGCTTCCGCTAATACACTGCCCATTAAGGCGAATTGATGCAAAGTCAATTCATCTACATCAACATTGGCACCTAAATCAAGCAAGTAGGTTTTATGGCCAGACAAAGAAGGCATTGCAGTCACTAAGGCTGGGCGGCTGATACCTGGCAACATTTTTAGCACATAATAAGCAATTGTTATTAGCGCACCAGTATTGCCAGCACTGACACAGGCTTGTGCCTCACCATTTTTAACGGCCTCAAGCGCCAAGCGCATTGAAGATTCTGGTTTTTGACGCAGAGCCAAAGACGGCTTTTCATCCATTGATACAGATTGGGTACAATGAATTATTTCAAGACGGTCTAATACTGATTTGGGCGTGTTTTGGATAAACGGATTGATTTGGTATTGATCACCAAATACCAGAAACTTTAGACTTTTATTAGCCGCAAGGGCTTCAATGGCAGCGGGAATGGTTACGGGAGGCCCATTATCGCCTCCCATAGCATCTAACGCGATCGTTAGATTGACCAAGGCAGTAACTCTTAGTTAGAGATTACTTTTTTACCTTTGTAGAAACCATCAGCACTTACGTGGTGACGACGGTGCGTTTCACCTGTAGTACCATCTACAGATAAAGTTGCGCCAGTTAATGCATCATGTGAACGACGCATACCACGTCTTGAACGAGATTTTTTACTTTTTTGAACAGCCATTGCCCACTCCTAATCTTTTTGAGTTTTCAACTTTTTCAGTACATCAAACGGGTTAGGCTTGGTTGACACTTGTTCGTCAATTTCACCCCAACTCATCGCATCTTGTGAAATAAGACAATCGTCTATTTCGTGCTTGGGAAAATTAGGCAAAGATAAAATTAATTCATCTTCAACCAAATCTCGTAAGTTGATCAAGCCGAACTCATCAACTGCAACGATTTCATATTCCGCTGGAACTAAGTCTTCATCAACTTTTTTCGATTCTGGTGTAAATACCGTAGAAAAAGTCAAATGATAGGGCATTTCCCCACCACAGCGTTCACAAGTTATTAGCACATCCGTTTGAGCATCGACAAGCAGAACCGTTAAGCCTTGCTCATCAACCTTGCAACATAACTCAACGTCAACTACCCCGCTTTTATCGAGAGTAATATCATTGAGTCGTTTTAAATTTTCCAATAGATAAACACCAGAATAATCAGAGCGTTTTTGCGCACTTTTTATTGGGTCAATCTCAATTGGCATCTTAACCTTTTGCATAGCGCGCGAATAGTATAGATCTGGACTTGTTTAGTCAAACGAATTTAACGAAAATACACAACCTATTATGTTCCTGCTTAAAATAAAAGTGTCTACCTATGAGTCAAACATCTATCATTCTTGCTTCTACTTCTCCCTATCGAAAGCAAATTCTCGAAAAATTACAGTTACCGTTCGATACCGCGAAGCCACATGTCGATGAAACACCATTAGAAAATGAAAGCGCATCAGCCTTAGTTGAGCGCCTTGCTTTACTAAAAGCCCAAGCGGTTGCTAAAAATACGCCAAACGCGATTGTCATAGGTTCTGACCAAGTTGCTGTTATCGACAATAAAATTCTTGGCAAACCGGGAAATTTCGAAAATGCCGTTAAACAATTACAACAACTTAATGGCAAAACCGTCACGTTTTTAACTGGCTTAAGTGTGCAATGGCTCGCCAAAGATTTAATTTCAACCCAAGTTGTGCCGTTTGAAGTTGAATTTAGAGAATTATCCCTAGAAGAAATAAAAGCTTACCTTAATAAGGAACAACCATATAATTGTGCGGGTAGTTTTAAAAGTGAAGCTTTAGGTATTAGCTTATTTAACGCATTAAGAGGTGATGATCCGAACACCCTAATGGGTTTACCTTTAATAGCACTAACAAAAGTATTACGTGAATTTGGCGTTAACCCATTAACTGACTTTTAAATTTAATGCTTTAAAGATCATTAAAACCTAGCTCCCTAAGTAAAAGATGTATTGGCATCTTGTACTTAGGGTATTAGCACTTAAACTTTAATAAGCTTTCGTCAGCCGTTTTCGCCAATTTAGATCTTTACACCATTTGCTTAAAAATTAAGGCTGCAAAATATAATTAACAATGCCAGTCAGGTTATCGGCAATCAATACCGGCTTATGCTTATTTAATGCATCAAAATCATCAACACCATGAGTCACGCCAATCCGGTCCATATTGATAGCTTGTGCCATAGCTAAATCATGTACCGTATCACCAATATAAACACACTCACTGGCACGCACGTCTAACTCAGCCAATATTTCATTAAGCATTTGCGGATCAGGCTTAGAAGCTGTCTCATCTGCACAGCGACTGGCAGAGAAAAAATGCCTAGTACCACTTGAATCCAGCACTTTATTCAATCCCCTGCGGCGTTTTCCTGTCGCAACACCTAATACAGCTCCAGCGTCTTTAAGTTGGGTTAAACAATCAAGAGCATCCGCAAATAAAGGCGACGCCACCTGACTATTATTATAGGTACGACTATAGTCAGCACCGATTTGTTGCTGTACAGCCAAAGTAGAATCAGGAAATAAAACTTCAACGGCCGTTTCTAACGATAAGCCAATAATCGATTTAGCTTTATCAACACTGGGGACAACCACTTGGTTTAGCTCAGCAGCGACTTGCACCGCATTGACAATTTTAGCGATAGAATCCATTAAGGTGCCATCCCAATCAAACAGCACAACTTTATATTTCATTAATTGCTTCCTACTTTAATTTATTTAAAGCCTGCGCGAGCTTATCATCAAGAGGGGCTTCAACTCTTAGTGTGGTTTCGGTTTTAGGGTGTAAAAAGCTGATCGATGCGGCATGCAAAAATAAACGCTTCACACCAACCTGTTTGACAACTTGATCAAAATCTTTTTCACCATACTTATCATCGCAAGCTATTGGGTGGCCACTGGCTGCGGTATGAACACGGATCTGATGCGTGCGTCCAGTCACAGGCGAAGCTTCAACTAATGTGGCTTGATCAAAGCGTTGTAATACACGAAATTTAGTTAAACTCGGTTTACCCAATTTAGCATCGACTTTAACTAAGCGTTCTCCCGAAGACAGTTGGTTTTTATGCAAAGGCTTTTCTACTTTACGTAATTTATCGGACCAACGCCCTCTGACCAACGCCCAGTAACGCTTATCAACCGTTTTATGCCTTAATTGCTCATGTAATGACTTTAATGCCGAGCGTTTTTTCGCAATGACGATAGCCCCAGATGTATCTCGGTCCAAGCGATGAACTAATTCAAGCGAACGGCAATTAGGCCGCAATTTACGTACAGCTTCAATTAAGCCAAAATTTAAACCTGAGCCGCCATGCACAGCTAACCCAGATGGCTTGTTGATAATCATCAAGCTTTCATCTTCAAATAGAATATTTTTTTCTACACTATCTAAAATATGTTGGCCCACTTGCTTAGGTTTATCTGCGGCTTCATCTATTTTAATAGGCGGAATACGAACGACATCACCTTCTTGTAACTTATATTCAGGTTTAACTCGCTTTTTATTGACGCGAATTTCGCCTTTACGAATGATCCGATAGATGAGCGATGTCGGCACACCTTTCAAGTTCCTTTTTAGCCAATTGTCTATTCTTTGACCACAAATCTCTTCATCCAAGGTAACAAAACTAACTGACTTGTAGTCATTTTCTTTCATTGTTAATATTTCTGCATTAATCGATGATTTCAATTGCCGTAATTGGCAAGCGTTTGCTATATTTTCCGCTATGGCATTTTACAATGCCAGTTATTTTTCCAAATGTATTAAGATTGAAGGTGACCCTCGCTTACGTAAGAGGTTTACGCGCAGCATGTATATAAGCTAATTTAAGTATTAGACTTATGTGCCATTCGCATTTTTAACTTATCCGGAGTGTGTACTTTTTCGCGGTCGGTTAAAACGTGAAAATCCTGTCGGGAGTGGTCATCAATATTGAAAATTCGCCTAAACGCGATTAAATAAGTTAACCCAATCTACAAGCATCAAATGCACAAATTTTGATGTTAAGAAAGTAAGGCTATTTGCAGTGCTAATGAGGAGTGAAAAAACACTCCAAAGACTGCTAGCCTTAGTTAGTCAAAGCGATCGGGGTTTAAGGGAAGCCGTCACGCTTCGAGGCCCATAACATATGAACTATTATGTTATAGGGAATAAGTGCTGACAATGAACCATAAAACCCGAACGAGAAGACTATATGCAAAGGAGAAAGCGCTGCTAGCAAAGTGAATAACACTGAGCTAGGCGGTGTTGTGTGTCTCACATTTGAGATCACAAACTATCAGCGACTATCGGACTTTGTTAATTCAATTGTAAAAATACGTGATGTTCGGGAGAACGACACGGCAAGGTAACTTAAATTAATTTGTTTAGGCGTTGTTAGGACAATTAGAACGCCATGAAACGCATGTTAATCAATGCAACGCAAGAAGAAGAATTGCGCGTTGCTCTGGTAGACGGCCAACGTTTATACGATTTAGATATCGAAGCGTCAGGCCACGAGCAAAAAAAAGCCAGTATCTATAAAGGTAAAATTACCCGCGTAGAACCCAGCCTTGAAGCTGCTTTTGTCGACTATGGTGCTGAGCGCCATGGTTTCCTACCTTTAAAAGAAATCGCTAAAAACTACTTCCCTGAAGGCTATACGTTTTCAGGCCGCCCTAATATCAAAGACGTTGTACAAGAAGGCTTAGAAGTCATTGTTCAAATTGATAAGGAAGAGCGCGGTCAAAAAGGGGCTGCATTAACGACCTTTATCAGCTTAGCGGGTAGTTATCTGGTTTTAATGCCAAATAATCCTCGCGCTGGTGGTATTAGCCGTCGCATCGAGGGTGACGAGCGCACCGAATTAAAAGAAGCACTGAATAAGCTTGAATTACCTAAAGGCATGGGCTTAATTGTTCGTACTGCCGGTGTAGGTAAATCTTATGAAGAGCTAGAATGGGATTTAAATTTACTTAAGCATCACTGGAAAGAAATTCAGCGTGCTGCTGATGAACGTCCATCACCTTTCTTAATTCATCAAGAAGGCGATGTTATCGTTCGTGCAATTCGCGATTACTTACGCCGTGATGTCGATGAAATTCTTATCGATAGTAAAAAAGTATTCGAGCGTACGCGAGAACATATATCACGTGTTCGTCCTGACTTTATTAACCGTGTGAAAAAGTATGATGGTGATCGACCGTTATTTACTCACTACCAAATAGAAAGTCAGATCGAGTCTGCATTCCAACGTGAAGTACGCTTACCATCAGGTGGTTCAATAGTTATTGATCCGACCGAAGCGTTAACATCAATTGATATCAACTCATCTAAAGCAACAAAAGGTGGTGATATTGAAGAAACCGCACTCAACACCAATTTAGAGGCAGCTGACGAAATAGCTCGCCAACTACGTTTACGTGATTTAGGTGGTTTAGTGGTTATCGACTTTATCGATATGACACCGGCACGCAACCAACGTGAAGTCGAAAACCGCCTTAGAGATGCAACCCGTCAAGACAGAGCTCGAATTCAATTAAGTCGAATTTCTCGTTTCGGCTTGCTAGAAATGTCTCGTCAACGTTTACGCCCTTCTCTGGGTGATAATGCCAACATACCTTGTCCACGCTGCTCAGGCACGGGCAATATTCGTTCAACTGAGTCACTGGCCTTATCGATTCTTCGCTTACTTGAAGAAGAAGCGATTAAAGAAAACACAGTGCAAGTCAGAGCGACAGTGCCGGTTGATGTTGCTACCTACTTATTTAACGAAAAGCGCGGAGCTGTGCGCTTTATCGAGAAAAGTCATGGTGTTCGCGTATTAGTGCTACCTAATCCGCATTTAGATTCACCGCATTACGAAATGGTGCGTTTGAAGAAAGATGATTTAACGGACGAACTTAGCTACGCGTTAGTCAAAACACCTGAGTTGGAACTTGATCCTAGTATTAAGCAGTTTGTTGAAACGCCAACCACCACTGCAGTGCAAAAAGAAGAACCCGCACTAAAAGGATTTTCAGCTCCACCTCCTGCCCCTGTAGCGCCAGCCCCTACAGCACAGCCAAAAACAGATGAGAAGCAACCTAAGTCGTTATTTGCCAAAATTGCCGACTTATTTAAATCACTATTCGCTGTTGAAGAAGAGCCAGAGCCGAAAAAATCGACTCAGAAACGTGGTAATCAATCACGCAATGGCCGTGGTGGTAAACGCTCAGGTAATAATAACCGTCGCGGTGGTAATAGGAACAATCGTAATCGTCGCCCTAATGGTGATAAAGACGAAGAGCGTAAGTCACAAAAAACTAACGAACGCCCTAACAAGGAAAGAAAACCTCGTCGTGCTGAAACGGCAAATACAGAGGTTAAAGAAAAGGTTGAAGAGCGCCGCCAACGTCGTAATCAAAGACGTAAAGTGCGTGTGAAAGATAACAACCAAGAAAAAACTGAGAACCAAGCGGTAAATACCCTTGATGTGGCGAACGAAACAGAAGCTAAAGCCCCTAAGGCGCCAGCTTCAAAACCACAGCAAGAAGAAAAAGCACTTGGTACTGCAACAGCCAAAACTGTCGATGATAAGCCTATTGCAGATAATAATAGCGCAGAAACATCAGCCGTTAGTGACGAGAAAAACGTCGTTGATAATGCAGAAACGAAGAAAACGACAGAAAAACGTCGTGAAGGCCGTAGTCGTCGCACACCACGTCACCTTCGTACATCTGGACAAAAACGCCGTAAAGACGAAACTAAACCAGAAACCACAGCAGAAGCAAGCAACCAGCATCCTGAAGTGACACAAGCTGAATCTCAGGAGTTGTATAGTCATCCTGAGCCTAGCCCAGATCCAGTTGAAAGTCGTTACCCTGGTGTAGAACAGTCGTCTGTCGCTAACGAAGACAAAACGGCTCCAGTTGCTGAAGAAACCAAGGTTGAAGCACAAACGCCAGTCGTAGCCGAAACTGATAAAGTTGACGTTAAAGAAGGCGAAAACACAACAACACCTTCAACAACAGTAACTGCAACAGTCGAAGCACCACAAGTAAGACAAGAATTTCAACAAAGCTTGCCTTTAGAGTCGACTGAAACAGAAGTAGAAGCGACTACAGCAGCTGTTGAAGCTGTTGAAGCTGTTGAAGCTGTTGAAGCTGTTGAAGCTGTTGAAGCTGTTGAAGCTGTTGAAGCTGTTGAAGCTGTTGAAGCAGAAGCTAAGCCAATCGCTAGCTCTGAGCAACCAGTAACAACACCTAATAGTTCGTCAGATGCAGTAACAGAAGCTATTGCGTTGTCAGAAACTACCGAAGGTTTAAATCAGCAGCACAAGCCTAGCTTTACAGCAAAAGGCCATGCCTTCGCACCAATGGCTAAAACACAACCTGAGCAACTCGATCTAAGCCAAGCGCTTAAAATCGAAGCTATGCCTGTTGACCAACGTTTACTTATAAAAACGTCTGGTAAGGCTGCTGGTGGCCAGAACGCATCAGGTCAAAGTCAATCGTCAATGACTCGAGCTGTCTAATATCTAAGCCCTAGCAATAGGGCTTATTATTCTGCTTATAAAGCATGATCAAAAAAGCCGCAAATGCGGCTTTTTTTATGCTTATAAATAACTTTATACTGGATAAGCCCACCACAAACATTAACTGTTATATTGCGAGTAAAGCATGGCTCATAATCGTAAATTAGTAATAGGTGCTGTCGCTTTAGTAAAAGCGAGAGTCCATAATTCAATAGAGGCATTTGAAGAAGCTAGAGATTATGTCGAAGAGATTTTAATCTCTTTTGATTGGCTTAAAGGTGCTCCTTTTAAATGGGTAGGTTTAATTGTCCGTTATGGGTTAAAAAATGACGAGTTCCCCGCTTTTCAAAATGTAAATAAAAAGAATGGTGATTTACCAATAGCGATTGAAGTAGATGTAAATGATATATTAGAAATTCATAAAAATAAGGATGAGTTCGCTCTATATATTAAAAAGTTAACTTTTTCATGTTTACTTGCAGTTGCTGAAAAGTACAAACTATCTAAGAAAGAATTAGAGTTGGAATTAGTTAAGTTAAGCGCAATATAACAAGCTAATACAGGCAGGGACTTCTAACGGTTGGCTAAGTTGCGCTTCGCTTCACATTTTAGCCAACAGCAATAAACCCCAGATTTAGGCGTTGCTATTAACCCTTTAATGATAAGTTTATTTGCTCTAATACAGCATAAGGGTCTTGAGCTTGGGTAATAGGTCGGCCTATCACTAAGTAATCAGCACCATCTTTAACCGCTTGTTCAGGTGTCATAATGCGTTTTTGATCACCTTTATCACTACCTGCAGGGCGAATTCCCGGCGTCACTAACTTAAAGTCTTGGCCTAACGCTTGTTTAAGCATTATTGCTTCTTGCGCAGAACAAACGACTCCATCTAAACCACTTTTAGCCGCTAACGTTGCTAAAGAAAGCACCTGCTCTTGTGGTGTTTTTTGGATCCCCAAACCATTTAAATCGGATTGATCCATACTGGTTAATACAGTTACACCAATAAGTAATGGTTTTCTGCCCGACAAGCCTTGTAATGCTTCTTGAGCAGTACTCATCATAACTTCCCCACCACTCGTGTGTACATTAACCATCCATACACCTAAATTAGCGGCTGCAACGCAGGCTTTAGCTGTCGTTGCCGGAATATCGTGAAATTTTAAATCTAAAAAAACATCAAAGCCTTTATCTACTAACTTTCCGACAAACTGCGGACCAAAGTAAGTAAACATTTCCTTACCTACTTTTAAGCGACATTGCTCTGGTTTTATTTTATCTACAAGTGAAAGCGCGTCGTGCTGATCAGCAAAATCCAACGCGACAATAATTTGCGAATTGTTCGCCATTGTCTATTTAATCTCCGGTTAGGCCTTTAATTGGCTTCACACTGCCCCAATTTTTACAACGAGGGCATTGCCAAAATAAAAAGCTGCCTTGATAACCACATTGGTCACATTCAAAATCGGGTAACTGCTCTATTTTTTTCACAACCATGCTCTGCAAGCTTTTCATCATAGAGCGAGCATGTTCAGAATCTACTTGGCTAGCATTAACATCCATCAAACTAGCAAACCCTCGGATCGTTGCGTGTCCTTCCAGCATATTAACTAAGGTCTTTCGCGCAGCAGATGCATTGTTATTCTCTAGTTGTAATTTGGCTATTTTATCAGCGATAGCCGTGCTTGAAGTACTTAACTTTTCTGTTCGCTGTAAAAACTTTAACTGCTCTGTTTTACAAGGAAAAATATCATCCAGTTTCGGTACGACTAATGAAACAAAGTCGACCGCCTGTTCAACTAGATCGTGAGCATATTTTTGCGCTTTATCCAATTGTTCACCTTCTAACGAAAACGCAATTAAGGCTAAATAAGCCCGTGCACAACGTGAATCATAACTTAGCGCCTGTAATAAACTTTGCTGTTTCTCTTGTCCCTGCTGCTTTTCTGCTAACTCACAAAGCAAATAGGCACGAACATTATCGAGATTGTCCCCTTCTTGCGGTTCCAAGCCTTTTATAATTTCATATGCCGGCAACCAGTCTCGATAAGTTTGATAAATACGAGAAAGCAATGTTCTCGCTTCATAATCCAAATCATTATCATCAACTAATGGTTTTAATAGCGCTTCTGCTCTGTCGTATAACGCACTGTCTATAAAATCTTTAGCGAGTTGCAGAATCGAGGTTTTCCGCTGACTAGGAGAAAGGGCATCTTGCTTGGCTAGAAATTGATGAATTTTAATTGCACGATCATTTTCACCCTTAGCTCTAAACAGTTTGCCAAGCGCAATATGAGTCGTGAATGTTTCGTTATTAACTTCAAGGTTCTCAATTAAAACCTCTATGGCTTTATCTCGTTGATTATTGAGAAACAAGTTCAAGCCTGACAAGAAGTTTTGATTAATCTCTTCATGTTGACGCAATTGCGCCTGCTTAAAACTGTTACGGCCAATAACGTAACCATAAAGTGCTGCGATAGGCAGCAATAAAAAAAGTAATTCAGGCATTATTGATCTTTGAGTTGGATCCGAAGACGCTCGTTTTCTTGAGTCAACGAGTCTATTTTACGCTTTTGTTGAAAGTTTTTCAGCTTAGATTTTGCTAATAACCACCACCAAGCTAATGACGACAAAACAACGCCAACGAAGAAAAATATGGCTAATACCTGAGAGAAAACTAATGTTTTCTCAGCAATAATAAAGTTAAGCTTAATTAACTGCGTGTTGTGGCTAGATAACGCTAGGCTAATAGCCACAACCAAGAAAATAAGAATAAAGGCAAAAAGCGCTTTAAGTGTTTTCACCAAATGACTTCCGTTTGAGTTATAAGTTAACGCGATCTCGCAGCTCTTTACCTGGCTTAAAGTGAGGTACGTATTTACCAGTTAATTCAACACTGTCGCCGGTTTTGGGATTACGGCCGACACGCGGAGCGCGATAATGTAAAGAAAAGCTACCAAAGCCACGGATTTCAATACGATCGTTTTTTGACAAGGATTGCGCCATATATTCTAGCAACTCTTTAACGCTAGTCTCTAAATCTTTAAATGGCACGTGAGGAAATTGTTCTGCTAATTGTTCAATCAGTTCGGACTTGGTCATTTAAGCCTCCAGTACGCTAACAAAAAAGGATTTTGTTACTGAAGGACGGAGAGGATAGGCGGAGAATAATCCCCGCCTAAAAAGCAATCTTATTCGCCTTTTTGAGCGTTTTTGAATGCTTCTGCCATAGCATTAGTGAAGTTACCAGAATCTTGTTGATTAACAGATTCTAATGCAGCCTTCTCTTCTGCTTCGTCTTTAGCTTTAATTGACAAGCTAATTACGCGGTTCTTACGGTCAACGCCAGTGTATTTAGCTTCAACTGAATCGCCTACGCTAAATTCAGTAGATGCATCTTCAACACGCTCACGTGAGATGTCGCTAGCACGTAAGTAACCTTCAACGCTATCAGCTAACTCAATGGTTACACCTTTCGCGTCTACTTCAGTAACTGTACCGTTAACGATAGCACCTTTTTTGTTATCCGTCAGGTACTTAGTAAATGGATCTTCATCAATTTGCTTAATACCTAGTGAAATACGCTCGCGCTCTGCGTCCACTTGTAGAACAACAGCGGTAAGCTCTTCACCTTTCTTGTATGAACGAACAGCTTCTTCGCCATTAGCATTCCAAGAAATGTCAGATAAGTGAACAAGACCGTCAATGTTACCTTCAAGACCAATGAAGATACCGAAGTCAGTGATTGACTTGATCTTACCAGAAACTTTGTCGCCTTTAGCAAAGTTCTTAGCGAACTCTTCCCAAGGATTAGGTTTACATTGTTTAAGACCAAGAGAAATACGACGACGTTCTTCGTCAATTTCAAGAACCATAACTTCAACTTGGTCACCCAAGTTAACCACTTTAGATGGGTGGATGTTTTTGTTAGTCCAATCCATTTCAGAAACGTGAACAAGACCTTCAACGCCTTCTTGGATCTCAACGAAACAACCGTAGTCAGTTAGGTTAGTAACGCGACCAGTTAGCTTAGCGCCTTCAGGGAAGCGAGCTGCAATTTCTGCCCAAGGATCGCTACCTAATTGCTTAAGACCTAATGATACACGTGATTTTTCTTTGTCAAACTTAAGTACTTTAACGTCGATTTCGTCACCAACATTAACAATCTCACTTGGATGCTTAACGCGTTTCCAAGCCATGTCAGTGATGTGAAGTAGACCGTCTAAGCCGCCTAAGTCAACGAACGCACCGTAGTCAGTAAGGTTCTTAACGATACCTTTAACTTCGATACCTTCTTCTAATTTCGCCAATAATTCTTCGCGGTCTGCGCTAGACTCTTGCTCGATAACAGCACGACGTGAAACAACAACGTTGTTACGCTTCTGATCTAACTTGATTACACGGAAATCTAATTCCTGACCTTCGATGTGGCTAGTGTCACGTACAGGGCGTACGTCAACAAGAGAACCTGGTAAGAATGCACGGATACCTTCAACTTCAACAGTGAAGCCACCTTTAACTTTACCAGAAACGAAACCTTTAACGATTTCTGATTCTTCACATGCTTTTTCTAAACGTAACCATGCTTCATGACGCTTAGCTTTTTCACGTGATAGTAGAGTTTCACCGAAACCATCTTCAACTGCATCTAAAGCTACGTCGATTTCATCACCAACGTTTACTTCAATTTCACCAGTGTGATTTTGGAATTGCTCAACTGGGATAGCACTTTCAGACTTAAGACCTGCGTCAACTAATACAACGTCTTTAAGGATTGCTACGATAGTACCTTTAACAATGGCACCAGGACGGGTTTCGATGGTTTGTAAGCTTTCTTCAAAAAGCTGTGCAAAATTTTCAGTCATTTCAATAACTTAATTAAATATCTGGCTTGCATCCAAACGCACCAGGGTTATTATAAAAAGTAATTCATCCTGAACTACTGGTTTTAACTAGTTTAAAAATATTTTAAACAGATAAATCTTCTTGGTTTAGCTTAGTCATAGCATAGCTAAGAACCGCTTCAACCACTTCGTCGATATCCATAGATGTTGAATCAAGCTCCATTGCATCACTTGCAGGCACTAATGGTGCTACTGCTCGATTAGAGTCTCGGTCATCTCTTGCACGGATGTCGCTCAAAAGGCGCTCAAGTGTAACGTCAGGATGGCTGTTTTTCAACTGTAAATAGCGACGGCGCGCACGTTCTTCCGCACTCGCGGTTAAAAAAACTTTAACTTCGGCACTTGGAAAAACCACAGTCCCCATATCGCGGCCATCAGCAACTAAACCGGGAGCTTCACGAAATGCACGTTGACGACGTAATAAGGCTTCTCTCACTCTTGGTAATGATGCAACTTTAGAAGCGACAGCACCCACTTCTTCAGTTCTGATTGCACCCGAAACATCTTCACCTTCGAGCACAACACGTGTTTCTCCGTTTTCATCATTTTCAAAGCAAACGTCTAAATGAGCTGCCAACGGGATCAACGATTCTTCATCCGTTGTATCCATATCATGATGAACAACGGCGAGTGCCAAAACTCGATATATCGCACCACTGTCTAAAAAATGCCAACCTAACTCTTGGGCTACGCGTTTACTAACAGTGCCTTTACCCGCACCGCTTGGTCCATCAATTGTGATCACCGGGAAAATATCGGCCATCATTACACCTCAATATTGTAACTTACGGGTTAACCGTTTTTCTTAGCAAAGTCTGCCATAAACTGGGTTAAGGCTTTCACCCCTTCTATTGGCATTGCGTTATATATGCTTGCTCGCATTCCGCCCACCATACGGTGGCCTTTTAGTGCCAATAAACCAGCTTGTTTTGATTCTTGTAAAAACTTATCGTTAAGTGCTTCATCCGCTAAATAGAAGGGTACATTCATACGTGAACGATAGTGCTTAACCACTCTATTTTCGTAGAAATCACATTCATCAATAAAGTCATACAAAAGCTTTGCTTTCGCTATATTTTTTTCTTCAACCGCTGCCACGCCACCTTGCGCTTTAAGCCATTTGAAAACTAACCCCGCCAAATACCAAGCATAGGTAGGAGGGGTATTCAACATTGAATCTAGTTTAAATTGTTGCTGATAATCAAAGATCGATGGCGTGTCACTGCGTGCTTTACCTAATAAATCTTTGCGAACAATGACAATCGCCAAGCCACTTGGCCCAATATTTTTCTGAGCTCCGGCATAGATCAAGCCAAAATCATTAACATTGATCTGGCGTGATAGAATACAGGATGACATATCCGCAACCAGCGGGGCGTCTACCTGTGGCACGTAATCAAACTCGACACCTTCGACCGTTTCATTTGGACAATAGTGTAAATAAGCTGCATTATCAGATAACTGCCACTCAGACTGCGGGGCAATACCACGATTATTACCTTGATATGTAATATCGGTAACAACCTTAGCTTGACCATATTTCTGACATTCTTTAACAGCGCCACGAGACCAAGAGCCTGTGACAACGTGATCAGCTACACCGCCTTGTGGCATTAAGTTCATCGGGATCGAGAAGAATTGTCCGCGACCTCCAGCATGCATAAATAACACGGCATAATCGTCAGAGATAGACAACAATTCACGTAAGTCTTGCTCAGCTTCTTTAGCCATAGCAATATACTCAGGGCTGCGATGACTGACTTCCATGACAGAACAACCTAGGCCCTGCCAATCTAAAAATTCTTGCTGTGCCTGCTGCATAACCTCTCGAGGTAACATAGCAGGACCAGCACAAAAATTAAAAATACTGTTATCCATTAATCTTCTGCCGGATCTTGTTGTTCAGAGGACGCCGCATCTGTGGATGGGTTATCTGTTGTTGCTTCCGCTTCATTTGTCACTTCAGCATCTTCTGCAACTAAATCTTCATCTGTTTCAAGCTCTTCGATTTTCTCTAAACCGACAACTCGCTCATCTTCTGCAGTACGGATCAGTCTTACACCTTGAGTATTACGGCCAACAATGGATACTTCATTAACGCGCGTACGTACCAAAGTACCCTTATCACTGATCAACATAATTTCGTTGTTATCTGACACTTGAACAGCGCCGACAACCGAACCATTACGTTCACTAACCTTAATGGATACAACACCCATGGTTGCACGACTTTTCGCTGGATAATCTTCTAGCGGCGTACGCTTACCAAAACCATTTTCTGTTACCGTTAAGATTTCGCCATCTGAATGAGGAATAATCAAGGAAACTATTTGCTGACCTTCATCCAGTTTCATACCTCGAACACCGGTCGCGGTACGTCCCATTGAGCGAACTTGGCTTTCGTTAAAGCGAACAACCTTACCCGCATCGGAGAACAACATAATGTCGCTATCACCATGCGTAATATCAACCCCAATTAGCTTATCACCATCATTTAGGTTAAGAGCGATAATGCCGTTGGCACGCGGACGCGAATATTCAGTTAACGCGGTCTTCTTGATAGTACCGTTAGCCGTTGCCATCACAATATATTTGTCAGCATCGTATTCACGAACCGGTAAGATCGCTGAAATACGCTCATCGTCTTGTAAAGGCAATAAATTGATTATTGGCTTACCACGAGCCTGACGAGAAGCTAATGGTAATTGGTATACTTTCAACCAGTACAACTGACCACGAGTCGAGAAACAAAGGATCGTATCGTGGGTGTTGGCAACCAGTAGTTTTTCAATGAAATCTTCTTCTTTCATCTTGGTTGCCGCTTTACCTTTACCACCACGACGCTGCGCTTCATATTCAGTTAATGGCTGATATTTAGCATAACCCTCATGTGAAAGGGTAACCACAACATCTTCTTCGGCAATCAAGTCTTCTAAACTAATATCGTGAGAAGAGGCTGAAATTTCAGTACGACGCTCGTCACCAAACTCTTCTTTAATGGCAATTAACTCATCACGAATAACTTCCATCAACCGCACAGCGCTGGCCAAAATATGTAATAACTCAGCTATTTCGTCTAATAACGCTTTATATTCGTCAAGAATTTTTTCGTGTTCTAAGCCTGTCAGCTTATGCAAACGCAATTCAAGAATAGCTTGCGCTTGTTGCTCGGTAAGGTAGTACTTACCATCACGAATACCGTATTCAGGTTCTAACCACTCAGGGCGAGCCGCATCAGTACCAGCACGCTCAAGCATGCCTGATACATCACCTAAATCCCAAGCTTTTGAAATTAAGCCTTGTTTGGCTTCAGAAGGGCTAGGAGATGCTTTAATTAATTCGATAATAGGATCGATATTGGCTAGCGCTATGGCTAAACCTTCAAGAATATGAGCGCGTTCGCGAGCTTTGCGTAATTCAAATATAGTACGGCGAGTAACAACTTCACGTCTATGATTGATAAATGCATGTATCATGTCGCGCAGGTTGAATAATTTTGGCTGACCATTGTCCAATGCCACCATATTCATACCAAACACCACTTGCATTTGGGTTAATGAGTAAAGCTTATTTAGCAGAACTTCACCAGATTCACCGCGCTTAACTTCGATAACAATACGCATACCATCTTTATCAGACTCATCGCGTAATGCACCTACGCCTTCGATACGTTTTTCTTTAACTAATTCAGCAATTTTTTCAATTAAACGCGCTTTGTTAACTTGATATGGGATCTCAGTAACGATGATGGTTTCTTTACCATTATCAGCTAACTCCACTTCAGCTCGAGCACGTAAATAAATTTTACCGCGCCCCGTACGATACGCTTCCTCTATTCCTTTACGTCCGCTGATAATCGCAGCCGTTGGAAAATCAGGACCAGGAATGTAGTCAATTAATTGCTCAATCGTAATATCTGGATTTTCTATCATGGCTAAACAGCCATTAACCACTTCATTTAAATTATGAGGTGGAATGTTGGTCGCCATACCAACTGCAATACCCGATGAACCATTAACTAATAGATTAGGTACTCGCGTCGGTAAAACTTCAGGAATTTTTTCGCTGTCGTCATAGTTAGGCACAAAATCAACAGTTTGTTTTTCCAAGTCCGCTAACAATGAATGCGCGATTTTAGCCATACGCACTTCGGTATAACGCATTGCAGCAGCAGAATCACCATCTACTGAACCAAAGTTACCTTGGCCATCAACCAGCATATAACGCAAAGAAAATGGCTGAGCCATACGCACAATAGTGTCATACACTGCACTATCACCGTGTGGATGGTATTTACCTATGACATCACCGACAACACGTGCCGACTTTTTATAAGGTTTGTTCCAGTCATTTTTCAGCTCATTCATAGCAAACAATACGCGACGATGAACAGGCTTAAGGCCGTCACGAACATCCGGTAATGCACGTCCAACAATTACACTCATAGCATAATCGAGATAAGACGTTTTCAGTTCGTCTTCAATATTGACAGGAAGTATTTCTTTGGCCAAATCACTCATAAACCAGACAAATCCCTAAATAGTTGTTTTACTTGATTTTTCTTGTATAACGCTTGGTCACTTACCAAAGCGTAAAAATTAGCGCGCAGATTCTACCACACTTGTGCCAGCTTACCATGTAAAATATTTGTAAATCGACGCGATAAATCATCCATCCACACATCTATTCACAAGAACAGTGCCGTTATCGCATAGATATAGTCTTCTCGCTCAGGTCTTATGGTTCATTGTCTGCGCTTACTCTCGACTTTGGCTCCTGCGTCGTCCTACTACCTAAATCCCTTTAGGCAACCCCAATCACATAATAGAGCATATGCTCATGGGGATTCAAAGCTTGACGGCTTTGCTTACATGGATGTAAGTACTTAGCGTGAGCAGGATGCGGAAGCTGCCCCTAAAACCTGATCGCTTTGACTATAACTATCGACGATAAGATTGCGGCAACAAACATTCTCCGTATAATGCGACTTAACGTAACACTTCAAAAATGGCTCGCAAATTAAGGTCATTAACCAGCAACCATGGTCGATATGGAAGTAAAACAATCAACTACAACCCCAGCCAACGTGGATCATCAAGAAGTCGCGAAATTCGATGAAATTGCGCATAACTGGTGGGATAAAGAGCAAGAATTTGCCCCTTTGCACAATATTAATCCCTGCCGAGTCAACTTTATTCAACACTACACTAATGGCATCTTTGGCCGTACTGTTTTAGATATTGGCTGTGGTGGTGGGATATTAACAACAGAGCTTGCTAAACAAGGCGCTAAAGTCACAGGTATTGATGCGGCTAGCCAAGCGATCGGCGTCGCAAAACTGCAAGCCAAAGCCGAACAACTCAACATAGATTACTTCAATACCTATGCTGAGCCATTTGCTGAGCAAAATTCGAATAAATTTGACGTTGTGACTTGTATGGAAATGCTGGAACACGTACCTGAGCCAGAGTCAGTCATACGATCTGCCTGTCAAATGCTCAAGCCAGGCGGTGATTTATTTTGTTCAACACTCAATAAAACGATACGCTCATTTTTATTAGGTATAGTGGCAGCAGAACATATTTTAAATTTGGTCCCTAAAGGGACTCACGAACATAGCAAATTTATACGCCCTGCTGATTTAATTGCCATGATCGAGCGTCAAGGTCTAAAAGTCAGAGTCGTTAAGGGATTACATTACAACCCGCTCACCAAAGATGCATCACTCAACGACGATTTAGCTGTCAACTACATTCTTCATGCCACGAAGCCAGTATAACTATGAATATAATCACTAAACCTCAGGCCGTATTATTCGATTTAGACGGTACTTTACTCGATACCGCTCGTGACTTAGGCAATGCGTTAAATGCCGTGTTAAGAGAATTAAATTACCCAGAAAAATCCTATGATGAATACCGTGACTCTGCTTCCCATGGTTCTTATGGCATGTTGCGTATAGGTTTAGGTGAAGATTACGACAAATTGATTTCAACAGAACTTAGGCAAAAATTCTTAGATTACTATGAATCTGCAATTAACCAAGCCACTATTGCATTTGACGGTGTCAAACAAACCTTGTTAGCCCTTGACGAGCAAAATATTCCATGGGGTATCGTTACCAACAAACCCGGTTACTTGACTGATCAACTTGCAATTCAGTTTCCCTTGTTTAAAAACTGCCAAGCTATTGTTTCTGGCGATACTTTACCCGAGCGAAAACCTCACCCCGCACCTTTATTGTTGGCAGCCGAACAAATGCAAGTGGATCCAAGTCAATGTTGGTATATAGGCGATGCGTTACGAGATATTGAAGCTGGGAATAATGCCAATATGCTGACTTTTGTCGCAGAGTGGGGTTACACCAAGGACACATTACCGACAAATTGCTGGCAAGCCGATTATCATTTAGACAGCCCGTTTGAATTGGCAAAGACCATAAAGAATCTAAGGTAAATGCCCGCAGGTCAGGTGGTATATGGACTCGCATTTTTCAAGCCAAAAGCTTATTCCGATTCACCATAATTAAATGCTAAATTCGATAATAAAAAATTTAGCTAAAACAAAAAAATATTTTTTATTTGCAAAGCGATTTCATTCAGCATTTTACGAGATAAAAAGTAAGTAGGTACTTACATAAAAAAAGGCCACTTATATACGCTCAAAATGCGAGCAGAGCAGCACTTGCTAAATCACCAAAACCTCATTATCTTGTGGTCTTCCAAACCGATTAACCCTATATCTTGTGTATGACAGTTTGACGAGAGGCAAAAATATTTGATCTCAGTCGTCTCACAAGATGTATCTAATAATAAAGAAATCAAAACACTAAATTTAGGCGCGATTATGAGTGAGCAACTGTTCGTTAAAAAAAGGAATGGATTAAAAGAGTCATTAGACTTAGAAAAAATCCATCGTGTTATTACCTGGGCTGCAAAGGACTTAGACAATGTTTCTGTTTCTCAAGTCGAAATGAAATCGCAGATCCAATTTTTTGACGACATTGACACTTCAACTATTCATGAAACGCTAATCAAATCTGCCGCCGACTTGATTTCAGAAGAGACGCCTAATTATCAATATTTGGCTGCTCGATTAGCAATATTTCACCTACGAAAAA
This sequence comes from Saccharobesus litoralis, assembly GCF_003063625.1. Taxonomy (NCBI): domain Bacteria; kingdom Pseudomonadati; phylum Pseudomonadota; class Gammaproteobacteria; order Alteromonadales; family Alteromonadaceae; genus Saccharobesus; species Saccharobesus litoralis. Next base: position 1,596,793 of record NZ_CP026604.1, on the reverse strand, counting down.
GAGCCTTTGGTCAATTCGAGCCACCTCATTTATATGATCATGTGCAAGCGTTAACCGAATCTGAACGCTATGACAAACATATTCTTGAAGACTACAGCAAAGAAGAGATTGAAGAATTAAATGACTACATGGATCATAACCGTGATCTTAATTTCTCTTATGCTGCGGTTAAGCAGTTAGAAGGGAAATACCTGGTACAAAACCGCGTATCTGGTGAAATTTTCGAAAGCCCTCAGTTTTTATACATCTTAGTATCTGCTTGTTTATTCAGTAAATACCCAGCAGATACTCGTATGGATTACGTAAAACGTTTTTACGACGCTATCTCAACTTTCAAAATTTCATTACCAACACCTATTATGGCTGGCGTTCGTACACCAACACGTCAATTCAGTTCATGTGTATTGATTGAATGTGGTGATAGCTTAGATTCTATTAATGCGACAGCTAGCTCAATCGTTAAATATGTTAGCCAGCGGGCTGGTATTGGAGTTAACGCTGGACGTATTCGTGCCGAAGGTAGTGTTATCCGCGGTGGTGAAGCCTATCACACAGGTTGTATTCCTTTTTACAAGTATTTCCAAACTGCGGTTAAAAGCTGCTCACAAGGTGGTGTTCGCGGTGGTGCTGCCACCTTGTTTTACCCAATTTGGCACTTAGAAGTCGAAGCCTTATTAGTACTTAAAAATAACCGTGGCGTTGAAGAAAACCGAGTTCGTCATTTAGATTACGGTGTGCAATTCAATAAATTAATGTATCAACGCTTAATTAAAAGTGAATACATTACTCTATTCAGCCCATCTGATGTGCCTGGTTTATATGATGCTTTCTTCGCTGATCAAAACAAATTTGAAGAGCTATACGTTAAGTACGAGCAAGACGAAAGCATTCGCAAGCGCCGCGTAAAAGCGACTGACTTATTTGGTATGTTTGCTCAAGAACGTGCATCTACTGGCCGTATTTATTTACAAAATGTCGACCACTGTAATACACACAGTCCATTTGACCCTGCCGTGGCACCGGTTCGTCAAAGCAACCTGTGTTTAGAAATTGCCTTACCAACTAAACCACTTGAGCAAGTTGACGATCCTAATGGTGAAATTGCACTTTGTACTTTATCGGCATTTAACCTAGGTGCAATTGAAGACTTATCTGAATTAGAAGAGTTAAGTAATTTAGTCGTAAGAGCTTTAGATAGCCTACTCAGTTATCAAGATTACCCTATTCCTGCGGCACAAAATTCGAGCCTAAGCCGTCGTACTTTAGGTGTTGGGGTTATTAACTTTGCTTATTATTTAGCTAAGCATGGTGTACGTTATTCCGACGGGTCAGCCAATGGCTTAACTCACAAAACGTTTGAGGCAATCCAATACTACCTATTGAAAGCATCAAACGAGTTAGCACAAGAGTTTGGCGCTTGTCCTAAGTTTAATGAAACCACGTACTCAAAAGGTATCCTGCCGATTGATACCTATAAAAAAGACTTAGATTCAGTCTGTTCGGAGCCATTGCATTTAGATTGGGAAGCTCTACGCGAGTCCATTACCACCCATGGTCTTCGCAACTCAACCTTATCAGCACTAATGCCTTCTGAGACATCTTCACAGATCTCAAATGCAACCAATGGTATCGAACCTCCTCGTGGCTTTATTAGTGTTAAAGCCAGTAAAGACGGTATTCTTAAGCAGGTTGTTCCTGAATTTGAGCGTTTACGTTTTAACTATGAATTGTTATGGAACATCCCTAACAACAAAGGCTATTTAACCCTAGTTGGTATTATGCAGAAGTTTATCGACCAAACTATTTCTGCCAATACCAATTATGATCCAGCTCGCTTTGAGAACAGTAAAGTACCAATGAAGCAATTGCTTGCTGATCTGTTGCTAGCTTATAAGCTAGGTGTTAAGACACTTTATTATCATAATACCCGTGATGGAGCCGAAGACTCGCAAAAAGATCTTAAAGAAGATGATTGCGCAGGCGGCGCTTGTAAGATATAAAGCACCTCTACTAGGTAATTGACCAAAAATTAAAGGGCGGTTTTTACCGCCCTTAATGCCTTTAATCTATCAACTTTTATTGCATGTAAAGACAGAGCCATATGAGCTATACAACTTTTAACCAGGCCAACACAGACTACCTTAACGAACCTATGTTTTTCGGCAACCTTGTTAACGTTGCCCGTTACGATAAGCAAAAGCATCCTATTTTTGAGCGCCTTATCGAAAAACAGTTGAGCTTTTTCTGGCGACCGGAAGAAGTTGATGTCAGTAAAGATCGCCTTGATTTTCAGCGTTTAACACCGCATGAACAGCATATTTTTACCAGCAACTTAAAATATCAAACACTGCTCGATAGTATTCAAGGCCGTTCACCCAATGTCGCTTTGTTACCTATAGTCTCATTACCTGAGTTAGAGACCTGGATCGAAACTTGGGCGTTTAGTGAAACCATACACAGCCGTTCATACACGCACATTATTCGTAACATAGTGAATGATCCTAGCGTTGTGTTCGATGATATCGTGGTTAACGAACATATCATTAAGCGCGCTAACGACATCTCAATTTATTACGACCAGTTAATTGAAATGTGCCAAGTTTATTATACTCAAGGTGAAGGCACACATAGCATTAACGGCAAGCAATTAACCGTTTCCGTACGTGAAATGAAAAAGCTTACTTATCTGTGTATTGTTGCTGTAAATGTGTTAGAAGCAATCCGTTTCTATGTCAGTTTTGCATGTAGCTTTGCTTTTGCCGAGCGCGAAGTTATGGAAGGTAACGCAAAAATTATCAAGCTTATCGCCCGTGATGAAGCCCTGCATTTAACCGGCACGCAGCACATGTTAAATATTATGGCATCAGGTGAAGATGATCCTGAAATGGCAGAAATCGCCGAAGAATGTCGTGAACAAGCCATTGAGTTATTCAGAAAAGCGGCCGAGCAAGAAAAAGAATGGGCAGCCTACTTGTTTAAAGACGGCTCTATGATAGGCCTAAATGAAGATATTCTTTGCCAATATGTAGAATATATCACCAATAGCCGTATGTTGAGTGTTGGCTTACCTAGTATATTTGACACCAACCAAAATCCAATTCCTTGGATTAACGCTTGGTTAGTTAGTGATAATGTGCAAGTTGCACCACAGGAAGCCGAAATCAGCTCCTACTTAGTGGGTCAAATCGACAGTGAATTTGACGCTAATGACTTTGATGACTTCGAGCTTTAACATTCAAAAACTATTGTTAATGCGTTAACACGCAATAATTTGTTTAACGCATGTCTGAAGAAATAGAATTCACTATCGTCACGGAAGACTATAAAAATACTAACTGCCAAAACTTGCTTGAGTATATTGAGCAACAAAAGTTAGATGTGCATTACCATTGCCGCGATGGGTTTTGTGGCGCTTGTCGTACAAAGCTCGTTGATGGCGAGATCCGCTATCACAAAGAACCTTTAGCCTTTATACGCAAAGGCGAATTTCTACCCTGCTGTAGTTATCCTCAATCTGATATCACCATTAAAACCAAACCTGAGAAAACATAGCCTCGCCTATGCCTGCAACATAGGGTAAGTGAACAAGCACACATGCAGTGTGTTGACAACAAAGTGAAAAACAATAGGGTAGACAATATTACGACTATAGTAATAAATAAAACCATAGCCTAACCCAGCAATCACACTAGCTAACGCAAATAACGGTGAAAAGCCTATGTGAACCGCAGCAAAAAACACACCCGATATAGCCACTACGCCCCAAACCCCCAACTTATCACTAGCTGGCTTTTGCAATATACCGCGAAATACACACTCCTCAGCTATAACTGTACTAAATAGCATGCAAGTCAAAAAGACCATAAAATGTGGCGGTACTTTACTGTGCCATTCTACTATCCCTAACAGCACAGCTAGCGAAAATGTTAGAGTTATACTGACAATAGCAATAAACCAAGGCTTAGTGTACAACTTGTCAGGGCTCATCAGAGCATTTGATGATTTAGTATCACGTACTAATAAATAAGGTAACAAACATAATGCAATGACAAACTTATCAAAGTTGAAATACAAGGTATGCGGTTGCGCATTTGGGCTAATAATTAAATCTTGGTAAATCAGTATATTATTAAACCCAGGTAAGGCGTGTAAAAGTAAAGCTGCGGTAAAAACAACAAACACAGCCATACGTAAAATCAGATACCCACTAAATAGCGCTTTATCCATATAAATTAGAATTAAATAAAGGCAAGCAATAACACAGCCAACCAATTCAATAGCACCCAGTGCTAGTAGCGTAATCAAGCCAAATACACTAAAACCAATAGGCCATTTATTGTTCTTAAACCGTTCTAATAGCAATTTAATTTCACCAAGTTGTTGCAATATCCCATTTTGCGTTCATAAAGTGGAATTGGGCTCATCAAGTAAAATAATGAAGATAGACATAGATGATTTATTACTCTGATTCGTCTTAAAAGAAGTAACGTTAGCATCGTTGCGCTATTGTCTTATTCATCCTTGTTTTTACTAAGAGGAGTTCAGATGCAATTAAAAGACACCCACCTTAACCATATTCACTCACCAGACGCTTTAAAAACCGCAAGGATCGACGACGTTATCGCATGGGCGACAAAAAACCTCAGTACAAAAATCAATACTCAAGTTTTAGCAGAAAAAGCCTATGTCTCGCGTAGTACATTTGAACGCAGTTTTCGACAAACCCAAAATATGAGCCCTAGAGAATGGCTAATTAAAGTCAGGTTAATCAAAGCGCAAAATCTTCTTGCCTCAACGTCACAATCAATCGACAGTATTGCCAAAGCTTGTGGCTACGTATCTGCTTTATCATTACGTTTAGCATTTAAAAAACACTTAGATCAAACACCCGGCGAATATCGACTGCTTCAGCAAGCTTAAGCTCAATGAGTGACTTCTTTTGCAATATCACGAGCAAGCTGACTTAACCCAGCAGAAACCGTTTTTACAAACGCTGCGTAACCGGTTTGCTCTTGCTGCAAAGTGTAGGAAAAAGGTTTTACAGAGTTATCATGCAATTGAAAATGGCCCCGCAATAATACTTGTCCTGATTGTGTTGCATAAAACTGGTCAAAAAACACATGGAGCTTTTTCAACTCGGTTTCGTTTGCTAGCTCAGCTGTAAGCACCTGTTGCAAATTATCTTTTAGATCAATTTTCCAACGATTGTAGTGTGCAGGGATAATAGCATTTTCTTGCTTGAGTAATATTCGCTCATCTTGTAACTGGGGTGCTAAAGCGACTTCTAATTGCAAATTAGAGGCTTGCGCCATGGCTTTTATTGGCAGTAAAAAATATTGCGTTTGGGGCATGGGCTGACTAGAACAAGCCAACAGGACAGATAAAAAGCCCATCAACAAAAAAAAACGGAAAAAGATTAAACGTAACATTATTTTGTTGCTCCTGGCTGTATATCCGCTTGGCGTGGTTCAGAAAAAATAATTGACGACGGTTGGCTATTTAATGCATGGCCCACACGTTCAATACTCTCTAACGTTTGTTTAGCCTGTTGTAAGGTTTGCTGCAGATCCTGATAAAAAGCTGAATCTGGTTGAAAGCCCGCTAACGTCACTTGCAACTCCTGTATAGTGGCGGTTAATTCTTGAGGCATATTTTGCCACTCAGGCTGACTCAATAAACTATTGCCCGTTCTCACTAACTCATCAGCATCAATCAATACTTTATTAACCTGACTTAAGGTAGTTTGCGCAGATACCAAGGTTTCGGTTAATGGCAATTGATTCAACTTATCTACAAAAATACCAACACGGCTGATCACGCGATCAATATCATCACTGATCGTCGGCATCACCTGATGCCCCGCTAATTGTGACATTTGCCCAGCAGGCACTTCAGGGTAAAAGTCTAACGTGATAATTCTTTGCCCTGTCACTATACTGGCATTTTTCAAGGCTGCTCGCATACCTTGCGCAACATACTCATTAAACCGCGCCTGCAATTTTTGCTGACCTTGGGGACTGTCTTCACCAACAATACGTCCAGCGTCGATACGGATAAGCACCGGAACTTGCGGAACGTTCTGCTGGTTATGAACACTTCGAGGCACCAAATCCAGTGATATTGCAGCAACAGTACCAACCGGTATGCCTCGATATTCAACGGGGGCACCTTCTTGTAAGCCACGTGTTGACGCATCAAACAGTAACAAATACTCATTGGTATATTGATACGGATGCAAGTGAATGTGTTTTTCACCAGCATACAAATTAAACTCACTGCCATCCTTTACCATGGTGCCCATATTAATGCCTTGCGGCACGTCAAACGCCACCCCACCAGACAATAAACTACTAATAGATTCAGATTCAAAGTCCATCCCTTCTGGCGTCAATCGAAAAGAAAAACCACTAGCATTGAAAAATCGGCTGGTACTGGTGACCAATCTATTATACGGCTCATTAATAAACGCACTGGCTCTAAGTTTGCCAGACGATAAGACTTCAAGATGGGTAATTTGGCCGACTCGAAAGCCATGGTACAACACAGGGGCACCTTCAGCTAAAGATGAAGTCGCATCACTAATTAGGAAGACATTTAAACCTTTTTGCGTGCCCGGAGTGAGCGGTCGGTTATTTAAACCAATAAACTTAGTTTTACCGGGGTAACCTTTGCCAGGCTCTAGCTCAATATACGCCCCACTAAGTAAAGTCGACAACCCTGAAATGCCTCGCGACCCTACGCGCGGTTTTTCTACCCAAAACTGCGTATCTTGCCGCAATAAGTTAGCCGCATCCGGCTTGATACGCGCATATATCACCACATTCTCTAAGTTGCTGTTTAATTCAACCCGCTCTACAACGCCAACCTCAACGTTTAACGCGCGAATTTTTGTTTTACCCGCTTCAATACCTTCTGCTGTGGTAAAGGTAATTTTAATTTCAGGGCCACGATCGAGATAATATTGAGTCACAATCCAAGCACTCGCGATCAAAGCCACCAAAGGTATAAACCAGATAGATGAAAGTTTTGGCCGGGTTTTCACCACAGCGGCAACAGAATTCAAGGCAACGCTCCGTATTTATATTGAGTTGTTATCTGGGGAGGAATGAACTGAATCTCCCCCATAAAAATCTTCAAGCTCTGTCGCTTGATCCCAAATTAATCGAGAATCAAAAGCTTGGGCTGCCAACATTGTGGTAATCACAACCCCAGCAAAGGCTAATGCAGCAATACCCGGCATAATAGTTAATACTCCGCCTAATTGAAATAATGCAACTAGAATAGCCACAACAAATACATCGATCATTGACCAGCGTCCGATAACTTCAGTCATGCGATACATTAATGTGCGTTGCCTTTGATGTCTAACATGATAATAATGGGTCGATAACACCAGCCAAATTAACACTAATATTTTAATTATAGGGATCACGATACTCGCTGCAAATATAACAGACGCCACCAAGTAAGAACCCTGCCCCCATAGATCGACAACCCCACCCACTATCGTTGTACTATAATGCTGACTAAATTGCCGTGTATGCATAATCGGCAAAAAATTGGCAGGAAAATACAACAAAATAGCTGTCATTAACCAAGCGATGGTGCGTTGCAAACTATCAGGTTTTCGAGCATACAATGTTGCATAACAACGTTGGCAATGTCGGTGCTCTAAAGCATTTAAAAAACCACAGACTCGGCAAACTGCAATGTCTTGTTCTAATGCCGTCTTCATTTAAACCTCTGCCTTGCACTGTGGCGTAAATGTTCATAATAATGCCAAAAGCGATAACGATCTAAATTACTCAAGCTGGCTGACAAGCAGATTACAAACAAAATATACGCCCAAAACGACCAACCAATACGAATATCTGCCATTGTCACTATTTTGGTCAAACTCACTAATACACCTGCCAAAAACACCTCAGCCATGCTCCAAACTTTGACTTGAAATAGCCAGCGACTTAACACCAGTCCTAATGGCGGCAAAGTGCGTAAAAATAGCATACTAAACAACACATAAATGATGGCTAAACATAAACCGCCTGGGATCAAGGCAATAAAGAAAAAAACAGCCACGGCCAGCAAACTTTGCCCATAGTCATGCAAAACCCAAGCGCTTTGCATCAAACTCATTTGCAAACTTTGACCTTGTGCTTCAAAAATAAGAAAAGGAAAAAAATGCGCGACAATAATAAAATTAAGACCTGCCAGCGAAAAAGCTAAACTGTACTGCAAGTTGTTTGGCGACTTTGCGGTGACCAATGCGCCACAACGAGGACAATAAGCAGACTGCTTACTATTGAGACTCGGTGCATGCAGTAACGCATCACATTCTAAACAAGCAATATTTTCCTGCATAGATGTATTTATAACTCACAAAGCTAACCAGAATTAAGTTAAGTGTAACCAGCCTTATGCTGCATAACAATGCAAGCTAAGCGAAATACTCAGACAAGTGGTCACATATTGGGCAATAAATCGAAATAACTAAATCGAATGGTCAGATTAGCAAATTGTGATTTTTGCTCTATGCTTGAATACAAGGGCAGTTTGGACAATATACCAAGCACAAACAATCCTGTTAGATTTTCTAGCATGAATATTGCAGAACGATGAACAAACTCGCTTTATTAATTCAGCTTATAAGATGTAATGAAGATGACATCTACTCAAGGTTTAATATTGCGGTTTTTCATCTACACCCTAAAAGCGACAAAAATTAGGAGGTGAATAAACACCCAGTGCGGCTAACATATTATAAAATTACCTCCTAAAAAGGTGGTTAATGGTGTAACTAAATTTCAACATTTGTTCAACATTCAAGCCAAAACCATGAAATACACAGCAAAAATTGAAATTTAATTACAATAAGTCCATAATTTAACCAGATCCTGAATTTTTGATTAAGTAACTTTTAAAGGGACTCAACCATGAGCTTAAAAAAACAATTCCTTAAATCTAAACCTGTTTGTAAAGTAACTTTTCGTTTAACTAAAGAGCAAGCCCAAGCAGCTGACACTGTTCACGTTGTTGGTGACTTCAATGAATGGGACGAATCAGCTACGCCAATGAAAAAGCTTAAAAACGGTGACTTCACCTTAGGCTTAGATTTGGAATCAGGTAAAGCTTATCAATTCCGTTATTTACTAAACGCTGATGTTTGGGAAAATGACTGGGACGCTGACGACTATACACCATCTTCAGTCGGTGACGCTGATAACTCAGTCGTTAACTGCGAAGCATAAATACATAGTGCCTCCAAAGCGCCAGTGACTCCACTGGCGTTTTTCTTTACCGCACCTTCTTAATACGACTTTCCAACAGTGAAAACGCGTTTATACTCTGTTCGCTATTTATTATAACAAATTGACACTTCTGTTTACTCGGTTTAGGTTTAAGCTTTGAACTGATATTCAAAATTGCTAATCATAGCAATTCCCCCTACTTCATTAAAAAAATAGGACAAGCTGAACAATGAGCGTATTTGAAGATAATCCACAATCAATTGGCAACACGCCACTAGTTAAATTAAATAAGGTTACTAGCGGTAACGTATACGCAAAAGTTGAATCACGTAACCCAAGCTTCAGCGTAAAATGTCGTATCGGTGCGAACATGATTTGGGATGCTGAAAAGAAAGGTATCTTAACTGAAGGTAAAGAAATCGTAGAACCAACTTCAGGTAATACAGGTATTGCATTAGCATTTGTTGCAGCATCTAAAGGTTACAAACTAACCTTAACTATGCCATCGACAATGAGCTTAGAGCGTCGTAAATTACTTAAAGCATTAGGTGCTAACATTGTATTAACCGAAGGCCCTAAAGGCATGAAAGGTGCCGTAGCTAAAGCTGAAGAGATTGTTGCGTCTGACGATAAATACGTATTATTGCAACAATTTGAAAACCCAGCTAACCCAGAGATCCATGAAAAAACAACAGGTCCTGAGATCTGGGAAGACACTAAAGGTGAAATCGATATCTTCGTTGCGGGTGTTGGCACGGGTGGTACTATCACAGGTGTCAGTCGTTATATCAAAAACACCAAAGGTAAAGCGATCCAATCAATTGCCGTTGAGCCAACTGATTCACCAGTTATCGCGCAAGCTAAAGCAGGTGAAGAATTAACACCAGGTCCTCACAAAATTCAAGGTATTGGCGCTGGCTTTATTCCAGGTAACCTTGACTTAGACATGGTTGACTCTGTAGAAGCCGTTTCTAACGATGAAGCTATCGAAATGGCGCACAAATTAATGAAAGAAGAAGGTATCTTAGCGGGTATTTCTTCTGGTGCTGCGGTAGTTGCTGCTAAGCGTGTTGCTGAATTACCAGAAAACGAAGGTAAAAACGTCGTTGTTATTTTACCAAGTTCAGCTGAGCGTTATTTATCTAGCCCTCTATTTGCCGGTTTCTTTAGTGAAGCTGAATTAGAGCAATAATCTGTACAAAGCTCGCAATCCTTTTAAAAAGCCAGTGTTTTTACTGGCTTTTTTGTTTCTAGCGCTTTACTTACGCCTTTATTCATCCGAAAATTCATTTCAAGCGTTTCGTCATTCGCATTTATGGAGTTGTAATGTCGCCTTTTCAAAATCACGCTCATTACCTAAAAATTTTCATCCTAATATTTTCATTTTCTTTATTCGGCTGTAATCAATCCGCTTCAGATTTAGGACCAACCCCTGAAGAAGTGGCCATTGAGTTTTTTGAAGCTTTATACAACCAAAAAGATTTAGACAAAGCGGTCACTTACACAACACCGAAAATCAAACGCATTATGTTGCATTATAAAACGGCATCTGCGGTGCAACGCCACGTGCTCAATATGAAATATGATCAAGTCGTTATTGAAATCGACAAAACAGGACGCGGCCAACCATTAATCGAAAAAACGGCTAAATCCGCTAAAGTGACTTTATTTTTTAGTGGCCATTATGATGGCCGCAAGATGAAAGACTTAAAAACAGTTGAAATGACCAAGCAGGCAGATGGCTGGAAGGTAAAAAAAATAAAGTCAGATCCTTACGCTAGTTAACAGCTATTTATATAGTCCGCCAACGCATTACGCTGCGCTACCTCTAAGCGCAGCCCAAGTTTACTTCTGCGCCAAAGAATATCATCTAGCGTTTTAGCAAATTCAGTATCGAGTAAATAATCAACTTCGGCTTGATACAATCCGTGGCCAAAATCCATCCCCAGCGCTTCAAGGGTCTGACTGTCGCCTAAAATATCAAAACAGCGCGTACCATAACTTCTAAGTAATCGTTGTAAAAGCTGACTGGGTAACCATTGATAACGCCCTTCTATTTCGCCTTGTAAAGCGTTGATGCAGGTAAAATCACCACCCGGTAGACTTAATTCAGACGTGATACGGGGGAGCTGAATAGTAAAAACATCCGCTATCAATTGCATCGCCTCGTGTGCTAATTTTCTGTATGTTGTAATTTTACCGCCATAGACGCTGAGTAAAGGAGCCGAGCCTTGGTTATCCAAGGCTAATTTATAATCTCGCGTCACCTTTTGCGCTTGTTCTGCGGCATCGCTGAGCAAAGGTCTCACACCAGCATAACTGCTAACAATATCTTGAATTTGCAATTGCGTTTTAAAATAGCTATTTACACTCTCGATTAAATAGCGATTTTCCGCTTCCGAACTACTAACTTGTTGTAGTTCACCTTTAAACTCTATATCCGTAGTACCAATTAACGAAAAATCTTGTTCATAAGGCAGGACAAAAACGATGCGCTTATCCGCATTTTGTAAAATATAGGCCTTATTTTGTTCATGGAGTTTAGGCACAATAATATGGCTACCTTTAACAAGGCGAATTTGATGCTCAATCGGTTGTTGCAAAACCTGTTCAAACACATTATTGACCCAAGGACCTGCCGCATTGATAACCATACGCGCCGTAATTGTTTGCGGTAATTCAGTTGCTGTCGCCTGCAGTGTCACCCGCCAAACTCCAGCAACAGCTTTAGCATTAACACAGCGCGTATAATTATAAATATCCGCCCCTAACTCACTAGCAGCAAGCGCATTTAGCACCACTAATCGAGCATCATCAACCCACGCATCAGCATATTCAAAACCATGCTGTATATGTGACTGTAAGGGTGAACTTTCATCAAATTGAAGTACTCGGGATGAGGGTAAAATAGAGCGCTTGGCTAAATTATCGTATAAAAACAAACCTATTCTTATTAACCATGCAGGGCGTAAATGAGACTGGTGCGGCAAAACAAAAGACAACGGCCAAATAATATGGGGCGCCATATTTAATAGCACTTCGCGCTCTGCCAGTGCTTTTTTTACCAAGCCAAATTCAAAATGTTCTAGGTATCTCAATCCACCATGAATTAATTTACTACTTGCCGAGGAAGTACCTGAAGCCAAATCATTTTGTTCCAGCAAGCATACTTTCAAGCCCTGTAACGCTGCCTCTCGTGCAATACCCACCCCATTAATGCCACCACCTATAATACAAATATCATAATCAGTTGATCGTAAAGAGTTTTTTTCCATAAAAATGACTTACTTAAATTGACTGGCTAATTGCACCGCCAGTTGCCAACGCGATATAAGGCTTGCGCGCAACTGGGGATCCATTGCTGGCGAAAAATCAACATCCATCAAACATTGCTGGCTAATTTGCTCTAAGTTGGCGTACACCCCAGCTTGTAAACCAGCCAGTAAAGCGACACCAAGTGCCGTGGTTTCTAATATTACTGGACGCATTACACGACACTGGCAAATATCAGCTATAAATTGCAAAAGCCAAGTATTCGCCGTCATGCCACCATCCACTTTCAAAATTTGCACATTTGCCTTGTCAGCTTGCATGGCATTTAACAAATCCAATGTTTGAAAAGCTACACTTTGCAAAGCAGAGCTAACCAAGGCTGCATTCCCTGAATCACGGGTTAAGCCACAGATCATACCGCGCACATCAGGGTCCCAATAAGGCGCACCTAATCCAGTAAAAGCCGGTACAGTATAAACGCCGTGATCTAAGGGTAATGACTGTGCTAACTGGCTCGTTTGCTCTGCACTATCAATAATTTGTAGTTTATCCCTTAACCATTGAATAGCCGCTCCGGCAACAAATATACTGCCCTCTAGCGCATAAGTGACTTTGCCGTTTAATCGATAAGCAACAGTGGTGAGTAGTTTATGTTGCGACTGTACCGCCTGATTTCCCGTGTTCAGCATTAAAAACGCACCTGTACCATATGTGGTTTTAACCGCACCTGGTTGCAAGCAGGCTTGCCCTATCATCGCCGCTTGTTGATCACCGGCCATCGCCAAAATAGCAATACTATCTCCTATCTGTTGTCGATCAGTGTGACCAAAATGCGCAGCACAGTCACACACTTGTGGCAACATACTCACAGGAATATCAAACAAGGAAAGTAAATCGGCATCCCACGCTTGTTGATGAATATTAAATAACATTGTGCGTGATGCGTTGCTGGCATCAGTCTTAAATTCTCGGCCACCAGTCAGATGCCATAATAAAAAAGTATCAACCGTGCCAAACGCTAGTTCACCTTGTTGCGCGCGCAATTTGGCACCAGCAACATTATCTAAAATCCAACGAATTTTAGTAGCGGAAAAATAAGGGTCGATCAGCAATCCAGTTTTACTGCTAACTTGCTGTTCTAACCCTTGTTTTTTTAATTGTTGGCAATAATCACTCGTGCGCCGATCTTGCCAAACAATCGCGTTATAGACAGGTTTGCCCGTGGTTTTATCCCAAACTATAGTGGTTTCACGTTGATTGGTGATGCCGATACCTGCAACGGACAAATTATTTTGTTGAGCATAACTCACAACTTGCTGCAAAACAGATAGTACAGACGACAAAATGGCTGTCGGATCATGCTCAACCCATGCATTCTCAGGATATATTTGTTCAAATTCTTGTTGAGCTGTACACTCGATCTGGCCATTTTCGTGAAATAAAATAGCGCGAGAGCTCGTTGTTCCTTGATCAATCGCAATCAAATATTGAGTCATTAGCCGCTCTTAAAAAGACATTTCACCTGTCTTAAGTATTGCCTAAGCCAATAAAACTACAAATTTTCCTGCTATTGTCCTAACGCGACTCCTTCACGCCGCGGATCTGCCGCTCCCAACAACTTGCCGTTTTTTACTTGGATGGTATGAACGCCGCTATTTAAATTGATGACTTTCACTTTGTGCCCCATAGCCGATAATTGCACCTCTAGCTCAGTGATTTCAGTAGCTTTCTCTAACGCAAGATAATCATTACGATGAGTAAAATGTGGCAGGCTAGCGGCTTGCAATGGGTCGAGTTGCCAGTCAATCATGCCAATAATATTTTGCGTGACATAATTGATAATACGAGAGCCTCCAGGAGAGCCAAGCACCATAGATAACTCACCTTGTTTATCAAAACCAATAAAAGGGGCCATCGAGCTACGAGGCCGTTTATTAGGCTCAACTCGGTTACTGACTAATTTCCCCCCTTGAGTAGGCGATAATGAAAAATCAGTTAATTGATTATTAAGTAAAAAGCCCTCGACCATTAATGCAGAACCAAACGCCATCTCTATACTCGTGGTCACCGAAATAGCATTGCCTTGCTTATCAATAATAGAAAAGTGACTGGTATTTGGCCGCTCAATCGCATTATCACTGCCGACTGGCGCCAAAACTCCGGCTACAGCCTTACCCATATCCTGATTAGATTGAATTAATTGGCGACGCGTTGCTAAATAGTCGTCGTTAAACATTTGCTCAACCGGTACTGGCGCAAAATCAGGATCAGCAATATAACGATTACGATCCGCAAACGCTAAACGCGCAGCTTGGCTAATAAGATGAATAGCGGCTAGCGAATTAGCTTGCTTACCTAAATTAAAGGGTTCGAGCAGCTTCAATGTTTGTAATACTGTAGTTCCTCCTGAACTAGGCGGCGCCATACCACAGAGCTTTTGTTGGCGATATTCAGCACAAATAGGCTGACGATAAACCGCTTGATAATTAGCTAAGTCAGCGAGCGATAATGTACCCGGCGCAATCGGTGCGTTTTGCACCGCACTAACTATAGACTCAGCGAGTTGTCCTTGGTAAAAAGCCTGTGCGCCTTGATTTGCGATGATCCGATACGTTTGCGCCAGTTTAGGATTTTTCAGTAGATGCCCTGCCGCCACGGGTTTGTTATTTGGATATAGATAGCGCTTAACTTCAGGTAACTGTTTAATTCCTGGGTTATAGGCCATAGCAACCATTTTCGCCATACGAGGTGACACGCTAAAACCATTAGCAGAACGTTCAATGGCATCGTCAAACAAGGCTGACCATGACAGATTTCCCCAGCGTTTGTGCGCCAAATCTAATCCAGCTAAAACACCGGGTACGCCGACTGAGCGCCCTCCAACAACCGCTTTAATCCATTTAACTGGTTTACCGGTTTCATCCAAAAATAACTCAGGTGTGGCGGCAGCTGGAGCCGTTTCTCTCGCATCAATGCTGAATAATTTTTTTGCTTGATTATTCCAATATAAAATAAAGGCACCGCCACCAATGCCTGATGATTGTGGTTCAACCAAGGTTAGCATGGCTTGCACAGCAACCGCAGCGTCTATTGCATCACCACCCTGCTGTAATATATTAAAGCCCGCTTGGCTGGCGTAAGGATTAGCCGCCACGACCATAAACTTTTCGGCAACCACAAGTTGCTGCTGGGTAACGCCTGTCGCAGCTTCAGGTTCTCGTGTTTCAATTTGTGCTGGGGTTTTCCTGTTACTACTTATGCTTGATTCTGACTGAACAATAGAGCTTGACGCACAGCTGATTGTAGATAGCGCCGCGAATACTGTCATTAAGCAAGCGAATAACGTATTGGGTGTTAATCGAATAATATTTTTAAACATAATAAAACACCCTATTGCGGGCGAAACCTTAATTGAAAATCGACAAAACGTTCGAATATTTTTATTAGTTCTAAACCGGCATTTTTATCAATTTTGCTGCTAATTAAACAAGCGGCTATAGCCTGTATAGTCGACAAAGAATCTGTACGTTTTGCTTTACGCAACCTTGCATAACCTGTCGCTGGCTCTGTTGTATGAACTTGGCTATTCTTTTTCGATGCTGGCGATATTGACGACAAATCACGAAGATTAGACGCTTTTTCATCAATTATCGTCGGACATAAACGAATAAACTGCACATTTTGTAAATTACGACAAGCACGCAACAACTGATTCGCTTGGCGCCAAGTACCATCTAACAAAACAATACTAGGTTCATGGAACACAGCCACTTTGTTCCGTTTATCACCATCTACTGTTGGACTATTACGCTCAGCAACTTGGACCTGCTGCCACCACTTTTCAACATCAATAGCATTATCAGCTGGAAATAACACCACTTGGTTAGTCGCTAGTTGCCAAAACTGAGTTTCTGGATTGATCACTTCGATTTCGCAACGACTTAAACACAACTCAGCCAACTTTGCCGTGCCTTTGGCTTGTGTTACTTCCTTACAATGTTGAATAATACGCACCGAAGCCGAATTTTCGACAACCTGCACTAGGTGACAAATACATGCTTTTTGCGGTCGAAAGCAAGTTTGGCAAATAACACGTGACATCTAACTACAATCAGCCAATAAGTGAATTTTTTAATAATGCTCGCCATCATAAAACAGCTGCCTTACCAACGCCAATTCAGTCTGCCTTTTATTACCCTTGGCGCACTTATTTTGCTGACAACGGCTGGTGAAACACAATTAAACGCTAGCTGGGCTTTAATTCCAGCTCTTAGTAACAATGGTGAATGGTGGCGTTTAATTACCGGCCATTTAGTGCACAGTAATACCTATCACAGCTTGCTCAACTTAGGTGGTGTACTGGCAGTATGGGCTTTACATGGCGAATATTATGCTAAATACAAATTAGCTATTGTTAGCTTGCTGCTCGGTTTAGCCATTTCCGCTAGCATTGTTATGTGGCAAAGTTATACTCATTACGTTGGCTTTTCCGCGATTTTGCATGGTCTTTTCTGCTTTGGTGCCATTGAAGATATCAAACGTAAAGTCAATGGTGGCGAACTTATTCTGCTGTTTGTTATTGGTAAAGTCATTTGGGAACAAATTGCAGGCGGTAGTATGCAAGTCGCCGAACTAATTAATGCAAATGTTGCAACCGATGCCCACCTATTTGGCACAATATTCGGTTGTATTATTGGCGTGATTTATATTGTCACTTGGGGTAAAAACTTACCTCGTAAGACAAAATTGTTGGATCAATAGGGTTAACCACCAAACACTTCTTTAACTTGCTCTTGACCATCGATATGCACAGATGCCGCTTGGTCCTCGTCTTGTTGCATGGCGCATTCCAGTTGTTCACTTAAATCAAATACTTGCTCAGTAAGATGCTCCACTCGGCTGACCAATGCACTTATTAATTGCTCGTTAATTCGTTCTTTTAATTTTGCAGGCAATTTAGCCATTAAGGCTTGGTCAACCCTTAATAGAATACAAGTATCACTGGCGATAACATCGGCTGTTCGGGCTTGACTAGTCACAAACGCCACTTCGCCGACAAATTCTCCAGGTTCTATCACTGCCACTTGTTTGTGTTGCTCATGCTTTATTACCTGCAAGGCACCTGATAGCAAGACATAAAAGCACCTGTCGGATTCACCTTCACGAATAACAAAATCACCTTTATCCGCTTGAAAAAATGCCACTTCGTCGCCGGCAATAAAACTGCGCTCTTGCGAGGTCAACTGTTTAAACAAAGGTACACGGGCAATAACATCCATTTCAGTGATGGAACTAACACAGCCTATTCTCTTCATTATTGTTACCTCCGCTAAGTATTTAAGTTATCGGCTGTGAACTGCATCTGGTTGAATTTCAGGCTTGGCTTTGCGAACCGCTTCAAGTTCTAGGCAATGACCATACACGCGCTGGATCATAGAATAAGGTGAAATATCCAGCTTATAGCGTAAGGCATTGTAAACCTGAGGCACCAAACACACGTCAGCTAAACTAAAGTTGTTAGCCACAGCGTAATGCCCAGCACAATGACGCAATTGTCGTTCAATCGCTGCAAACCCAGTGTGTAACCAATGGTGATACCAAGATTGCTTTAGCTTGTCGTCTATGCCAATTTTATCTTGTAAATAATTCAAAACCCTCAAGTTATTTAACGGATGAATATCACAAGCAATATCCTGCGCAATAGCTCTAACTTGAGCGGCGGATTGACTATCTTCTGGGATCAGCCTTTGTTGCGGATATTTGTTGTCCAAATATTCGATAATAGCCATTGACTGGTGAATAATAAAACCGTCATCGTCAAGCGCCGGCACTAATCGTGCTGGGTTAACTTCACCATAAGTGGCGGTTTGCTGCTCGTTACTGTCTGGCGCCAAATTAACCGGCACAATTTTGTAGTTAAGTTGTTTAAAATTTAATGCAATACGGGTGCGATACGCCGCTGAAGAGCGCCAATAACTGTAAAGTTTCACAAGCAAACCCAAGTTGAGAATGAACTAACCTTAGTTTAGTTCAAGATAACTAACTTTCTGCTCGGCGCGTCACTTTTTGCTGTATTGCCCCAAAAATAGTGGCTCCCTGCTCATCTTGCATTTCAATTTTAACTGTATCCCCAAACTGTAAAAATGAGGTTTTTGCCTGCCCAAACTCTAATATTTCCAGCATGCGCTGTTCTGCAATACAACAACTGCCCAACGCACGATCGCAATTAGAAACCGTGCCAGAGCCAATAATGGTTCCTGCCGCTAATGCGCGGGTTTTAGCCGCATGAGCCACCAGTTGGTAAAAATTGAACGTCATGTCTATGCCTGCATTCGGCTGACCAAATAATTCGTCATTTAAATAACAGCGCATCGGCAAGTGTGCTTTACCGTCTCGCCAATTTGATGCTAATTCATCCGGCGTAACCGCCACAGGTGAAAAACTGCTAGAAGGTTTACTTTGATAAAAACCAAACCCCTTTGCGAGTTCTGCAGGAATTAAATTACGTAACGATACATCATTGACCAACATCAGTAATTTGATGTGTTGCTGTGCATTTTGCGCAGACACTCCAAAAGGCACATCGTCAGTGATCACCGCTAATTCCGCTTCAAAATCGATACCCCAATCGGTTGTCGGCATACAAATATCTTGGTTCGGGGTTAAAAACGTATCGGAACCACCTTGATACATCAGTGGATCATGCCAAAAGCTTTCGGGCATTGCTGCACCACGCGCTTTACGTACCAACTCCACGTGATTGACATAGGCACTGGCGTCGGCCCAATGATAAGCGCGCGGTAAAGGTGACAAGCATTGTGTTACGTCAAACGGCTGAGCATTTTGCACTCGCCCTTGATTAAGTGAAACGTAAATCGCCTGCAATACGGGCGCAACATTAGCCCAACTATCTAACGCTTGCTGCATATTTTCAGCAATATGGCTAACATCAACCTGAAAGCGTAAACTTCTATCTACAACAACCAAGTAACCATCGCGGCTAGATTGTCCTTCTTGGTTGGTTTTAAGGCTTGCTAGTTTCATCTTGATTCTCTTATTGCTGAAAACATAAATACTTATAGTCAAAGCGATCAGGTTTTAGGGGAAGCCGTCAAAGCTACCGCATCCGTGCTCACGCTCCTTACCTACATCCATGTAGGCAAGCTTCGAGACCCCATGAGCATATGCTCTACTATGTGATTGGGGCTGCCTAAATGGATTTAGGTAGTAGAACGACGCAGGAGCCAAAGTCGAGAGTAAGCGCTGACAATGAACCATAAGACCTGAGCGAGAAGACTATACCTTAGGTTTTAAGCTTGCCAGCTATTAACATAATTAGGATCTTCCGCCGCTAATAACCCATCACAAGTTGTTAACGCATGGCGGCAGTCTATCATCACCGCCACTTCATCCGTATATTTTCTGCTACCTTGCAACCCAGCCGTAAAGGCTTTGGGATGGGGGCCATGCGTAAAGCCCGCTGGATGCCAAGTCAAACAACCGGAGGAAATATTGTCGCGACTAAAAAAGTGGCCAGCATGGTAGAACAGGACTTCATCAAAATCATCATTGCTATGGTAAAAAGGCACTTTTAATGCTCCCGGATCAGTTTCAATCGGACGAGGCACAAAGGTACACACCACAAACTGCTCAGCAACAAAAGTCGTATGAGCTGAGGGCGGTAAATGATAACGATGGCTAGTAATAGGGCGTAAATCACGCCAGTTAATTTTGACAACTGACAGATCACCATGCCATCCCACAGCATCCAAAGGGTTAAATAGATAGGTCAAGGTTGACCACTTTTCATGACGTTTAATAATTAGTTGATGTTGCTTTTCGTCTTGTTGCTCAATAAACGCTTCATCAATTTGCGGGCGTTGCAACATGGCCGGATCAAAAAACGCATGCTGGCCTAACACTCCACGATCAGGCAATTGAAAATGGCTATTTGTGGCTTCAATCATTAAAAGCCGCAAATTGTCAGTGTGGTCCAACCGCCACATAGTGCCACGGGGGATCAATACGTAATCCCCTTCACTCACACTAAGATGGCCGTAGTCACAAAACAGTTGAGCATGCCCAGTATGCACAAAAAGTAACTCATCACCATCGGCATTACGTACCAACTGCGCCATGTCATTTTCGCAAAGCCAAAACCTTAGCTTACAATATTGATTCTCTAGCAATGGCACCTGCTGCCAAGGCAATTGACTATGACAAACACACAGATTTAAATTAAATAACCGTGGTTTTAGCTCACCTTGCCAGTCTGTCCACCCCGTGGGCGCATGCTTGTGATGCATATGTGTGGCAGGGCCGTAAAAACCCTCTCGACCAATTTCTCGCTCATAGATCGCCTGATCGGGTAAATCCGCGTGGGCTTGCTTTGACACTTGTCCCTCACAATGTGAAGGTTTTATCCACTGTCGCATAATGAACTCCCAATCAATTTTGGTTAGTTAACGTTAACCCAGTTTGCAACCATTAATGGGACTGGCTGGCCTTATCGGTTAGGACGCCTCGGCGGATTTGCTCCTGCTCTATTGATTCAAACAAAGCTTGAAAATTACCTTCGCCGAAGCCTTGATTACCTTTGCGTTGAATGATCTCAAAAAACACCGGACCTATAACGGTATTGGTAAAAATTTGCAGTAACAGCCCCTCTTTACCCAATGAGCCATCCATTAATATTTGTTCACGCTGCAAACGGCCCATATCTTCATTATGTTGGCCAATACGTTCGGCTAAATTTTGATAATAAATAGCTGGAGTATGCATAAACTGTATGCCATTAACCTTGAGTTTTTCTACTGTTTGGTAAATATCTCGCGTGCTCAACGCAATGTGCTGAATACCCTCACCGTGATAAGCCGTAAGAAATTCTTCAATTTGTGATTGTTCATCAGTGGCCTCATTAATAGGAATACGAATTTTGCCGCAAGGCGATGTCATAGCTCGGCTCACTAACCCTGTCAGTTGGCCTTCAATATCGAAATAACGAATTTGTTGGAAGTTACCAATACGCTGATAAAAGTCAGCCCATTGGTCCATGTGACCGCGGTAAACGTTGTGAGTGAGATGATCGACTTGCGTCAGTCCCACGTCTTGTTGCAATACTTTTGATTGCCAGTCGGGATAAAACTCAAAGTCGATATGATAAATATCCTGTTCCCCATAACGATCAACCAAATACAATGTACTATCGCCAATACCATAAATGGCGGGAATATTAAGCTCCATCGCCGCAACTCGACTTGTAAAGGGTTTTGCTCCATGATTAATTGCGTAATCTAACGCCAAACGCGCATTTTCAACCCGAAATGCCAAACTGCAAACACTAGCACCATGGCTGCTTGCAAACTCCGCCGCTTGGCAATCGGCCTCAGCATTAACAATAAAATTAATATCGCCTTGTTTAAACAACCACACCTGCTTAGATTTATGCTTAGCAACTTGCGCAAAACCTAACTGGGTAAACAGCAATTTAAGCTGCTCGATACCTTGTGGATTAGCGGCGGTATACTCGACAAACTCAAAGCCATCTGTGCCTAACGGGTTAAACAGCATGCGCTACCTCTTCGCTCACGTAAAAATAGAGTTTATAGTCTTCTCGCTCAGGTCTTATGGTTCATTGTCAGCGCTTACTCACCCCAATCACATAATAGAGCATATGCTCATGGGAATTCGAAGCTTGACGGCTTCCCCTAAAACCTGATCGCTTTGACTATATAAACAAGTTAAGCGAAGCTTAGTAAAACTGAGAAGTAGAATGACAAGATTATCGCCATTCGAATAAGACGATATTTTTGTAAACCTGTATTTACAAATGGTTCAGAGCAATATTACATGAGAATTTAACAACAACATTTTCTGTTAACTTGACTCATCACAGTATTACACCAATAACGGTGTGCATAGTATTATCGTTATCAAATGAATGAATAATGAACCACCGTACCGAACAGATAGATTTAGAATAGTTGAATTTAACCACAGCTCATCAATGGGCGCGATATTACATCGACAAATCAAGAGCTAGCCTAAATAAATTCAGCCCTAGAAAAGCGCTGTTTTTTTTGAACAGGTATTTGTTAGTTAAACTAGAGTGGAACAAAATAATGTAGATCGAAATTTATAAAAGTCTGCAACAACACGATCTATTAACGATCCCAATAAATCTCGACCTACATTACCAATATAGTTTAGCTAAATTTTTCGCTTGTATTAGAACAATAGCGCCTAATAATCGAACCTTAATGAAGTTTAATGTCTATAAAAGCAACAACTTAGCTATGGTTATCGCCTTCACTCTGTCTAAGTTACTCAACACGTTTACAGCGGCAACACACTTAAAACAAACCTAAAAACTATCAATAGCAAATAGCTTACATTATTGATACATTGCTGATAACAATCTTTAGGTTAAAAATAACCTCATTACCAATCAGGGTTAGATAAGGTAGACAAGCTACAGCTAACGTTGTTACATACACATTACGCCATTCTTTTTAGCAGCCAAATTAGCTTTAGGACCAACAACACCCATGAGTCATATAAAAGTTAGCCGTCAAGTCACTATTCCTGATCCTATGCGTATGAGCCGCTATCAAAAAATACCTGAGCTTGGCCCTAGCATTTTATTTTTTAGCGGCGGCTCAGCACTTAATGGCTTGAGCCGCATACTAAAACTGTATACGCATAACTCGACCCATTTGGTAACGCCTTTCGATTCTGGTGGTAGCTCAGCTAAATTACGTGATGCGTTTAATATGCCGGCTATTGGCGATTTACGTAGCAGATTAATGGCGTTAGCCGATGAATCTATCACCGGCCATCCTGAAATTTATCGTTTGTTTAACTTTAGATTGCCGATAGAACAAAAACACAAAAGTTTGCTAAGCCGATTAGAAAACATGATCGCTGGCGAAGATGAGTTAGTAAACGATATAGCCAACCCTATGCGCAACCTAATTTGCACCCAACTCAACGTGTTTTACCAAAATATGCCAAAAGGTTTTGATCTACGAGGTGCAAGCATAGGTAACTTAATCTTGTCGGGCGGCTATTTGAACAACCAACAAAATTTGGATCAGATTATTTTTCTGTTCTCTAAACTGGTTAACGTACAAGGTACGGTACGCGCAGTAGTCAACGACCATTTACACCTAGTGGCCGAATTAGAAAATGGTAAACGCATTATTG